>NZ_OY781461.1:2910625-3232916 GCF_963676955.1 uncultured Desulfuromonas sp. | reverse complement strand
AGGAAGCGGACATGATCGGCATTACCCGGCCGATCACCAAGCACAACTATCTGGTACGGGATGTCAAGGATCTGGCGCGGATTGTCAAACAGGCCTTTTACATTGCCCGTACCGGTCGTCCCGGTCCGGTCCTGATTGACCTGCCCAAAGACGTCCAGGTGGATGCAACGACGTTTTCTTATCCGGAGAACGTTGACTTGCGTGGCTACAAGCCGACAGTTAATGCCAATCCCCGTCAGTTGGAAAAAGCGGCAAAGATGATTCTTGCCGCACGTAAACCGGTGATCTATGTCGGTGGCGGGGCAACCTTGTCCGATGTGTCCGATGACCTGCTCAAGTTTGCCGAAACGATTCAGGCTCCGGTGACAACGACACTGATGGGTATGGCCAGTTTCCCGAAAACCCATCCTCTGTCGATGGGCATGCTGGGGATGCACGGAACGTTTTATGCCAATATGGCGGTGACCAATTCCGATTTGTTGATTGCGTTGGGGGCCCGCTTTGATGATCGGGTTACCGGCAAAATTGCCACCTTCGCCCCGCATGCCAAGATTATTCATGTTGATGTGGATCCGACGTCGATCAAGAAGAATGTCCGCGTTGACCTGCCGATTGTCGGTATGCTGGACGATGTCCTGCCACGCCTTACGGAAAAGGTGCAGCGTGATCAGAATGAGCTGAAAGAAGTCATCGAAGCCACAGGCGCTTGGCGGACACAGGTTGATGAGTGGAAAGAGCAGCATCCCATGGCTTACAAGCAGACCAAGTCGACCATCAAGCCACAGTATGTGATTGAAAAGTTGCGTGAGTTGACCAACGACGATGCCATTATTGCCACGGAAGTCGGCCAGCATCAGATGTGGACAGCGCAGTTTTTTGATTTCTCGCAACCGCGCACGTTTGTTACATCCGGTGGTTTAGGAACCATGGGCTTCGGTTTGCCGGCCGCTCTTGGAGCACAGGCGGCATTTCCTGAGCGACAGGTCATTGATATTTCCGGAGATGGTTCGTTCCAGATGAATTCTCAGGAACTGGCGACGTTGGTTCAATACCGCTTGCCGGTCAAGATCGTGATTCTCAACAACAACTTCCTCGGCATGGTGCGTCAGTGGCAGCAACTCTTCTTTGATAAGCGTTACAGCCAAACCTGCATGGAGCTGCCCATCGACTTTATCAAGTTGGCCGAGGCCTATGGCGCCACCGGTCTGCGTGCCACCAAAGTGGAAGAGGTCGGTGACGTGATCAAAAAGGCTCTGGAGACGCCGGGACCGGTGATCATGGAATTCAAGGTTTCCCGCGAGGAAAACGTTCTGCCCATGGTTCCAGCCGGCGCTGGTCTGAACGAAATGGTTCTGGCCTCTTGATGGCCGTTGAGCCGATTGAATTGATATCCATTCTTGATTGCTGCGGTCTGAAATGATGAACCGCAGCCAGGGAGATTGCTGCATGAAGCACACAATATCCGTTTTAGTTGAAAATGAGTTTGGCGTGTTGCCGCGCGTTGCCGGATTGTTTTCCGGGCGTGGCTTTAATATCGACAGCCTATCCGTCGCTCCGACGATTGATGAGAGCATTTCACGTATGACCATTGTGACCAGCGGTGACGAGCGGATTCTTGAGCAAATCACCAAGCAGCTTAATAAGCTGATCGACGTCATCAAGGTCATCGATTTTACCGACCAGGATTTTGTTGAGCGCGAGATGCTGTTGGTCAAGGTGACGGCGGAAGCTGAAACGCGTGCGGAAGTTTTACGTATCGCCGATATTTTTCGCGCCAATGTGGTTGATGTCACGCCCCGGTCCTATTCCCTTGAGGCCACGGGTACGCCGCAAAAGATCAATGCACTGATCGAACTGTTGCGCCCTTTGGGACTTAAAGAGTTGGTGCGCTCCGGACCGGTTGTTTTAGGACGTGGTGCTAAAGGCTGGAAAAGCGCTGAATAGTCTCGGCACAAAAACGACAGCCTCGAACAATGGTTTTGTTCGGCGCACTTTTATGGTATATGAAACAGGCTCATCGGTGAGTGTCTCTGTCGAATGACAGAGCATCGAAACAGGAATGAATCTGTTCACGGGGGCGAAATTTCGCCCCCGCTTTTGTTTGAGGTCGGATCATGCACAATCAGAATCAACCCATTGCCGTCGAGGGCTACCCGTTTATCGGTCTGTTTGCGTTTGTCACCCTGGTGGTGGCATTGCTTGACTGGAGCCTGATTACGGTGTGCTGCCTTGCCGTGACCTTGTTTGCCGTCTATTTTTTCCGCAACCCGGATCGCACGGTGCCGCAGGGGGATCACATTGTTGTGGCCCCGGCGGATGGTAAAGTCGTCTTTGCCGATGTTGTCCGGGAAGAACGTTACTTCAAGGATGATGTTCTTAAAATCAGTATTTTTATGTCGCTGTTTGATGTTCATGTGAATCGGGTTCCCTGTTCAGGAAAAGTGATTGATCAGTTTTACAACAAGGGGCAGTTCTTTAATGCCTCCCTGGACAAGGCCAGTCTTGAGAATGAACAGGCTGGAATGCTCATCGAAACCGGAACGGGGCAACAAGTTCTTGCCGTGCAAATTGCCGGACTGGTCGCACGCAGGATTGTGACCTACCCGGTTATCGGCGACACGCTTGAATGTGGACAGCGATTCGGTCTCATCCGTTTTGGATCACGATTGGATGTTTATTTACCGAAAGATACCGTCAGCGAACTGCGAATTGGCGACCTTTGTGTGGGTGGTGAAACCGTAATAGGACAATTACAATGAAAAAATCATTCAGCGAGCGGCGGGAAAATGTGCGCCGTGGCGTGTATATCCTCCCCAATCTGGTGACGACCGGCAGCCTGTTTGCCGGCTTTTACGGCATTGTTGCCAGTATGAACCACAAATACGATGTGGCCGCCTGGTTTATTCTCGTCTCGGCCGTTTTTGATGCCCTGGACGGAAAAATTGCCCGGTTGACCAATACCACCAGTCAGTTTGGGGTTGAGTATGATTCGTTGTCGGACCTGGTTGCTTTTGGTGTTGCTCCCGGGGTGTTGATGTACACCTGGGCGCTGCAGCCGTTTGGCAAGCTGGGTTGGCTGGCGGCGTTCCTCTATGTTGTCTGCGGTGCGCTGCGTCTGGCCCGATTTAATGTTCAGGCCAGTACCGTCGAATCCAAGAACTTTGTCGGGCTGCCTATTCCTGCGGCAGCCAGTATGGTCGCGGCCTGCGTCTTACTGTTTTACCATCTGGGGGGCACTGGAACCATTCGCATGGTCTCAGTAATGGTGCTGATTTACAGTCTGGCGATTCTGATGGTCAGTAACGTGCCGTATTATTCTTTTAAAGATCCGGAACTGTATAAACGCAGACCGTTCGGCATTCTGGTGTTGGCCATTGTACTGATTATTGTCATTGTCGCTCAACCCGCGGTGATGTTTTTTATCATGTTTTTATCCTATACGATATTTAGCCCAATTTTAGCGCTGATGGCATATATGCGTCGTCGCCGGGAAGAAAAAGTTTCACAGGGCTAAACTTAATCTCACCCGGTTGAAAAACGACGAATGAAAAGAAATTTGCGTCAAGTTTATTTGACTTGATCTGGTTGGGTGTGATTTAGTTTCAACAGTTATTGAAAAGCGTTGAAGAGGAGTAGTAACTCCGATTCCTGTTTCAGAGAGCTGGCGGGTGGTGCAAGCCAGTACAGGATAAGGGTGAACTCGCCTTGGAGCTGTTACGGTGAAGCAATGTGTTTAGCCGTAATCGTGAGCCTGCGTAAAGGGTGAATGAAGGGTCCGCATGGACCGAAACAGGGTGGTACCGCGAAAGTTACAGGCTTTCGCCCCTGAGTTATTCAGGGGTGGAAGCCTTTTTTGTTTTAAGCGTTTCCATAGAAAAGACACGGATATTTTTTTGAAGAATCTTTTTCTACGAACACATTTTGTAAGAAAGGGGGTGGTTGTGTGGAATCCGACCTAGGAGAGCTAGTCAGTCCGGTTTGTTTTGCTAAACTTTCTTCTTATTCTACACAGGCCCCTGTTTGTAATCGCCGGGGCGTTCTATCAGGAGGACAACATGTCTGAGCCCAAGAAAATTTTGATTTTTGATACCACATTACGTGATGGCGAGCAGTCTCCCGGCGCCAGTATGACCATTGAGGAAAAGCTGCGCATTGCCCATCAGCTTGAAAAAATGAATGTCGATGTCATGGAGGCGGGTTTTCCTATTGCTTCGGAAGGTGACTTTGAGGCGGTCAAGAAGATCGCCCAAACGATCAAAGGACCCCAGATTGCCGGATTGTCCCGCGCTAACGACAAAGATATTGATCGCGCCTGGGAAGCCCTGAAATATGCCGGTGACCGCGGTCGCATCCATACCTTTATCGCGACCAGCGACATTCATATGAAGCACAAGCTGAAAATGACCGAGGATGAGGTGGTTGAGACGGCGGTCAAAGCGGTGAAGCGGGCTGCGGGTTATACGCCCAATGTTGAGTTTTCCGCTGAAGACGCGGTACGCACCCGTCTGCCGTTTCTCGCCCGGGTTATTGAGGCGGTCATTGATGCCGGGGCGACCACGGTGAATATCCCCGACACGGTCGGTTACACCATGCCCAATGAGTACTACGACATTATTCGCTACCTCAAAGAGAACGTGCCGAATATTGAGAAGGCGGTCATCTCGGTGCACTGCCATAACGATCTCGGTCTGTCTGTTGCTAACTCTCTGGCAGCGATTCGCGCCGGTGCTGGGCAGGTGGAATGCACCATCAACGGCATCGGTGAACGTGCCGGCAACTGCTCTTTGGAAGAAGTGGTCATGGGGCTTAAAACACGTCAGGATATCATGCCGTTCAAGACTGATGTGGTCACGGAGCATATCTATGCCACCAGTCGTTTACTGACCACGATTACCGGTATTGTTGTGCAGCCGAATAAAGCGATTGTCGGTGCGAATGCCTTTGCCCATGAAGCCGGCATCCATCAGCATGGCGTTTTGATGGAGAAATCGACCTATGAAATCATGACGCCGGAATCCATCGGCCTCAATCAGAATAAACTGGTTCTCGGCAAGCATTCAGGTCGTCATGCGTTTATTCAGCGCCTCGAAAGTCTCGGTTACGATCTGTCTAAAGAGGATATTGAGAAGGCCTTTGTTCGTTTTAAAGCCTTAGCTGATGTGAAAAAAGAGATTTTTGACGAAGACCTTGATGCCATTGTTGCCGATGAAATTATTCGCGTTCCAGAGCGTTACAAGCTGTTGCAAATGAATGTCTCTTCCGGTTCGTTTGCCGCACCGACGGCCACGGTTCAAATGGAGGTTGATGGTGAAGTGCGTAAGACGGCAGTCATTGGTGACGGTCCCGTGGATGCGACTTTCAAAGCAATCAAAGACCTCTCCGGCTGTGATGCCCGTCTGTTGCAATTCTCCGTCGGTGCGATCACCGGCGGTACGGATGCTCAAGGTGAGTGCACGGTGCGTTTAGAAGAAAAAGGTCGTGAACAGCTGGGGCAGGGGGCTCATCCCGACATTATTGTCGCGGCAGCCAAGGCCTACATCAATGCTCTGAACAAAATTGCATCATTGCAGAAACGCACATTGGTGGATCTGTAAAATCGGTGTAAAAATACATGCAGGCATCACGGGGCGCTGTTCAGGCGTCCCGTTTTGCTGTATGGTGTGCGTTGCTGTTTACACTGTTACAGTGATTTGTCGGCGGGATGATGTGTGCCGATACGATTCGATAGAATGAAAGAGAGTGTGAAGGAGAGATTTATGGGAAAGACGATAGCAGAAAAAATCTTTGCGAGCCATCTGCGTGATGAGCCGTTTGCCGGGACCAAGGTTCTCGATCTGGACCGGGTGTTGTGCCATGAAATCACCACACCGGTTGCCATTGCCGACTTGGAATGGCGGGGCAAGGATCGTGTCTTTGATAAAGACAAAATCAAGGCGGTCATTGATCATGTGACCCCGTCCAAAGATACGAAAACGGCTATTCAGGCGAAAATGCTGCGTGACTGGGCGCGTCGCCATGACATCACCGACTTTTTTGATGTCGGTCATAATGGCGTTTGCCACGCTCTGTTCCCGGAAAAAGGCTATATCCGCCCCGGCTTTACCGCCATTATGGGCGATAGTCACACCTGTACTCATGGTGCATTCGGTGCGTTTGCCGCCGGTGTCGGTACGACGGACCTGGAAGTGGGGATTCTCAAAGGTGTTTGTGCCTTTCGCGAGCCAGCCACGATCCGTGTGAATCTGAATGGTGAGCTGGCACAAGGTGTGTTTGCTAAAGACGTGATTCTTTATGTGATCGGCCAACTTGGCGTCAATGGCGCTACTGACCGAGTGATCGAATTTGCCGGGCCTGTTGTTGATGCCATGAGTATGGAATCACGTATGACCCTGTGCAATATGGCCATTGAGGCGGGTGGTACCTGCGGTATCTGTATGCCGGATGGGGTAACCGTTGATTACCTGTGGCCGTTTATTCAGGATGAGTATGCGGATAAAGCTGCAGCTGTCGCGGATTACCAAAAATGGCATTCCGATGCCGACGCCAGCTATGATCAGGTCCTGGATTTCAACGTCTCGACTCTCGAACCGCATGTGACATTCGGCTATAAACCGGACTGTGTCAAGCCGGTCTCTGAAATGGCCGGCACTCCGGTGGACCAGATTTATATCGGTACCTGCACCAACGGTCGTATTGAAGATTTGCGTGAAGCCGCAGCTATTCTCAAAGGGCACCGCATTGCTGATACGGTGCGTGGCATTGTTTCTCCGGCCACGCCGAAGATTTTTCGTGATGCTTTGGCTGAAGGGATTATCCAGATCTTTATGGATGCCGGCTTCTGTGTCACCAATCCAACCTGTGGTGCCTGCTTGGGCATGAGTAACGGTGTCCTGGCTGAAGGGGAAGTCTGTGCTTCCACCAGTAACCGTAACTTCAATGGCCGCATGGGTAAAGGCGGCATGGTGCATCTGATGAGTCCGGCAACGGCGGCAGCAACGGCTCTTACCGGTAAAATCACCGATGCCCGGACTTTGAAATAGACGAACGAAAGGAAAGCGCAGTTATGGAAAAAATCTTTAAAGGTCCGGCGATCTTTCTCGATCGTTCCGATATCAATACCGATGAAATTATTCCGGCCAAATATCTGACGGAAGTGACCAAGGAAGCTTTACAGCCGTACATGTTGGAAGACCTCAAGCTTGACGGGTTTGATCCTAAGGGCGAAGAACTCAAGAATGCCCGTGTTGTCGTTTCCCGGCAGAATTTTGGTTGTGGTTCTTCCCGTGAGCATGCACCGTGGGTTTTTGAAGTGAATGATGTGCATACCATTATTGCTGAAGGTTATGCGCGTATTTTCCGTCAGAATATGTTTAATGGCGGTATGCTGGCTATTGAGCTGCCCAAGGCGGACATTGATGCTCTGTTTGAGTTATCAAAGGCTGGTAATGTGTCTATTGATGTTGATGTGGATGCGCAACAGATCAAGGCGAGTGTTGCCGGTCAGGACAAGACGTTTGCTTTTGAAATTTCCGAATTCGATAAGGCTCTGGTCAAGGCTGGTGGCTGGGTGGAATTCGCTGATGAGCGCTACTGATCGGGCTTAAGGGCATTTCTGAACTCATTCAGCTGTGTCCAGCCGTAAGGATTGTAAAAAAGGGCTGGAGAAATCCGGCCCTTTTTTATGTGAACTCATGTGCCTCCCTTGTCTCACTATGTGAGCTAAAGATGGCACATGAGGGGTGTTTTTGAGTGTGTTTGAAACGAAATTGTTTGACAATTATTTGAGCCGATTTCTATAGTGATGACACTTTTATGACGGCACAAAAGCGCATTAAATCGGCAGGCCATATAGAAATGGTTGACGTGCTGGTGCCACGAATGAAAGGTGAGGAGGAGAGAAAATTATGGCAACACAAACATTTAAGGTAGCGGTTCTTCCAGGTGATGGCATTGGTCCCGAGGTGATGGCAGAGGCGATCAAAGTCCTGGATGCGATCGAAAAAAAATACGATGTGTCTTTCGAAAAGACCATGGCCAATGTCGGCGGTGCCGGTATTGATCTTGATGGCAAAGCATTGCCTGAAAAGACCGTGGAGACCTGCCGTCAGTCGGATGCGATTCTGTTTGGCAGCGTTGGTGGACCCAAGTGGGAAACTCTGCCGCCAGATGAGCAGCCGGAGCGTGGCGCTCTGTTGCCGTTGCGCAAGATTTTTGGTCTGTTCTGCAACCTGCGCCCGGCTATTATTTTTCCGGCCTTGACCGGCAGTTCTTCGTTGAAAGAATCGGTGATTGAGGGTGGTTTCAATATTCTCGTTGTTCGCGAGTTGACCGGTGGTATCTACTTCTCCGAGCCGAAAGGGATTGAAACGGTTGACGGCGTTCAGCGTGGTTTCGACACCATGATGTACACGGAGCCGGAGATTGAGCGGATTACCCGCGTGGCCTTTGATGTGGCACGCAAGCGCGGCAGTAAGGTGTGCAGCATTGACAAAGCCAATGTGCTGTCAACGTCTGTTGTCTGGCGTGAAGTGGTTGAGCGTATTGCCAAGGACTATGCGGATGTTGAACTG
Source organism: uncultured Desulfuromonas sp. (assembly GCF_963676955.1). Lineage (NCBI taxonomy): Bacteria > Pseudomonadati > Thermodesulfobacteriota > Desulfuromonadia > Desulfuromonadales > Desulfuromonadaceae > Desulfuromonas > uncultured Desulfuromonas sp. The sequence continues at coordinate 3,224,346 of NZ_OY781461.1, read as the reverse complement.
TCCCATATGTACGTTGACAACGCCGCCATGCAACTGGTGCGCTGGCCCAAGCAGTTTGATGTCATGCTGTGTGGCAATATGTTTGGCGATATTATCTCCGATGAAGCCGCTATGCTGACCGGTTCGCTGGGTATGCTGCCTTCGGCCTCTCTGGCGGAAGGTTCCTTTGGCATGTATGAGCCATCCGGCGGTAGTGCTCCGGATATTGCCGGACAGGGGATTGCCAACCCGATTGCTCAAATTCTGTCGGCTTCCATGATGCTGCGCTATTCCTTCTCCATGGGCGATGCGGCAGATGCCATTGATAAGGCTGTGGAAACAGTTCTGAATCAAGGCTATCGTACCGGTGATATTTACCAGGGCACTGGCGATGAAAAGAAAGTAAACACCTGTGAAATGGGTGATGCCATTGTTGCGGCGCTGTAGCGCCGCAACGTATTAAACAACGATGTTTTTTCAGTAAAGGAAACAAAGGGATGAAAGTCGGATTTATCGGTTGGCGCGGTATGGTTGGTTCTGTTCTTCTGCAACGTATGCAGGAAGAAAATGATTTCAACGGGATTGAGCCGGTCTTCTTTTCCACCTCGCAAGTGGGACAGGAAGCTCCTATGGGTGCGGGCACCCTCAAGGATGCCACCGATATCACCGAGCTCAAGGCACTGGATGTGGTCATGACCTGTCAGGGTGGTGATTACACCAAGGCGGTCCATGGTCCTCTGCGTGCCGCAGGTTGGCAGGGCTACTGGATTGATGCGGCCAGTTCCTTGCGCATGGACGACAATGCCGTGATTATCCTTGACCCGGTCAATCGCCAGGTGATTGATGATGCACTGGCCGCCGGACAAAAAGATTTCATTGGTGGCAACTGCACCGTCAGCCTGATGCTGATGGCCATCGGAGGTCTGTTCCGTGCCGGTCTGGTTGAGTGGGTCTCTTCCATGACCTATCAGGCCGCTTCCGGTGCCGGTGCGCCCAATATGCGCGAGTTGCTTGGTCAGATGGGCGTGTTGGAGGATTCTGTTGCCGATTTGTTGGCGAATCCTTCTTCAGCGATTCTGGATATTGACAAGAAGGTCACCGAGACCCTGCGCGGCGATCAACTGCCTACCAAGGAGTTTGGTTTTGCGTTGGCCGGCAGCGTCTTGCCGTGGATTGACCGGGAAGTAGAAGATGGCCAGAGTCGCGAAGAGTGGAAGGGCTATGCTGAAACCAATAAGATTTTGGCAGCGGAAAACCCGATTCCCATTGACGGCATCTGTGTTCGTATTGGAGCGATGCGTTGCCACAGCCAGGCATTGACCATCAAGTTGAACAAAGATCTGCCGATTGAAGAGATCGAACAGCTGATTGCCAATGACAACGACTGGGTCCAGTTTGTTCCAAACTTCAAGGAGCAGACCCTGCAGCAACTGACTCCGGCCGCGGTTTCCGGAACATTGACGGTTCCCGTCGGCCGGGTGCGTAAAATGAAGATGGGTCCTCAGTATCTGTCGGCGTTTACCTGTGGTGACCAGCTTCTGTGGGGCGCCGCTGAACCCCTGCGTCGCATGTTGCAGATCTTGCTGGAAAAATAAAAAAATCGCTCAAAGCGATTACGTTTGTGACACAATGACATGGTCCGCCCGCATTCATGCGGGCGGACCATGTTGTTTTTTCAGGAGGACGTCATGACCCCTTTGAACCTTGCTGTTGTGGGAGCGACCGGAGCGGTTGGTCGCCAGTTGATTGAAATTTTGGAAGAGCGCGATTTTCCTGTCCGGAACCTACGCCTGTTTGCCTCGGAAGATTCTGTTGGTGACTTCATTGACTTTTGTGATGAACCACTTCCTGTTCAGTTGCTTGAAAAAGATTCTTTTGCCGGTGTTGATGTGGTGTTTTTCTGTGCAAGCGGCGCTGTCAGTGAAGAATTTTTACCACTGGCCCAGCGGGCTGGTGCGTTATGTGTTGATACGGCACTCCCTTGGAGTGCGGAAGAATCGACCCTCGTCGTCCCTGAAGTCAATGGTGATGGTTTGCAGCGTGCCAAACATCGTGTGTTGTCCAATCCTGTCAGTATGACAACGATGCTCGCTCTTCCTTTGGCTGCGATGTCATCCTGTGCGACGTTGAAGAAACTTGTCGTGACCAGTTTTGAATCGGTTTCAGGCTGTGGCTTGAAGGCGGTTGATGATCTACGTACTCAGTGTGGTGAGTTGCTCAATGGGCGTCCAGCGAAAAAAGGGTGTTTTCCTCATCAGATGGCATTTAATTGTTTTCCTCAGGTTGGCGTGTTCGGCGAAGGTCGGGAAACAGATCACGAGCAGCAGGTGCAAATAGAGTTGCTGCAGCTGTTGGGTGACGAAGGTCTTGATGTTGCGTTTACCGCGGTACGCATACCGGTTTTTTACGGTGACTGTGCCAGTGTTTATGTGGAATTTGACCGACGCGTTGAGTTGGACTGCCTAGAGCAGGCTTTGTCTGATACTCAGGGGATCGAATGGCTGGCTGATTCGCAACATGGGGACTATCCAATGGCAATCGATTCGGCGGGAATGGATGAGATTCAGGCCGGGCGCTTGCGTATGGCCAATGATGATGGCACGGCGTTTCAGTTGTTTTTCTCTATGGACAATCTGCGTAAAGGGGCTGCCGTCAATATGGTTCAGATCGTTGAACAGATGTGGAAGAATTGATCGTTTATGCCGCGTTTGTGTCTTACTGTAGAATATGACGGTACCTCGTATGGCGGATGGCAGGTTCAGCCCAATGCCTTAACGGTACAGGAATTGGTTGAATCCGCTCTCGCTCAGGTCGTCGGGTATGCGGTGCGCATCCATTCTTCCGGGCGGACCGATGCCGGAGTGCATGCGTTGGATATGAAGGCTCATTTCGATGTGGATACCTTATTGCCGTTGCCTGCTTATCGCGAAGGGGTGAACCGCTTTCTACCGCAGGACATCGTCGTTCGTCAGGTAACGCAGGTTGCCGATGATTTTCACGCCCGCTTTGCTGCCGAGGGGAAATGGTATCGCTACCGAATCTACCGTGGTGAAATTCGTTCTCCATTGCATCGCCTTTTTTGCTGGCATGTCGGCGGCATGTTGGATGTTGATGCGATGAAACAAGCGGCGGTGGTTCTTGTCGGTACCCATGATTTTGCTGCTTTTCAAGCTTCAGGCTGCGCAGCATCCACTACGCGCCGGACCCTGTTTGACATCACGGTTTTAGAGCAGGGTGAGGAGTTGATCATTGATGTGCATGGTAGCGGCTTTTTGAAAAATATGGTGCGCATTATTGTCGGCAGTCTGGTCGAGGTCGGCCGGGGTAAGTTGACAGCTGAAAAACTGGCCCAGATTCTTGAAGGAGGGCAACGCTGCCGGGCCGGATTGACCGCGCCCGCGCAGGGGTTGTGTCTGATGCAGGTCTGGTATGAAAAAAATGCTGAAATTACTTGACGAATAAGGTTGTATCGGCTATGTTTCGTGCTTCTGTGAGCCCCGTACAGCTACGCAGATTTTTAATAGATGAGAGGAAATGTCACATGAGCACGCAAATTGCTAAAGCATGCGAAGTAAAAAGAGAGTGGTTCGTGGTGGATATGGAAGGCAAGGTCTTAGGTCGAGCCGCTTCCGAGATCGCCAAAATTTTAAGTGGTAAAAACAAAGCCATTTATTCTCCCAGTGTTGACACCGGCGACTATGTTGTTGTTGTGAATGCCGAGAAACTGCAGCTGACCGGAAACAAGCAGTCGGATAAGATGTACTACCATCACACGGGCTATCCCGGTGGTATCCGTTCCATCAGTGCCGACAAACTTCTGGTAAAAAAGCCGGAAGAACTGGTCATCAAAGCTGTTCGTGGCATGTTGCCTAAAAACAAATTGGGTCGTCAAATGCTCAAAAAGTTGAAGGTCTATGCCGGCAGCGAGCATAACAACGCCGCTCAACAGCCCAAAGTACTCGATATTTAGTTTACTTAAGGAGAATGATTCACATGGCTGAACAACGATATAATGCCACCGGCAAAAGAAAAACTTCCGTTGCCCGTGTCTGGATGAAGCCTGGCACCGGCAGCATTACGGTAAATAAACAGGATATCAACGACTACTTTGGTCGTGAAACGTCAAAAATGATCATCCGCCAACCCCTCGAGCTGACTGATAATGTGGGTAAATTCGATATTTTCGTCAATGTTCGTGGCGGCGGTCCTTCCGGTCAGGCGGGCGCAATCAAGCACGGCATTACCAAAGCTCTGCTTGAAATGGATGCCAGCCTGCGTGGTGTTCTGAAAAAAGCAGGTTTCATTACCCGCGATAGTCGTATCAAGGAACGTAAGAAATACGGTCGTGCAGCTGCACGTCGTAGTTTCCAGTTCTCGAAGCGTTAATTCGTCTTCAACGATACGTTATTTTGCAGTACAACAAAGGGAGGAGGCCGGAACGGTTTCCTCCCTTTTTTTAATTTTGTCAGAACGAGATTTTTGTATACACGGTTTGGGACGTGTGATTTTTGAATCTCACAAAATAGCCGGGCCAACAGAGATGACAATGGGCAAACTCGGTTGTCGGTTGCTCATCCATGGGCTCCATGAGCTTTTTTCAAGAGGCTCAGTACGTGTATGTGGTTCGTTTTGTACAAGGTCGCTATTTTAATGGAGAGTCGTCATGAAAGTCGCTGTTGTCGGTGCAAGTGGATATACCGGTGTTGAACTTCTCAGGTTGTTGGTCAGGCATCCTCACGTGGAGCTGTGTTCAATTACATCCAGGCAATATGACGGGATGAATATTGCTCAGGTGTTTCCTTCGTTGGCCGGTTTGGTTTCATTGCCTTGCAGTCAGATCGATGTGCAAAAAATCGGACAGGACGCTGATTTTGTGTTTACCGCATTGCCTCATAAAACGGCTATGGATGTTGTTCCGGGGTTTTTGGATCAAGGCTGTAAGGTTGTTGATTTGTCCGCGGATTACCGTCTCCATGATGTCGCTGTGTATGAATCCTGGTATCAGAAACACACCAGCCCTGAACTGTTGAAAGAAGCGGTTTATGGTCTTGTCGAACTGTATCGAGATGACATTGTCGCGGCACGTTTGGTGGCGAATCCCGGTTGTTATCCAACCAGCGTTGCTCTTGCAGTGACGCCGTTACTGCGAAATGGGCTTATAGATCATCGTAGCTTGGTCGTTGACAGCAAGTCCGGTACCAGCGGAGCGGGCCGCTCGGCAAAGACCGGCAGCCTGTTTTGTGAGGTGAATGAAGGATTCAAAGCTTACAGTGTCGGCAATCACCGTCATACTCCAGAAATTGAGCAAACCCTGTCGGAACAGGCTGGTGAATCAGTGATAATTAATTTTACTCCCCATTTGTTGCCGGTAAACAGGGGCATTTTGACAACCTGTTATGCTCAATTGTCCGATGGTGTCGATGGCGAGCAACTCAAAGCACTCTATGAAGATTTTTACGCTGATCAGCCTTTTGTGCGGTTGTTTCCCGGTGGGCAGTTGCCTAATGTGGCATTTGTGCGTGGCAGTAACTATGCAGATCTGGGCTTTGTTGTTGATGAACGAACTCGGCGTGTTATTGTAGTATCTGCGATTGATAATCTGGTTAAGGGAGCTGCTGGTCAGGCTGTGCAGAATATGAATGTCATGGCGGGTTATGACGAAACACTTGGGCTGGATGTTGTGCCGCTGTTTCCGTAAGATTGGCCAGTTTAATGTTGCTTTTCATCTCGATTAAAGTATACAAGCTAGTAGTTTTCGGCTAAACTTATTTGAATTGACCATTAGAATGTCGACGTACGTCGGAACGTAAAGGAGACGCCGCATGACTGAAGTTGCCAAATCCAATTTTAGTGACGAAGTGGGAAGCGAAGATACACAGGAAGGGAAGTATCTGACCTTTCATATGGGGGATGAAGATTACGGGATTGAGATTCGTTATGTTACTGAAATTATCGGAATCCAGCGGATTACTGAAGTTCCGGATATGCCAAGTTTTATTAAAGGCGTGATCAATCTGCGTGGCAAAGTTATTCCGGTGATGGATGTGCGTGCGCGTTTTAATTTGCCCCCTCGTGATTATGATGAGCGAACCTGTATCGTTGTTGTACAGCTTAACACAACCTCTGTTGGCTTGGTTGTCGACAAGGTTAATGAAGTCGCCGACATCCCACCTGAAAACATCGAGCCGCCACCGCGTTCAACATCAGGAGGAAGCTCTGAGTATATTCAGGGTATGGGGAAAATGGGAGAGCGCGTCAAAATTTTATTAAATGTTGGCAAGCTGCTTTACGATAACGAGCTTGAGCAAATTGAGTTTTAATCTTTGATCGGTTTCAATACGTCTGAGCTGGCCACCTTTAGTGCAAAAGGTGGCCAGTGTTCGTTATTGCACGGAGGTTTAGAATGAGTATTCAGAAAAAAGTTGCCGCCATTTTGCTTGTGTTGATGGTGTTTGTGATGGGAACAGCAATCTTTGTTGTCAATCAACAAACCACGTCGTTATTACGTAAACAGGCGGAAGCTGAAATGGATGGGCTGCGGACTTCTGAGTATCAGCAAGCCAAGAGTGTGTTTCAGAGTTTGAATGTCGGCACGTCGACCTCGGTTGAAATGGGGGAGATGGAAGTTTTTGATGAGTTGCTCAATGAGCTGTCCACTGTTCATAATATCCTTGAAGTTGGTCTGACTAACTCAAAGGGACATATTGACTATTCAAGTGACAAGAGTCGTATCAATCAAGTGCTTGATAGTGCCATCTTCCAACAGGCAAAAACAGATCGCAGTGGTGCATTTGGACAACATGAGCGTAACGAGGATCTGGTTTTAACAATCGGAAAATTTTTTACGGAGGAATGTCTCGATTGTCACGGTGAATTTAAAGCCGGTGACTTGGGTGGCGTGCTGTACTTGCGCTATACTCTTAAAGACTTACATCAACGCCATCAGTCCGTAACGCAGGCTCTTGAAGAAGGCGTCAGTCAGAGTGTCCGCACCATGTCGGTGACCGGTATCACGGGTGTTGTTTTTGCCGCAGCGGTCATTTACTGGATGCTGGGAGCATTGATTCGTAAACCGTTGGTCGCCGTTGAGGAGATGTTTGTCAATATGGCAGCCGGGCGGCTTGATGGCCGTTTACGCATGCAACGCAGTGATGAAATCGGCCATATTGGCGAGACCATTGATACGTTTGCCGACTTTCTGCAGCAGGATGTGTTGGTGTCATTGCAAAAACTGGCCGAAGGGGATCTGACGATTGATGTGATTCCCAAAGATGATCAGGATTCAATCCGTATTGCTCTGAAAAAAGTCAGCGACGATTTGAATGACGTGTTGCTGCGGGTTCAGGCTGGTGGAACTCAAATCGCTTCTGGTGCCGCTCAAGTTTCCAACAGCAGTCAAACGTTATCTGAAGGTGCAACCGATTCGGCAAGTTCTCTTCAGCAGATTTCAGCGTCAATGAACGAGTTGTCGTCTCAGACAAGCGCCAGTGCGGATAATGCACAACAGGCGAATCAATTGGCAAATCAAGCCAAAGATGCTGCAGACCGTGGTAGTCAGCAGATGAGGCAAATGGTCACGGCTATGGCGGATATTAACGAATCCGGTCTGAACATTTCAAAAATCATCAAGGTCATTGATGAAATTGCTTTCCAGACCAATTTGTTGGCCTTGAACGCAGCAGTTGAAGCGGCTCGGGCTGGACAACATGGGAAAGGCTTTGCCGTTGTTGCTGAAGAAGTTCGCAACCTGGCGGCACGTAGTGCCAAGGCCGCGCAGGAAACTGCGGCCCTGATCGAAACTTCAGTCAACAAAGCGGAGCATGGTGCTGAAATTGCCGACAACACCTCAGAAGCGTTTAACGCCATTGTCGAAGAAATTCAAAAAGTCAGTGACCTTGTCGCTGAAATTTCCGCGGCAACCAGTGAGCAGGCTCAAGGTTTCTCTCAGGTCAATGACGGTATTGCTAAAATTGATGAGGTGACCCAGCAGAACACTGCCAGTGCGGAAGAAGGCGCTGCCGCTGCCGAACAGCTGTCAAGTCAGGCTGAACAGCTTGCTGATATTCTGACCCGTTTTCGCCTAAAACAGAACATGACCCAAAGTTCTTCTTTGCCAAAAATGCCCGCACCAGTTAAAATGACTTCATCCGTTAAGCAAGACGATCAGTGGGGCCATTCTCAAGCGGCCGGCGCTCCGGTGCAAATTGCTCTGGATGACGATGATTTTGGCAAATATTAAGTACTGAGAGGGTATGACGTTCAATGCAGGATTATTCTGAAATTGTTGGTGAGATGGGTGATCTACCGCCGATGCCCATTGTCGCGGTCAAGGTTCTGGAACTGCTTCAGGATCCCGATACATCAGTAAAAAAATTGGCGGAAACGATTTCATTGGATTCTGCTGTTTCGGCCCGGATGCTCAAAATTGCCAATTCGGCCATGTACGGATTGTCCCGTCAGGTGACAACCCTACAAAACGCTCTGGTTATTCTTGGTGAGCGCACTGTGAGAAGCTTGGTCTTGGCATCCAGCATGAGTAGTGTCAACAAATCCTTTGGCCTTCTTGAAAAAATGCTTTGGGAAGAGTCGATTGGCTGTGCCTTGGCTGCTCGTTATTTCAGCAGCAAACTGGAGCATGTTAATAGTGAAGAAGCCTTTATGGCCGGTTTGTTCAGCAATTTGGGCAAGATTGTACGAAATAATAACGATTCTGAACGTTATCAGGAACTTGTTGAAGCGGTTTACAATGGGGCTGGAGACTATCTGACTTTGGAGCAGGAGGTTTTCTCTAATCCGTACAGTTTAGTCGGTGCTGCTGTCCTTGACTCGTGGAAAATTGCTCCGTTACTGGTTGAAGCGGTTCACCACCAAATGGATTTTGACCAAGCGGATATTGATCAGGATGTTGCCGGCCTTTCCGCTGTTGTTAATTTGTCGTCTGCCGCTTGCCTGCGGCTTGGAATCGGACAACGCGACGAAGATGCTGATGTAGACGTTTCTTCCTGCCCTGGTGCCAGCTATTTCAATCTTTCTGAAGGACGTGTCAGTGACCTTCTTGAAGAATTCAATGAAGTTTTTGAACAAAATCGAGAGAGTTTTATGGGATAAAGAACAACTGAAAAAAAGAAGGGGCTTTATGCCCCTTTTTTTAGAAGTTTTAACCTGAGCGTTTTTGTCAATTATTCTGCTTGACATGATAGTGTCTACATTTGATGATGGGAACTTCATTCTTTTTGGCGGAGGTAAAATATGACACGTGGCTTAGGTCAAGTGCTTGCTGTTTGCATAAGTGAGAGAACCGGCGAGCAAAAGAAAGCGGTTGATGCTATTCAACTTGTTGAGGACTATGGCATTGTCGGTGATGCTCATGGCGGTACAGAGCGTCAGGTAAGTCTGTTGGCCAAGGAAAGTATTGATCGTATGCGAGCCAAAGGGCTGACACTGGCTGACGGTGATTTTGCTGAAAATATTGTCACAGCGGGAGTTGACCTGTTAAGGACAGATCTCGGAACGCGCATTGAAATTGCAAATGTCGTTCTCGAGGTGACACAGATTGGTAAAACCTGTCACCAACGCTGTGCTATTTACCATCAAGCAGGTGAATGCGTTATGCCGACTCAAGGTATTTTTGCCAAAGTGGTCGAAGGTGGCGCAATCAGCCCAGGTGATCAAATTCATATAACCTGTCCATAAAAAAAGGGTTATAGAAATTCTTTCTCGGGGGGCTGTGCCCCTTGTCATGCAGTGTCCGGGAGTACAGCGTGTCTACCTTACCCATTCTTTTGAAAAAACCACGGATTCTTTTGCTGGGCGCCGGCAATATTGCGTTTCAGAAGGCGCAGGTTCTTCTCGATAATCAGATTGATTTTACCGTCGTTGCCCAGTGCATTGGGGAGGCCTTTGCTTCGTTGCCGGTGACCCCGGTGAAAAAAAACATTGAACAAGCTGATCTGGCCGACTACGCAATTATCGTCGATGCCACGGGAGATGAGCAGGTTGGCCAATTGCTTGAAGAGGAAAAGAAACGCCGCAATATCCTGGTTAACCGGGTTGACAAACCCGCTCAATGCGACTTTTATTTTTCTTCTTTGCTCAACTATGGGCGGTTGAAAATTGCCGTATCAACGGATGGGGCAAGTCCAACGATTGGCCGGGAAGTGCGCAATCGCATTCAACGTGTCATTCCACAGCAGTTGTCTGATCTGGTTGAAGAGAAAGCCTGTCAACGCAAGGCTGGACGTATTGACATCGATGCCACTCGCACCCAAGTGAGAGAGCAGCTGGCTCAGGTTTTTCTTATTGGCTGTGGTCCCGGTGATGTTCGTTTGTTGACCCTGCAAGCCTATCAATGCCTGCAGGAAATGGATGTTGTTTTATATGATCATCTGATTTCCGAAGAAATACTTGACCTGATCCCATCACAGACGCAAAAGGTCTATGTCGGTAAAAAGAAAGGGGCGCACAGTTTTAAACAGGAGCAGATCAATGCTCTGATTCTTGATTATGCGCGTCAGGGCCTTCATGTGGCCCGGTTGAAAAGTGGCGACCCGTATATCTTTGGCCGCGGTGCTGAAGAGGCGCGTTATCTGGTTGAGCACGGCATTCGCGTCCGTGTTATCGCAGGGATCAGTTCTGCTCTGGTTGGACCGGCTTCAGCCGGTATTCCTTTGACGGCGCGGGGGTATGCAGCGAATCTCTCGATTGTCTCCGCTCATCTTTCCGGAAGTCGTATTAACAGTGCCTGGCTTCCCTTGTTAAAGCTCGACTATCATACCACGGTTGTGCTGATGGGATTGAGTTTTGCCGAACAGATTTCAGCACTGGCTCTGCAGCAAGGAGTGGATCCTGAGTTGCCGGTGGCGATTATTTCCAACGCGTCACGTCCTCAGCAACAAACGGTAACCACGACGTTATCTCGATTACCGCAGGTTGCTCAATCTGCTGCCCGTCCTGCAGTCCTGGTTTTCGGCCCGGTGGTGGAACTGCATCATATCCTTCCTCAGTTCGACCTTCAATCCTGATCACAGATCTGATTGCGTCCGCTGTTCTTCGCCACATAAAGGCGACGGTCGGCACAATCAATAAATTGTTGTTCTGAACTCAGGTCGTGTGGAACCATACTACATACACCGATACTGAGAGTTATGACGGCCTTGGTGGGTGATTTAGGGTGATCGATTGCTTTTTCAGCGATCTTTTGTTGGATTCTCCGGGCAACATAAACCGCATCGTCATGGGCGGTCTGTGGCAGAAGTACGATGAACTCTTCGCCGCCGTAGCGTGCCACGAAATCATCCGGGCGCATGCAGGATTGACAAATGGCTTGAGCCACCTGTTTGAGACAGTCGTCACCTTTTTGATGACCATACTGATCATTGTAGGCTTTGAAATGATCAATATCGATCATCAGAATTCCAAGGCGTTCTTTTTTCCGGTAGGAGCTTTTCCATAAACTGGACAGCGTTTGGTCAAATTCCCGGCGATTGGCAATGCCGGTCAACGCATCGACTCGGGCCAATTCGTTGAGATGGCAATTCGCCTGCTCGAGTTGTGTTTTTGCATCCACGAGTTCCTGTTGGTTTTCCAATCGTTGTGTGATGTCGTGAAACAGTGTGATGGTGCCGAGAATCTCGCCTTCCGTATAGATTGGAGTACAGGTTAATTCAACGGGAAATTCCTCACGGGTCCGATTGCGGAAAAAGGCCAGCTCCTGCTGACAGGTCGCCCCTTCGATGATGGCATTAAGAATGAAGCACCCCTGTTCGTGGCTGCTGTCATCAACATGAAAGAGGTCGTGGGCATTTTTATGCAGAGCCTCGTCGTGTTTCCAGCCGAGAATTTTTTCCGCTTCGCGATTAAGATATGTCAGATTACCCTCTGTGTCGGTAGCGTACACCCCTTGTCCCATGTTGTCTGACAAGGTCAACAGAAAGTCGCTGGTTTGTTCCTGCTTTTTTCTGGAACGGGTCAGGCCGATACGATAATGAAAAATCACCACAAAGAGAATCACGGCAACAGAAAATTGAATGATTGAATTTAATAGCAGAGAGCGTAAATAGGGCTCTGGAGTGAACGCGATCACATAAGCGGCATGTTGCCCGGAGATGTTGCGGATCGAATGAAAAATGGCGGAGTAGAGTTGGTTGGAATGACGGACCATGATGGCAAAATCATTGCCCGTTGCCATGCGATCCTTCAGATCGGAACGCTGCTTCAATTTTATTTGCAGCTGCTCAAGAAATGATGACGTTTGTACGGTTCCACCGAAACGGCTATACGCAGAAGCTTCCTGGTTTTCTACGACATAATCCGCGTTCAATGGAGAGGGCTTATAGAGCTTTTCCTGTCCTTGTGCCAATTTGTACCACAAATCCGGTTTATACATGAGAAACAGCAATTCAGTATTCGTCGGTTTGGTAATTGCGCTGAGCTCTGTATTGATTTGTTGGAACGAGTTGCTGATTTCAACACTACCAATATCAATACCGTGGTAGTTCAGTGGGTAAACATGGCGAAATCCATGCACAATGCGGCCACTTTCATAACCGTGAACTTCAATATGTTGACGATTGGCAATGACCACGGAAGGACGAAAGGGGCGCAGGTTATCATCGGCTTTGTCCGGCGCATGAAACCGCAACATGGATCGGCCATCGGGAAAATGAAAATGGAACTGGCGGATGGAGTGTTGGCTGATGCGGGCGTACATCTGGTACAGGTCGCGATAAAGGTAGCCACGTAGTTCATTCCGCTCGTCCTTTCCGCTGTAAACAATGTCGTGAATCAGTTTGAGCAATTCCTCTTTTTGCAATACTTCATCCGCCAACGAGCGCGAAACAAGACGCAACGTATTGGTCACGCTGGTAAACGCGACTTTTTGGCTGGATTCACGCATCATCAGGTGGTCGCTTTTAAACTGTTCATAACGTTGACCGATCAAAACGGCCGATACGACTACCGCGACTAAAAAGATCAGAACCGCATGGATCGTTTTCATGGTCCGATTCCTGGAATTTCAACCTGCAGAAGTAGATCACGAATAACATCGTAATCGCTGCTGTCAACTTCAGTGGCTCCGTAACGGATTGATTCCCCCCACAGATGGGTTGTCTCTGCATCTGTGGTTGAGTGCTGTGGATCAAGAGACAGTAACTGACTGCGAATTTTTTCAATCAGTTCCTTCGGTACGGTTCGGGGGTTCGCCACCAGGACGAAACCGGGTAGGGGAGTGCTCTGTTCAAGAATCTTCAGCCCAAGATGATGGTATTTTTCGGCAATTGAGGTTTTCAATCCTGCGACTTGCGTTGCACCTCGTAAGACGTCCAAGGCACTTTCCGAGTGGTTTCCTGAATAGATATAGCTGCCATCACTCAACGTGTAATGATGTTGGTTGAGCAACTTCTCGCTCATCAGATAGCCGCAGGTTGAATAGGGTTGCGTTAACGAAACCAGCAATGGATGGTCAGAGTCAAGATTGATATGGTCGCCACTGAAAGCCGCCAGGCAGCAGGTATATGTTGATTGTCCGGTTTTGTCGACAAATCGGACGACAGGAACAAAATCAGGATCCTTCTCTGTCAGTAAAACAAAAGGCAGAGGCCCCAGATAAGCAAGATCAATTCTGTCAGCAAGCAGTTCGTCGAGGATCATGCGATAGTTTTTTTTCAGAACTAACTCAACCGGACAGTTGGTCTGCTGTGACAGGTAGTCAGCAAAAGTGCCAAAATTATTTTTGAGATTTCGTTCAGAAACCATCGGTAGAGGAGTAAAGCGCAAAGTTGGCTGTTCAGATGCCAGGCCAAGGGATGCTGATCCCCAAAAAATAAAGAAGAAAAATGGGACCATGAATGGTAAAAGGAAGCGCACAACTCACCTTTTTGGTTGAGGTAATATATTGAAAATTGACCCTTTTTGTCGGCCTTAACCATGCTCTAATTATAGTATTTAACTCAAAGTTGGCAATTAATATTTGTGTAAATCGGCTGGCTGGGGCGAAATAGTCGCTGTGGGATCATTTCTGAATGGCGGAGGTCGGCAGAAAAGAAACACTTTCGCCGTGGGCCCTGGATATGGCCGTTTGGGCGTCAGTATGGTGCCGTTAAGTCAAAAGCAATTGAAGAAAGGGGCAGACGCAAACGTCGAGAGTCGTTTTATGGTGCTCTTCTTTATGACATCTGCTTTTTCAGCATCATTCCTAACGTGATACGATGCGGTTTCGACCGGAATCTTTAGCCTCAAAAAGGGCGATCTCTGCATTATTAATGAGGTCACTGAGCGATAGTGTCGAATCCTGCTTACTCCCAATGCCGATACTGACCGAAGTCGAGACTTTGTCCGAATCAACAAAAAAGACACTATCGAAAATTTTCTGACGTAAGGCATCAAATCGTTTGACCGCCTGAGAAGTCTGGCAATCCCCAAGAAGAATGATAAATGTCGGCCCTCTGAAACGCGCAGCAAGGTCGGTCTCTTCAAGGCTTTCAGAAATCATTTCTGCCATTTTTTTGAGGACCTGATCTCCAACATTCTGGCCAAATGCATCATTGAGAGATTTGAGGTGGTCAATGTCGATAATCGCGATAAGAGGGGAGCCCCCGGCATGCAATGATATGCCAACATCGCGGGCGGCAACTTTAACGAAATAGCGACGATTATTCAAACCGGTAAGCCGGTCTGATGTCGACAGTGCGTTGATCTCACGGATTGTATCCAGTAGCCGACAACGGCAGGTGCCCAATTCTTTTAAACGTCGAAAGACGAAAATCAAGACAAAAACAACGGAACAGGTCAACGCGGCAAAAATTTCATGAAGGCGTAATTCGCCATGATCGTTTACCAGCATCGTGATGGTTTCGACAATGTCGTAACGAATAGCGACAAACAGAAGCACTCCAACCGCTAAGAACAGCCAGATCGTGTCTTGACTGAATTTAAAAATTTTTTCAGCCATTTAACCACTTCTCCCCAAGAAAAAAACATTAAAAACGTTCATCAATCCACAGACTGGAGCTTCTTTCAGCCGTGATGTGTGTCTGAGCTAATAAATATGCAAAAAAAATGCCTGTTGTTTTTGAATATTTAAATAATAAAGAGGATAGACATAACGTCAGATCGTAAAAAACAAAAGGAGAGAAGGAATGAAGGTAATGAGTCAGATCACGTCAGTCTGGTTAGAGAGAAGGTCCGAGGGAAAGAACAGAGGGTGTTCAAAATTCTGTGTCAGCGTCATAGGCTGAGGTATTTTTCGAGTCGGTCTGGAAAATGGATCGTCAGCTGAGCCAGAGTCAGATTCCAGTTCTGGATGGGATGCGTCCACCGCTCGCTGGCCTTGAGTATGCCCGCATAGAGCAATTTCAGTAAACTGTTTTCGTTGGCAAATCCGCCTTTGGTTTTGGTCAGTTTGCGAAACTGCCGGTGAACCGCTTCGACGGCATTGGTCGTGTAGATCGCGGTTCTGACGTCAGCTGGATATTTGAAATAGTTGGACAACGTCGGCCATTTACTACGCCAGGACTTGATCACCATTGGATACTTGTCGCCCCATTTGGCGTCCAGTTCATCCAAGGCGATCTCGGCAGCATTGAGGGTTACAGCCTTATAGACACACTTCAAATCCGCCATAAAAGCTTTCTGGTTTTTAGAGGCCACGTACTTGATGGAATTGCGGATCTGATGAATCACGCAGTGCTGGATTTCCGTATGCGGGTAGATGGTTTCGATGGCTTCGGGAAAGCCCTTGAGCCCATCGACACAGGCGATCAAGATATCCTCCACACCACGATTGTGTAAATCGGTCAGGACGCTCAACCAGTGATGAGCGCCCTCCTGATCGGAAAGATAGAGACCGAGAAGCTCTTTCTTGCCCTCAATGTTCAGAGCCAGAATGGTGTAGACGGCCTTGCTGACATAACGGCCATTCTCCTTGATCTTGTAATGAATTGCGTCGAGCCAAAGAATCGGATAAACCGGCTCCAGATCGCGTTCACGCCAGGCCTGTAGTTCGGGTAACAGCTTATCGGTTACGGCGCTGATGGTGCCGTTGGAGACAGAGATACCGTACATATCGGCAATGTGGCTACGGATGTCCTGATAGCTGGTGCCGAGAGAAAACAGCGCGATGATTTTGCGCTCCAACTCATCGGTTAACTGTGTTTGATGCTTTTTCACCAACTGCGGTTCGAATGTATTCGCGCGATCCCTGGGTGTGTCCAGCTCAAAGCTGCCGGAGACGGATTTGACTGTTTTGGAAGATGAGCCATTCTTGCGGTTTGGCGTCTCTTCCTGGTCCAAATGCGCGTCAAGCTCCGCTTGCATGGCTGCTTCGGTGAGTTGCTTGATCAATGGTGTTAAAACGCCATCTTTACCCGTGAGGTCTTTGCCTTCACGCAGAGCCTGTAAGGCGGCGTCCATATCGAAGGGGATGTTTGGCTTAGTCATATGTCATTCCTTTGCTTTTAGCAATAATACCGAAATGACACAGAATTTTGAACACTACCAAAGAACACCATGATCGTCATGGTGTTCTTTCCCTCGGACAACTGAGTTCCTGTTTTCTTCAAAAAAGCTTAGCCCCGGGAATTTCACTCGATTTCCACCCAGAAAAGGCCACGGAATTCTCCAAGTTTATAATTGATTGCCTGATCCTGTGGATAATGTTTCTGCAGGGTTTCGGTCACTTCTTTAGGGATGTTTTGACCATGACAATTCAGGCAGGGACGACGAATATAAATGGGCTTCACATAACCCAAGGTACCGTCGGGAAGAGTCGTTGATAACATGTCCCCTTTTTCAGGCAAGTTCTGGTAGTAATCAAGGTAGGGGGTTGTCCATGCGGGTCCGTTGTTAAGGGGATTCCGTAATCGGGAGGTGGTTCGGCCGATTTTGATTCCGTTCTGAGATAATTCTGCGGCGATTTGGGGTGCCCTGCTGCGGCATACGCTGATTGCGTGAGCTGTTCCTTGAGCAAGTCCTTGCTTCAGTTCTTTCATCAACGTTTTTTGAAATGTGCCAATGTGTTGTTGGGCGGCAGTGTGAGGGGCACTGGTTTGTGCGCTGACGGGAAGGCACATAAAGGCTGTTAACAGCAGAATGGCGAGCGCTCTCATGCAAAATACTCCTGTTGTGGGGTGTCATATTGAGGCTCTTTAATGGTGCCATCGTTTTACTGCATTTGTCCAGCGGGTTTGTCCGCTGTTTAAATCCGAGATTTTTCTTTGGCGGGGTAGCCTGGAATTTATCCCAGGGTACGCTAGTCTGGGTAGACAGGGACAATTCTCTTTTTGCCGAGTGACGGTGTCTCTCTCCATCGACGGTGTTTTCATTTAAGCTGATTGTTTTGTTAGAGATTGTCTTGTTGTTTATTTTTCTCACGCGTATAATGTTTTCTTCTTTGTTGCTGATTGATGTGAAATGTCTATGCGATCAAAACTAAAAATTACAGCGGTTAACCTGGTTGCAACAGTTCTCACCAGTATCTTTTTGGCGGTGAGTATTGGCTATTTCCTGATTCTTGAACCTTTGTCAGGCATGAAGGGGAATGTTGAGCAGGTTCAACAGAATTATACAGAACAACAAAAACAGCTCGTCAAGGACAACGTTGACTTGGTTGTTGAGCATATTCGTTCGCGCAGGCATTTACAATTACAACATGTCCGTCTGGAGCTCGAAGAAAAGCTCTCCATGGTCCAACGCCTCGAAGCGTCTCTGGATCGCCTGAACATTTCCTCTTTAGAAAAGCAGCAGTCTCTTGCATCGTCATTGTTGGAGGGCAACTGGATTCATGGCGCCGGGTCTTATCTTTTGGTAAACCGAGCGGGTCAGGTCCTTTACGATGATTGCAGCCCAAATTATTCTATGACATTTGAAGGTGAGAGTAATGGCTCACCGTTGCATCAAATTTTACATCCTTTGATCGATACCTGCTTTTCTCAACCGGATAACATCCAATGGCATGAATCAACACTGGAATTTTCTGATGGTCAGGCGCATAAATTTCTTAGTGCAGCGACCTATCTGAAACGGCTTCAGTGTGTTTTCGTCGCAAGCATAAACCTTGATGATGCCATGAGACGCGTTCAACATGATGTCGTAGGACTCCTTTCCAAAGAACGGTTTGGCCATGATAATTACGGCTATTATTTTATTGTCGGTCCTCAGGGACAATTGCTTCTTAATGCCGCGCATGATCCTTCATATCATCAGGACCTTTCCCCTCTGGTCGAGTCACATGAAAATGCAGCACTGTATCGCCAGTTGAAAAATATCTCCCGGCATAGTGGTGAAGCCTTTTATCGTTATGACTACATCAATCCGAATCGGGAAAACCGTGTTGAAGAGAAGTTGACCTACGTGGCTTTTTATCCGCCGTGGGATTGGACCATTGGTGCCGGTTTTTATCTGGAGGAACATAAGCAGGAGCTGGAAAAGAATATTGCCCTGGCCAATCAGGCTTCGCGGGATAAAATTAATCGTGGATTGTGGTTGTTGATCCTCAATCTGTTATTCGGTTTAACCGTGGCTCTCTATGTGAATCGCCATATTCACCGTCTGGATCGCAACCGCCAGGCGCATATGCATGAGCTGGAACAGTACAAAAAGCTGCTGGATTTATCGTGCATGGTGTCCAAGGGCGATTTGACGGGCCATATCACCTATACCAATGAATCCTTCCAACGTGTCACTGGTTATACCGCGGAAGAGATGCTCGGCAAGCCCCATAATCTGTTTCGCCATCCCAGCACACCGAAGAAGGTCTTCAAAGAGTTATGGGATACGATTCAAGCCGGGATGGTGTGGCGGGGGTCGTCAAAAAATCTCGGCAAAAATGGCAAGCCGTTTTATACCCAGCAGGTGATCATGCCGATCACAGATGATAAGGGAAACATTCTCGAATATATTGCCGCCCGTTATGATATTACCGAGCTTCTTGAGAAGCGCGAACAACTTCAGTTGGCATTCTCTACCGACACGGTAACAGCATTGGGCAGCCGCTTCAAATTGTTGCGCGATATTGAACGGGGACCGGCGGACCAGTGCCTGGCCCTGATTGATATGGTGAGTTTCCATGGCGTCAACAAACTCTACGGCACTGAAACCGGTGATATGATTCTCAAGTACATTGGCGAGTCTCTGTCGTTGTTTTACGGTGGGACCAAGACCACGCTGTATCGTCTCAATGCCGATATTTTCGGCGTTCTTTCACCCAGAGCGGAGAATTTTTCAACGAAGATGGAACGGTTTCTTGAGCAGTTTTCCCAAGAAAAGTTCTGTCTTGAAGACACCATAAATACGGAAATTCCCATCACCTTGACGGTTGGTATCGCCTGTCGTCAGGACAACCTGCTGACCTGTGCTGACAGTGCCCTTAAAGAGGCCAAGCGTCAGAATAAGCAGTTGATGGTTTACAATCAGAATTTGGCCGACAGCGACGAATATAAGCAGAAAATGTACTGGATTGACACGGTTCAACAGGCGATGACGGAAGGGCGCCTGGTTGCTTATTATCAGCCGATTATCGATTTATCCACCGGACAAATCTGTAAATTCGAGACGCTGATGCGCTTGCTTGACAAAGAAGGCAAACCCGTGTCTCCCGGACTGTTTTTGCCGGTACTGAAACAGACCCACTTTTATGCCTATATGACCCATGCCATGATTGAGCAGGCCTGTGCCTTTTTCAAGGACAAGCACTGCCGCTTCTCTATTAATTTCACCGTAGACGACCTGCTACGTAAGGAAACGGTTCAGCTCATTGTTGATACGGCACTGCGTTATGATGTTATTGATCGACTCGTGCTGGAAGTGGTGGAAACAGAGAATATTCAAAATTACGATCAAGCCCTCGACACCATTCGTTATCTTAAAGAATTGGGCTGCCAAATCTCTATTGATGATTTTGGCAGCGGCTATTCCAACTTCAGTTATCTCACTCAGGTGAGTGCCGATGTCATCAAGATCGACGGCTCTCTGGTCCAGGCGATCAATCAAGATGATAGAACCCGTGAGCTGATTTCATCAATCGTCCAGTTTGCCCACAGTTCCCATATGAAAGTTGTCGCTGAATTTATCGACAGTGAGGAGATTCTCCAGTCCGTCAAGGAAATCGGCTGCGATATGGGGCAGGGCTATCATTTCAGTCCTCCATTGCCCGCCAGCGAGATCCCTGCCTGCCCCAGCCCTGAAAAATAACATGACATCTCAGTCTTGCTAAAGTCGCTTTTTGTCCTTGTCCGGATCACGGCCTCCCCATACCGGGTCATAGGAAAATTGCTCTCGCAGCCGTTCCACCGGATTTTGCTCCATAAATTCTTCATGGGTAAATGAAAAGCGATAATTTGAGCAGTAGTCCATCAGGCACTGGTAGGCGGCATTAATGGCGCGAATGGCCTCCGGATCGTCACCTCCGACATCCGGATGATGCTTTTTGACCAGAGCTTTGTGCCGCGCTTTAATCTCCTTGAGACTGGCGCGATCCTGAATGGCAAACAATTCCAAGGCATTTTTCAATTGCTGATAATCCATAAGGCTCCCAGGGGATAATTCCTGCCCTTGACTTAAAATAGGGTAATGATACTGTTGACGCTAGGTTCCTATTCCGTTCATCAGGTTCTCAGTGTTGTCACACAGACTCCAAACAGCTTCATTGTAACGTATTCTATCCATCGTCGGAATTACGCAGTTTTATATCTTTTATGGAGGCGTTATGTCGCTACAGGTTGCACCTCACACCTTGACCGTTTCGGGCCAGAATTACCAGTATTATAGTCTTCCTCAGGCTGCATCATCTTTATCGGCCAATCTTGATCGATTACCGAAAACAATCAAAATTCTTTTGGAAAACCTGTTGCGTTTTTCCGAGTCGCAGGCGGACATCATGGCCCTGGCTGATTGGAAGCCTCAAGATGACAGACGTGAAATCGCCTGGCGTCCCACCCGGGTGCTGATGCAGGATTTTACCGGTGTGCCGGCCATTGTCGACCTGGCCGCCATGCGTGATGCAGTGGCAACCGGCGGTGGCGACCCCTCGGTGATTAATCCGCAAATTCCGGTTGATCTGGTGATTGACCATTCCGTCACCGTTGAACGTTTTGGCAATGACCAGGCTTTTGCCGATAATGTGACCATAGAAATGGAGCGCAACCTTGAGCGCTACCGTTTCCTGCATTGGGGGCAGCAGGCGTTTAAAAATTTCCGAGTGGTGCCACCGGGAACCGGGATTTGCCATCAGGTGAACCTGGAATACCTGGCCAGTGTCGTACACAATCAACAGGCCGATGGTTCCATTATGCTATCACCGGACACACTCGTAGGGACCGACAGTCACACCACCATGGTCAATGGCCTTGCCGTTCTCGGCTGGGGCGTTGGCGGTATTGAAGCGGAAGCCGCCATGTTGGGACAGCCGATTTCCATGCTGGTGCCTGATGTCATCGGATTTCATCTGCACGGCACGCTGGCTGAAGGTATTACGGCCACTGATTTGGTGCTGACCGTGACTCAGATGCTGCGCCAGAAAGGGGTGGTTGGCAAATTCGTTGAATTCTTCGGTGAGGGACTCGATCAACTGCCGCTGGCCGATCGGGCGACCATCGGGAATATGGCTCCGGAATATGGGGCAACTTGTGGTTTCTTCCCGGTTGACCAACTGACCTTGAATTACCTGAAACTCAGTGGTCGGTCCGAGCAGCAGGTCGCTGTTGTCGAAGCGTATTGCAAGGCTCAAGGGCTGTGGCGTGATTCCGCGGCCGCTGATCCCGAGTTTACCGATGTTCTGGATCTTGATCTGGCAACGGTCGAATCCAGCCTGGCCGGCCCCAAACGTCCTCAGGATCGGGTTCCCATGAGTAACGTGGGGCAGGTGTTCGAAGAGGTCATGGTTGCTGATCAGCCCACGGTTGATCAAAGCGCCAGCGCCGACGTTGCGGACACGGATTATTCTCTGAGCCATGGTGATGTCGTGATTGCCGCCATTACCTCCTGTACCAATACCTCCAATCCGGCGGTGATGTTGTGTGCCGGATTGCTGGCCCAAAAGGCCAATGAGTTGGGACTGAAAAGCAAACCCTGGGTAAAAACATCACTGGCGCCCGGTTCCAAGGTGGTCAGTGATTATTTGAATAAATCGGGGGTGCAAACCCACCTCGATGCGTTGGGGTTCAATCTTGTCGGCTATGGCTGCACCACCTGTATCGGTAATTCCGGGCCATTGCCTGAGCCGATTGCCGCTGCCATTGAGCAGGCCGACCTCAACGTGTGTTCGGTATTGTCCGGCAATCGCAACTTTGAAGGGCGGATTCATCCGCTGACCAAATCCAACTGGCTGGCCTCGCCGCCATTGGTTGTCGCCTATGCCCTGGCTGGAACGGTTCGCATTGATCTGGCCAGTGAGCCGCTTGGCGAAGATGCTTCCGGCAAGCCGGTTTATCTCAAAGATATCTGGCCCTCTACGGCCGAAGTGGCCGCAGCGGTGTCTCTGGTCAGTGGCGATATGTTCCAAACCCAATATGCGGATGTCTTCAGCGGTGATGAACAGTGGCAGAACATGGCTGTTACGGATAGTCAGCTTTATCCCTGGGATGAAGATTCAACCTATATCCGCCTGCCGACTTTTTTCACTTTGCCGAATAATCAGGACGATATCGAGTCGGCATCCATCCTGGCCAAACTGGGTAATTCCATCACCACCGATCATATCTCGCCCGCCGGTGCCATTGCCGCCAACAGCCCGGCCGCTGACTACCTGCGTTCTCATGGCGTCGAGCCCAAAGATTTTAATTCCTACGGCTCACGGCGCGGCAATCATGAGGTGATGATGCGCGGTACCTTTGCCAATATTCGCATTCGTAACGAAATGGTGCCGGATGTTGTCGGTGGCTATACCCGTGATCTTCTTGATGACGAAGTGAAGCCGATTTTTACCGCTGCGATGGATTACCAGCAGCACGGAGTACCCTTGGTGATCATTGCCGGCAAAGAGTATGGTACCGGTTCCAGTCGTGACTGGGCGGCCAAAGGCACGCTGCTGCAAGGGGTGAGGGCGGTGATTGCCGAGAGTTTTGAGCGAATTCACCGTTCCAACCTCCTTGGCATGGGCGTGTTGCCGTTGCAGTTTGTTGCCGGACAAAATCGTGAATCTCTAGGGTTAACCGGCAAGGAGAAGATTACCATTCGTGGCTTGGGCGAACAGCTCAGTGCTAAATGCAGCCTGACCATGGAAATTGTCTATGAAGATGGTCACCGGGGGCAGGCGGAGCTGCTGTGTCGGTTGGATACGGAAGAAGAACTTAAAGCCTATCGCAGTGGCGGGATACTGCGTTATGTCTTGAATCAGTTGAGCGCTGACTGAGTTTTGAGCAATAATGCAAAGTATGACAGAGGCCCTGCAGGATTTCCTGCAGGGCCTTTTTTGTGGTGGCGCTGTTCGGATGGTTAAAAGTGGTTTTTGATTACCACCTCGTCCAGAGCCAGTTGCCCGGGGCGCGGCCAGGGTGGTTGGGTCTGTTTGCCAATGGCGACAAACATGGTGATGACGTGATCGTCGGGCAGGTTGATCAGCGCGCCGACGGCGTCAAAGTCAAACCCATCCATCGGGCAGGAGTCATAGCCCAAGCCTTGGGCTGCCAGCATCAGGGTCTGAGCGGCCAATCCGCAGGAACGCATGGCTTCATCTCGTTGAACTGTTTCTTTGCCGCGATAATAGTTGTCGATGGCCGGCAGGATAAAGTCCTGAGCATCTTTGCCGGCATCACGCCAATAGCGCAACGGTTCTTTCTCCCAGGCTTTGAGATCGGCGCACAGAATTACCAGCAGTGACGCATCTGTGACTTGGGATTGTCCCCATGCCGCCTGGCGAATCTGCTGTCGCAAATCAGGGTCTTCCACGACGACAAAGCGCCAATGCTGGATGTTGAACGCTGTCGGAGAGAGAATCGCCGCAGAGAACAGGCGTTGTTTCTCCTCTTCAGTCATCGCATGTTGTGGGTCAAAATGTTTGACGGCCCGCCGTGCCGTGATACTTTCGAAGACATCCATGGTTGTATCCTTTCCGCTCAAAGTTCATAGCCCATAACATCTCTCTTTAGTGTACCAAGGGTATCCGTTTGATCAAAGACTCTTCCCTGAATAGACTCACCATGTTTTTACAGTAGCCTTAACCTCTGATTACTGGGATGTTTTTTCTTAGCAAACATTGATAACTGGTAGAAAATGAGATACGTTGTTTTTGTGATGTTGTATACGGTATCGCGAAAAGCTGCTGATGCCGTGAACTGTATTTTGTTGCATTGGGGAGACACGCCATGATTGTTGAAATCAGCAATACCACATTAACACGACTGGTCAACTACGAAGCCGTTACCCGAAAGAATTATCAGGAAGCGCACAATCGCCAGTGGCGGGTCATGACTTTGGAGGTCATGCAGGAGTGTGAACGCCTCTGTGAGCGTATGCGTCATGTGACTCAGGTGTCAGCGTACTCTCTTTACCTGTACAAGGTGCAGAACGGTTTGTCACCGCGGCGTTCCATTTATGCTGAGCCTGCCATTAGTCGGGGTTTGGTGGCCTTGATGGAAGAACTCAACATTCCGGTGCGTTTGATTCCCGACCGCTGTGAGGCGCAGATGGCTTCGTGCTGAAACATCGGTTTGACACTGAGGAGGAACGACGCTATCTTGAAGCCATCATTCACGCCTGTTCCTCCTTTTCATTTCTGCACAGGAGCTGAGTTTCGGTGAGGTGCAAATCCGCTCTGCTGTCACTGATGTTTCCCGGGATGCTGGTCGCCTTGCCTGTTCTGGGAGGCTGGCTGTGGGCTCCGCAATCACATTTTCTAACCTCACTGTTACCAACTATTGCCGCGGTGTTGATGATTTCAGCTCTGTTGGTCAGTTGGCGATTTTCCTGTTCACGCCTGATGCTGTTATGTGCGCTGCTTGTCGTCCATGAAGCCTTATTGATCTGGTTTGCTGGTTTATATCCTGGCTGGCGTCTGCTTCTTCCCGTCAATCTTCTTGTTTTGTCCTTTATCGGAGAACGACCGGTTGTTTCTCTGGCAATGTTGTGCCGTCTCGGCATGATCGTGGGACAGCCTGTGCTGCTTTATATCATGGCGACAGCATTGCCCACGCACTACCAGCTTCTTCTCGCCCTGCAATGGTCCGTCTCCGTTCCCGTTGTGGCCTCTCCTGTTGTGATGGACCTCTACGAGGTGCTGGTCACTGTGGTCGCCGCAATTCTGCTTGTTAAAGTGATGTGGCGCCCCCGTTTGGAATCAACCGTATTGGTATGGGCGCTACTGCTGATTTGCGCAGCACAACGCCCTGAGGTCCAGGCCCGGGTTCCTGCTGTCGTGCTGCATGGTGTCCTGATCCTTATTGTGCTTGTCAGTGTTCTTGAGCGATCATATGCGTTGGCATTCCGTGATGAATTGACCGGGCTGCCGAGTCGCCGGGCCTTTCTGGACCTCGTCAATCGCCGTTCTTCCGGTTACAGCCTGGCCATTGTCGATATTGACCATTTTAAGAAAGTCAATGATACCCACGGCCATGATGTTGGTGACCAGGTTTTGAAACGGGTTGCGGCACGGCTGGCTTCAGTGGCCAATGGCGGAAAAGCCTTTCGCTATGGTGGTGAGGAGTTTGTTGTGCTGTTTTATCGCCGTGATGCCGAGCAAGTTCACGACACCCTGGAACTGTTGCGTGAGTCCGTTGCCGATACGCCTTTTGTTTTACGCCAAAAGCCACGGCCGACCAAAAAGCCGCGTCGCGTCGTGGCCGCAGGAAATCGACAGCAGTCCCTGCGTGTTACGGTCAGCATCGGTGTGGCTCACTGGCACAAAGGTCTTGATCTGGATGCTGTGATTAAAAAAGCTGATCAGGCGTTGTACAAAGCTAAAAAGACAGGTCGTAACCGGGTGGTTCAGGCATGAATGGCGAGAATGAAGCGGCTGTCCGCTGTTTCATTGCGGTGGAAATTTCGGCTGACGACCAAAAAGAATTGTGGAAACAGTGTCGGCCCTGGCGTCAGCGTTTCGACCGGTTTCGCTGGGGGAATCCGGGCCAATATCATTTGACTCTGGCCTTTCTGGGTAACCAGCCGCGCGTCCTGTTGCCAACGCTTGGCCGCCAGTTGTCTCAAGCGGTTTCCGGTTTTGCCGCATCGAACCTTTCTGTGGATCAATTAGAGCTTTTTCCAGGTCGACGGCCGCATGTGGTTGCTGCGCGACTCATGTCAACTTCTGCTCTGGAACGATTGTTTCGACGGGTCCATGAAACCTGCACAGCGTGCGGTATTGAGCTGCCGCAGCCGTCGCGTTCTTTTCATCCCCATATCACCGTGGCACGGTTTCGTCGGCCGTCTTTTCGTGAAAAGATCGACCCTTTGAAGCTGAATCTGACGATGCCGTTAACCGCTGTGACGTTGTTTTCCAGTGAACTGACACCTGAGGGTGCCGTGCATCGCGTCATTGAGCGTTTTCAACTTCACCGTGGTTGAAACGGGCAGTATCCGGGGCGCGGTCCAATGTGTGGATGATTGCGACAGGTGTCGGGGCGTTGGGCGTAAATGGTGCAGCGGCGGGTGGCACTATCGAGGTAGAGACAGTCGTCATTGGCCATGCGGCTTAACGTAAAGACCTCATTCTTAAAGTTGAAATGGTCGATGACGCCTTGTTTCTTGAGCTGCTTGGCCAGTTTTTTCAACGGCTCCCGGCGGTCAAATTCGCTAAGGATTTCCATGCGGATCAGATCGTCAATTTTCACCTCAACCGGCATGGTGCAGCAGGTGGCGCGGCAGTTGTCGCACAGCCCGGAGTGATAACGGCTCCAGGTCGATAAACGTTCGAGATCCGCACTGCCGGGCAGGTTGTTTTTTTCTGCAGCTTTCATCGCAATCATTACGCGCTGATTTTACGGCATTCCAGGTAAAACCGTTTTTCATCGGCTTCACCCATGGAAAACGTCTTGCGGGGCAGGGCGCCGTCATGAACAATGGTGCGGAACAGATCGTGTTTATTGATCGCCGGCAGATAGAAACCGGCGGCATCGCTCATCGATCCCAGGGCGGTGACACTTTTGCTGCCGTGGATGTAGTCGATACGTGCCGATGGTGTCTGCTGCAGAAAGTCGTCAAGGAATTCCTGTAATGTCCCCACCACCAGGGTTAAATGGGGCCGACGGACCCGGCACAGTCCAAAGAACCCGCCAATGGTACAGGGAAAACTGTGCTCGTCATCGTCGGCACGGGATAACTCTTCAGCCTGTTGCAGGTCGCTGCAGGCGATGAATTCAAAATCAAGGTTGTGCTGTTGATACCAGTTTTTCATGGCGTCCAGCAGCTGGTCTTCCTGCACATCAAACAGCACCCGGTGAATCGGTTCGAATTCGAGACCGGCATCGTGCAGGTTAACCAGTTCCACCAGAGCGTAACGGGCTGGATGATCCATGATGGTTTGCGGATCGTCCGCCTGTTGTTTCAGTTGCTCCCAGATGGCCTTGGCTGTGGCAAAAGAATGATTGCCGTCACCCATGGCGTAAAGCATCACCTCGTCATCCGTCGTTTGATAGCGTTCCTTGAAGCGCTGGGGATCCATCAGTTGATTCAGGGCGGTAACCACCTGCTCAATCAGGGCGGGCTGATCGACACGCAAACCACGGATATGTCCACCATTTTCCAACAGATCAAAATCATAGACCGTTTCCAGGGCTTCGTTGAACAAGGGTTCAATAACGGTCTGCTCGGGGTCGTCGATCAAAACCATGATATGCGGCAGTTCGATGGGGGCATTTTCGCGGACCTTGATGCGTGGCGGCAGTCGATCGACAATCGTGCCTTCCGTCGCGCGAATCAGACTTTTAGAGCCGGGGGTATAATCGTATTGTTCCAGATCCAACGCCACCATCAGTCCTTTACGCGACGGCACCTCACTGGTGGATCGGTCAATGAGGATAAATCCGGGCGGCTGCTCTTCCAAGCTGCCGTCCGCCAGGTATGCTTCCATAGCGTGATTGATCTTTTCAATGCGCTGTGGTGCGTCGTCATCATCCAGGTTTACCTCCGGAAAGATCAGATTCAAGGTCGAAAGCTTGCCGGAAGTCTGTTGCTCAAGACGTTGCCAGTAGGTGCGATCCGAGGTGTACTGATCACAGGCGATCACCGACCAGTAGTGCATGTCGGTACCACGTTTTGGCAACAGAATTCGAGGGACTTGCAGACCAATATGTTCAAACGTCATGATAAAACGAGGCTCCCTGGTTGGTGAACGGATCAATGCGTCCATAGTGGTATCATGTTTTAACGATTTTGAGAACCATTTGACCAAAGTTGCTGCAGGGGACGTGGAGCAATTTCTCCGGCCATGGTTCGGATGACGAACAAACAAGAACCTTGCGCAGTGCGTCTTTTTTACCTATTGTTACCACTGTTTTAACGTAAGGTTCGTGATAACGATAAAAAGGGAGAAATAAAATGTTGTATGTGATCCGTTGTGTCGATAAAGAAAAGCATCTTGATGTCCGTATGGCCACCCGGCCGACCCATGTTGAATATCTGAAAAGTTTTGGCGAACGCTTGTTTGCCGCCGGTCCGACTCTGGATGACGCCGGAGAGATGAATGGCTCTGTGGTGATTCTCGAATGTGAGGACAAAGCCGAAGCAGAGGCTTTTGCCGCCAACGATCCTTACGCCAAAGCAGGACTGTTTTCTGATGTGACCGTCAGCGCGTGGAAAAAAGTGTTGCCCTGATTCTTCTGCTGGGGTCTTCACAAAGCCATCCCTGGGGTTCTGCTAAAAAATCATTTTTAGCGATCTTCTAACACAAAAAGGATCATGATCTTTCAAACTGTCAGCAGTTTTCATCAACTTATTTATTTTGCTGCTGAACTGATAAAAAGCGCGGTTTGCCGCGTGGAGGATGTCGTGACGATCAAAATCCGTATGCGGCCGGTATTCCTGCTCCTTGTTGTGATGGTGTTGTTACATGGGTGCGGACTGAGTAATCTGGGCAACAATCTTAATCAGGCGGTCATGAATCATGATGATCCCATCATGATCGGCCAGGCACTGCCGAGCTATCTGTTGATGGTGGATAGCCTTATTGAAGGCGATCCCGAGGACGAAGACTGGCTGCGTGCCGGGGCTTCCCTGTACAGTCTTTATGCCGCGACTTTTACCCATGAGCCGCAACGGGCCAAAGTGCTGTCCGAGCGGGCCTTCGATTACGGCCAAAGGGCGTTGTGTTCAGAAAGCAGTGATGGCTGTGGCCTGACCAACTTTCCTTACGCGGCATTTGAGTCGACGCTGAACGAGTTTGATGAGGATGAGCTTCCGGCCCTGTACAGCCTGGCTTTGAGCTGGCTGGTCTGGGCGCAAAACCACAGTGACGATTGGGGCGTGGTTGCCGCATTGCCAAAGATGGAGCGCCTCCTGGAGCGGATGATTGAGCTTGACCCGATGTATGAAAACGGCAAACTGTGGATGTACAGTGGTATCCTGTATAGTCTGCGACCGCCGGCCATGGGTGGAAATCCGGATCGTGCCCGGCAATGCTTTGAACAGGCTTTGCTGCTGACCGATGGCCGTGATCTGTCCGTTAAAGTGGCGTATGCGCAATATTATGCGCGCTTGATTTATGACCGTGAGTTGCATGATCGGCTGTTGTTCGAAGTTCGCCAAGCCGATGTGCATGTTAGCGGTATGACGTTGATGAATGTCCTGGCGCAGCAACAGGCGGAGCAGCTGTTGAAGAGTGCCGGCGATTATTTTTAGAACCGATGAGGGACGACGAGACTCTTGTCGTTTCGGGGGAATGGAATGCGATCTAAAATCCGTTTGATCAGTCTGGTCGTTGGCGCGCTTCTCATGGCTCACAGTGGTTGGGCCGCAACAACATTGAAAATCGCCACGGTTGCGCCTGAAGGCTCGTCCTGGATGCAGAAGATGCGTGCCGGTGCCGTTGAGATCAAGGAGCGTACCGAAGGGCGTGTTGTCCTGAAATTTTATGGCGGCGGTGTCATGGGCAACGAAAAAAGCGTTTTTCGCAAGATGCGGGTCGGTCAGCTGCATGGCGGAGCGTTTACCGGCGGTGGGCTGAGTAAGCTGGTTCCCGAAATGATGCTTTACGGCTTGCCGCTGTTGACCCGTTCACCAGCAGAGATGACTTATATCCGCCATCAGATGGATGCCCAGTTAGTTGAACGTCTTGACCAGGGCGGATTGGTTTGCTTTGGTTTTGCCTCGGGTGGTTTTGCCAAACTGATGACCCAGAAGCCCGTGGCCAGTGTCGAAGACCTTAAGGGGATGAAAGTCTGGGTTCCGGAAGGAGACACGGTCAGCTATGAGGTGATGGAAGGTCTCGGTGTGGCGCCGGTGACTCTGCCACTTTCTGATGTCCTGACCGGTTTGCAAACCGGACTCGTTGATGTGGTTGCCACCTCTCCACTTGGCGCACTGGCGTTCCAGTGGTATACCCGTGTCGGTTACATCACCGATATGCCTCTGGTGTATATCACCGGTGCTCTGGTGGTCGATAAACGGCATTTTTCCCGTCTTTCCGCAGGGGACCAGACGGTTGTTCATGAGGTTCTGGAGAGCATTTATCGCGATATTGATCAACAGACCGATGTTGACAATCAGCAGGCTCTGCAGACTTTGCTCAGCCAGGGATTACAGTTGGTGACACCGGCAACCGGAGAATATGAGCGCTGGAACAGTGTTGCGACCCAAGTGATTGATGCCGTTGCCGAGCGCGGCAATTTCCCCGAGGATCTTTATCAGCAGGCGCAACACCATCTGAGTGTGTTTCGACAACAACATGCCGTGGTGACCGAATAGGGTCATGAAAAGCGTTGTGCATGCCTTGTCCCGGTTTTTGCGGGGGCTTGAGGATACCTTACTGGCTGTTTTGCTGGCCGTTATGGTCATTCTCGCCGTTGGTCAGATTGTTCAGCGTAATCTGTTTGACAGTGGCTTTGTCTGGACGGATGAGCTGTTGCGTATCCTGGTGTTGTGGCTGACCGTGGTCGGCGCCCTTGTCGCCAGTCGGACGGATCAACATATCCGCATGGATGTGTTGGTGCGCTTTGTTCCCGCGACATTACAGAGCCCGTTGCGGCGCGTGATCTTTGTTGCCACAGCGTTGGTCTGCGGTGTTCTGGCCTGGCACAGTTACCAGTTTGTGCGCATTGAAGCCGAGTACGGAAGCGTGCTGTTGGGAGGCTATCCATCCTGGTGGTTCCAATGTGTCATTCCGATTGGTTTCGCGTTGATTTGCTGGCGTTATATCGCTCTGGCGATTCATCCGCCCCCAGTACAACAGGAAACGTCAGAGGCGCTATGATTGTTACCATTCTCGTTCTCGGCCTTTTGGCGTTACTGGGCATGCCGCTGTTTGCCGTCATTGCGACCGGCGCTTTATGGGGCTTTTATCAGGCGGATGTCGATCTGGCGGTTGTTGCCATTGAGTTCTACCGCATTGCCGAAATGCCGGTTTTGCTGGCGATCCCGTTATTTACCTTTGCCGGTTATCTTCTCAGTGAGAGTCAGGCGCCAGGGCGTCTGGTGAATCTGACCCAGGCTCTGATCGGCTGGATGCCGGGTGGGCTCGCCCTGGTTTCCCTGGCGGTCTGTGCTTTCTTTACCGCCTTTACCGGTGCTTCCGGTGTCACCATTATTGCCTTGGGGGCGTTGCTTTATCCGGCATTGCGTCAGGCGGATTATGCTGAAAATTACTCCCTTGGTTTGGTTACGACATCCGGCAGCCTGGGTCTGCTGTTTGCGCCATCCCTGCCGCTGATTCTTTATGGCATTGTCGCCCAGCAACTCAATGTTGGACCGGCCATCTCCATCGATCAGTTGTTTCTGGCGGGTATTTTCCCCGGCTTATTGATGTTGCTGCTGCTGGGCGGGTGGAGTTGCTGGAAAAACCGCGCAATTCGCCAACCGCTATCTGAATTTTCATGGAAAAAAGTCGGGCGGGCGGTTCGTGAAGCGATCTGGGAGTTGCCTTTGCCCATTGTCGTCTTGGGGGGCATTTACAGCGGCTATTTTGCCGTGTCGGAAGCGGCGGCGGTGACGGCAGGTTACGTGTTTGTCGTTGAAGTCTTTATTTTACGTGAGATTTCCTTGCGCCAATTACCGCAGGTGATGCATCGTTCCATGGTGCTGGTCGGCGGTATTCTTATTATCCTCGGTCTGTCGTTGGCCTCGACCAATGTCATGATCGACAGCGGAATGCCGGAGCGGCTGTTTAACTTCGTCCAACAGACCGTTAACAGCAAGCTGACCTTTTTGCTGTTACTTAACCTCTTTCTGCTCTGCCTCGGTGCTTTACTGGATATTTTTTCAGCTCTGGTGCTGGTCGTGCCCCTGATTTTACCGGTCGCCGTCGGCTACGGCATCCATCCGGTTCATCTGGGCATTATCTTCCTCGCCAACATGCAGATTGGCTATCTTACGCCACCGGTGGGGATGAACCTGTTCATTGCCAGCTACCGCTTTGAGCGGCCCATTACCCAGCTTTATCGGGCGACCTGGCCGTTTCTGGTGCTGCTGTTGATCTGTGTGGCACTGATTACCTATTTTCCTCAGTTGTCCATGGTGTTGCTGTAGCGGTTCCTCTTGAGCTTTTTGGAATTTACTTGCTCTGGCGTCCCTTATCCGATCACGTTCGTTGGTACGCCGTGACGTGGGCTGCCGGGACGAAACCCGGCGGTCTTGACGTTGTTCTTTTCCTCCGGTTCTCTCTACCGGATTTTTATTCTTACGGCAGCAACGGCAACAGATAGAGCAGCAAAGTCAAACTCCCCGCGCTGAGCAAGGTAGTGGTCATAATAGTTGAAGCAACCAAGTCCGGTCGCGTGTTGAAGCGCAGCGCATAGAGCAGCGGCAGCACGGCTGACGGCGTGCTGGTCTGCAGAATCATCACATTACGCTCGATGCCGGTAATCCCCAACATCCAGCAACACAGCCAGCCAATCACCGGCGCCACACACAGACGCAGAAAACTGGCCGTCAGCATAAACCCTCCCGGCAGTCGCCATTGGGTGCGTGACATCTGCATGCCCAACAACACCAGCATCATCGGCACGGCCGGCTGGCCGAGCAGTTCCATAGGGCGCAGGATAAATATCGGCATCTTGATGTTCAGAGCATTGAGAAACAGCGCAATAACCACGGCATGAAGGATGGGGATCTTCAGGCAGTTCTTGGTGGCGGCCCACAGACTGGCCTCTTTGCCCTGAGCAATGACAATGGCCAGACTGCCCAGGGGAATGTTGAAGGCAACAAACACCAGGATCGATACGTTGAGTCCGGCGTCACCAAAGGCAAAATAGCTCAGCGGCAAACCGAAGTTGCCGATGTTCATCATAACCGTGGTCAAAGTCATGGCCTGGCGACTGTCATAATCCAGCCGTAGCAGCCGTGAGGCCAGGTGGACCAGCAGCCACATCAGCAGGATATACACCGCCATATAGCCGAACACAATCATCGCCAGCTGGCTTTCGATCGGTTTTTTCATCAGGGCACTGAGGACCAGCATCGGGGCAAACAGGTATAGCGATGACGTTGTCAACGGATGCAGGTCAATTTTGCTGAATCTTTCAAGCGCCCAGCCGCTGAAAATAATGATAAATACCGGCACAATGATGTTGACGAACAGCATGGGGAACCCTTTGCTAAACGCGGACCAATCCTTGGCCCGGACAGCTAAAAAAAGCACTGCTTATTTCATTGACAGTGCCATGAATATCTTGATTTAATCACATTTTGTTCTGGAATGCAGCCGATGATGACTGCAGGACGTTTATTCACACTGGGAGGAAAAACCTCATGATGAATCCACTGGCTCAAGAATTGAATGAAATGTTGGCGGAAGGCAATCCGCACGTCCTTGAAATGTTATCCGATCTGGGTAAGAACCTGTTCTTCCCCAAAGGGATTCTGACCCAATCTGCCGAAGCCAAGGAAAAAGCCAATCGTTTCAACGCGACCATCGGGATCGCGACGGAAAACGGTGGCCCCATGTATCTGAACTGCATCCGCGAGAAACTGACCGCGTTTGATCCCAAAGATATTTTCCCTTATGCACCGCCTGCGGGCAAACCGGAGTTGCGTGATCTGTGGCGCGAAAAAATGCTGCGTGAAAACCCGAGCATGGCCGGCAAGGAATTCAGTAACCCGATTGTCACCAATGCCTTGACCCACGGTCTGTCTGTCGTTGCCGACCTGTTTATCAACGAAGGCGATCAGATGGTGATGCCGGATATGATGTGGGGCAACTATAACCTGACCTTTACCACCCGCTGTGGGGCGGCGATCAAGAAATATCCAACCTTCACCGTGGACGGTGGGTTCAATGTGCCGGCGTTTAAAGCGGTGCTGCGTAATGTTGCCGATGAGAAGGGCAAAGCCGTTGTTCTGCTCAACTTCCCCAACAACCCCAGTGGTTATACGCCGACGGTTGCCGAAGGCGATGCCATTGTCGAAGCGATTAAGGAAGTGGCGGAAGAGGGGTGCAATGTCGTGGCCATTACCGATGACGCCTACTTCGGTCTGTTCTATGAAGATTCCATGACCGAATCCCTGTTTGGTAAGCTGGCCAATCTGCATCCGCGTATTCTGGCGATTAAACTGGACGGTGCCACCAAGGAAGAGTACGTCTGGGGTTTCCGCACCGGTTTCATCACCTTTGCCGACGGCAACGCCGAAGCCAACCCCAAGGTCTTGACCGCTCTGGAAAAGAAAACCATGGGCATCATCCGTGCCACCATCTCCAACTGCCCGCATCCGGGACAGACCTTTGTTCTCGAAGCTCTGCGTTCCCCGGATTTTGTCGCCCAGAAAGCGGAAAAATACGCCGTGATGAAAGGGCGTGCCCTCAAGGTTAAAGAGGTGCTGGCCAATGCGAAATATGCCGACTCCTGGGATTACTACCCGTTCAACTCCGGTTACTTCATGTGCCTGAAAATCAAAGGTGTCGATGCGGAAACACTGCGCGTGCATCTGCTGGAAAAATACGGTGTCGGCGCCATTTCCATCGGTAAGACGGATCTGCGTGTCGCGTTTTCCTGCATTGCCGAGGAAGATATTCAGGAACTGTTCGACCTGATCCATCAGGCTGTTGTTGATCTGGTCTGATTTTTTCTTTCAAAGTGATCTTTTAAAGCCCGCCGCACTACGGCGGGCTTTTTTATGGAAACAGGCATTATGAAATTTTTCTGGTGTGTCGTTGGTGTGGTTCTGGTGATTGAGGGGATTCCGTGGTTTTTGTCACCACAAGGTTTGAAGCGGATGTTGGTGCAGATGTTACCTGTTCCTGAGCGAACCCTGCGCATGATGGGACTGTTGCTGATGCTGGGCGGTCTGCTGATCGTCTATTATGCGGTGACCTATTACGGTTGATGACATCTTTTTTTCGTCTGAGACAACCATTGACAATTCTTTTGATTCCGTAGATGATTGGCACCCTTGTCCGTCCTTTTTTGTCACTGTAGTTCTTCAAGTTAAAAGTTAAGAATATTATGTACGTCACTGATTTTAATTATGATTTGCCGCAAGATCTGATTGCGCAGCATCCTTGTGAACAGCGGGATAGTTCGCGGCTGATGGTGCTTGATTGTCAGGCCGGAACGATTGTTTCCGATCAGTTTCGTCAGGTGGATCGTTACTTTCGCCAGGGTGACGTACTGGTGATTAATGATACCCGGGTGATTCCGGCCCGCTTACTCGGCCGCAAGGAAAGCGGCGGCAAGGTTGAGGTCTTTCTGGTCCGTAAACTCGCCGAAGAAGGTGAATGCTGGGTCTGCCTGACCCGTGCTTCGAAAGGGCCGCGACCGGGAACCCGTCTGTTGCTGGCCGATCAATTGACGGCGACGGTAATGGCGGGGGGTGGAGACGGCTATCGGCATATCCGTTTTGATGTCGAAGGGGATTTTCTCGCTCTGCTCGATAAAATCGGCCGCCTGCCATTGCCTCCCTACATTGATCGCGAACCGCAAGGCGAAGATCGCGAGCGTTATCAGACCACCTTTTCATCGCGCCCCGGTGCCGTTGCCGCGCCCACTGCGGGGTTGCATTTTACGCCGGAAATTCTCGACAGGCTGAGAGAGAAGGGCGTGATTGTGTGTCCGCTGACGCTCCATGTCGGTTTGGGCACGTTTTTACCGGTCCGGGTCGATAAGGTCGAAGAGCATCGCATGCACGCTGAAGCGTATTGTATTCCTGATGAAACGGCGGCGCAGATCAACCGTGCCAAGCGGGAAGGACGTCGGGTGATTGCTTTGGGGACCACAGTGACGCGAACACTTGAATTTTCCGTTGATCCGCAGGGCGAACTGCAGGCCGGCGACGGTCTGACCGACATGTTTATCTACCCCGGTTACCAATTTAAAATTGTCGATGCGTTATTAACCAACTTTCATCTGCCGCAATCCACCCTGCTGATGCTGGTCAGTGCCCTGGCCGGGCGGGAGTTTGTTTTGCAGGCGTATCAACAGGCCGTGGCAGAGCGCTACCGTTTTTTCAGTTATGGGGATTGTATGTTGATCCACAACGTGATCAAGGAGGCGTCATGACCATTCCCTTTGAGTTGATCACCACCGATCCGGACAGTTCAGCGCGACGGGGTCGTCTGCACACGGCCCATGGCGTGGTCGAAACCCCGGTGTTCATGCCGGTGGGCACTCAGGGTACCGTCAAAGGGATGTTGCCGGAATCGCTCCACGACCTTGGGGCGCAGATCATTCTCGGCAATACCTATCATCTGTTTTTACGTCCCGGCCATGAGTTGGTCAAGAAGTTGGGCGGCCTGCATCGTTTTATGAACTGGTCCGGGCCGATTTTGACGGACAGTGGCGGCTTCCAGGTGTTCAGCCTTGGTCAGTTGCGCAAAATTGACGAAGATGGGGTGCGTTTTCAGTCCCATCTCGATGGCTCTCATCAGATTCTTACACCGGAGTCGTCTATTGAGATTCAGCAGGCGTTGGGCTCAGATATCATCATGGTGTTTGACGAATGCATCCCTTATCCGGCCACCCGTGAGTACGTCATTGATTCCACAGAACGTTCCATGCGCTGGGCAAAACGGTGTAAGCAAGCGCACAATCGTCAAGACGGCAGCGCCCTGTTTGGTATTGTTCAGGGCGGCATGCATGAGGATCTGCGCCGTAAAAGCGCTCATGATCTGATGGAGATCGGCTTTGACGGCTATGCGATTGGTGGTCTGTCCGTGGGTGAAGAAGCGGCAGTCATGTATGAGGTGATGGACTACACCCTGCCGGAGCTGCCTGCCGATCGTCCCCGTTATGTGATGGGCGTCGGCACCCCGGAAAACCTCATCGAAGGTGTGCGCCGTGGGGTGGATATGTTCGACTGTGTCATGCCGACGCGCAATGCCCGTAACGGCGTGCTGTTCACCTCGTTCGGCAAGATCAGCATCAAACAGGCACAATACCGTGAAGATGAGCGGCCGATCGATCCGGACTGTGATTGTTATGTGTGTCGTCATTACAGTCGCGCTTATTTGCGCCACCTGTATCAGAGTAATGAGATTCTCTCATCCATGCTGAATACCATGCATAATCTGCATTATTACGTGCAGCTGATGGCTCAGGTTCGCCACGCTTTGGACGAGGGAAATTTTGCCACGTTTTATAAAGAGTTTTATCACCGCCGTCAAAGTGGTGTTGTCCTTGAAAGTTAAGGCGTAACGCGCTATAAAGTGAATTTCAAATTGTTGAAAATGACGAATGATCGTTCATAAGGAGGAACTAAATGGTTTCAGAAGCTTACGCAATGGCAGGACAACCTGCTGCCGGGGGACAGTCCGGTTACGAAGGGATCATCATGTTGGTGATCATGTTCGCAATTTTTTATCTGCTGCTGATTCGTCCCCAGCAGAAACGTGCCAAGCAGCATCGTCAGCTGTTGGATGCGCTTAAGGCCGGTGATCAGGTGGTTACCGCAGGCGGTATTCATGGCCGTATTGTCACTGTCCAGGAGAATGTTGTTACCATGGAAATTGACAAAGGCGTTAAGATCAAGCTCAACCGCGCATCGATCACCGCGACCAAAGAGGACGCGTGATATCAAGCAATTCCCATCTGTCCAGAGTCTGTTCTCCCCGAACAGACTCTTTTTCTGTAATCTCTGCACACAGGAGTAGATAGCGGTATGTCGAACAGCATCAAATTACGCGGATTGCTGGTTCTGTTTTGTCTGGTGTTGTCGGTGCTTGCACTGGGGCCGACGCTGATGAAAGACAGTTTGCCGAACTGGTGGAAAAACGCCTTTGATCCCATCCATCTCGGTCTTGACCTCCAAGGCGGGATGCACCTGGTTTTGGGCGTTGAGGTGGACAAGGCGGTGGAAAGTCGCCTGGATAGCGTTGTCGACCAGACGGAATCATTACTGCGTGATGAAGATGTGATCTTCAAGCGAATTGAGCGCAAGAGCGATGATCGCATGGTGATCACGGTGTATGATGCTGATGCGGGTGCCGAAGTGGATGCCCTGATTCAAGAAAATTTTCCTAACCTGGAGCCGATGACACTGGATGCCTCCGGTGGCTACATTGAAAAGAATTATCGCTTCAGTGATGAGGAAATTGCCAATATTAAAGATTATGCGGTGCGTCAGGCGCTGGAAACCATGCGGAACCGGGTCGATCAGTTCGGCTTGAGTGAGCCGGTGTTGCAACGTCAGTCCGACAATCGCATTCTCATCCAGTTGCCCGGGGTCAAAGACCCGCAACGGGCCATTGATCTGCTCGGAAAAACCGCCCGTCTCGAATTCAAGATGGTTGATGAATCCGCAGATATTCAACAGGCTTTGCAAGGCAACCTGAAGCCCGGCACGAAAATTCTTTATGAGCACCGGGTTGATCCGATGACCAAGAAGGCCACGGAAAATCCGCTGGTCGTGTTTGAAAAAACCGCGCTGACCGGTGATCTGCTCGCCGATGCTCAGGTGCGTATCGATACCCGTTTCAACGAACCCTATGTCGCCATCGAATTCAATGCCGTCGGTGCCCAGCGTTTTGACCAGATTACAGCTGCCAATGTCGGCAAGCGCATGGCCATTGTTCTCGATGATACCATCTATTCTGCGCCCAATATCCGTGAGCGCATCTCCGGCGGTAGTGCCCAGATCAGCGGCTCATTTACCGAGCAGGAAGCCACGGACCTGGCCATTGTCCTGCGTGCCGGCTCCCTGCCTGCTCCGGTCAAGATTCTTGAAGACCGCACCGTCGGACCTTCTTTGGGCCATGACTCCATTTCCAAAGGGATCAATTCCGTTGTCATCGGTGCGGTGCTCGTGGTGCTGATGATGCTGATTTACTATCGCGGTGCCGGTCTGGTCGCCAACGTTGCTCTGGCCCTGAACCTGCTGTTCATCATGGCGATGCTGTCGTTGTTTAAAGCGACCCTGACCCTGCCGGGTCTGGCTGGTATCGTCCTTACGGTCGGTATGGCCGTCGATGCCAATGTGTTGATTTTCGAACGCGTTCGTGAAGAGTTGCGCCATGGTAAAAGCGCCCGGGTGGCGATTGACTCCGGTTTTGCCAAAGCGTTTGTCACCATCGTTGATGCCAATATCACCACTTTGATTGCTGCTCTGGTGTTGTTCCAGTTCGGTACCGGGCCGGTTAAAGGATTTGCCGTCACCTTGTCTGTCGGTATTATCGCATCGATGTTTACCGCGATTTTTGTATCCCGTCTGATCTTTGATCTGGTCTTTGAAGGTCGTCAGGTCAAGAAGTTGAGCATATAGGAGAGTGTGATGCAGCTGATTAAACCTGATATTAATGTCGATTTTGTTGGTAAGCGCAACATGGCCTTCGTGCTCTCTATTGTCCTGATTCTCATCGGAATCGGTTCACTGATTGTCAAAGGTGGTCCGAACTATGGTGTCGACTTTGCCGGGGGCACCCTGGTCCAGATTCGTTTTGAACAGAACACTACGGCTGCCGAGATCAAAGATGCCCTGATTCCCAACGTCCTTGATAGTGCGACGGTGCAGCAGTTTGGTGATGACGCCAATGAATATCTGATCCGGGCTCAGGAAAGTGACAGTGGCCTTCAAGGCCTGCGCAGTCAGATCCTTGATGCGCTTGAGCCGGTTTACGGCGCAGGAACAGTTGATATGCGTCGTATTGAAATGGTCGGCCCGCAAGTGGGGCAGGAGTTGCGTAAGCAGGGCCTCATGGCGATCCTATACGCCATGATCGGTATCCTGGTTTACATCACCTGGCGTTTCGAGTTCCGTTTTGCTGTTGGTGCCATTGTTGCGCTGGTGCATGACGTGTTGCTGACTCTCGGGGCGTTCTCCCTGTTCGGCAAAGAGATCGATCTGCCGATCATTGCGGCGTTCCTGGCGATTATCGGTTATTCGCTCAATGACACCATCATTGTCTATGACCGGATTCGCGAAAATATGGGCAAATACCATGGCTCCGGTCTGCCGCTGACGGTTAATCGCAGTATCAATGAGACATTGTCGCGCACCATCCTGACTTCAGGAACCACGTTGCTGGTTGTTGTTGCTCTGTTTCTTTTCGGTGGTGGCGTTATCCATAACTTTGCCTTTGCGCTGTTGATCGGTGTCATGGTTGGTACGTATTCCTCGATTTTCGTTGCCAGCCCGATCCTGATCGCCTGGCAGGAGAAAGTCGCGGAGAAAAGCGCGGCCTGATCACGCACTGAGTGGACCTGGACCTATAAAGGAGAGTCTGTGAAGAACAGGACGATGTGGCTGGTCGTTGCGGTGGCTTTTGTTGCCGGGGTGTTGGTCGGTCTGATGGTTGCCGACACACGAACCCGTCCGTCTGTTTCTGATTCATCCTCGTCTCAGGTCACGGCCTCGGACAAAGATCAGGTGGCCCAGCTCGAGCAGACTGTTCGTGATCAGCCGCAAAACTTTACCGCCTGGCAGCAATTGGCCCAATCGCTGTTTGATGCCAATCAACCTATGCAAGCGGTAAAGGCCTATGGTCGGGCGTTGGAGCTACGCCCGGATGATGCAAATCTTCTGACCAATCAGGGGATTATGTATCGTCGTTTGGGCTGGTATGATCAGGCCATCGGCAATTTTTTACGCGCTGCTGACGTTGATCCCAACCACATCGAAAGTTTGTACCAGCTGGGGCTGGTTTATCGTGACGATCTGGGAGAGGGTGACAAAGCGATTGAGGCCTGGGAGCGTTATCTCAAACGCAGCCCGCAAGGAGGTGCCAGTGATCTGGTGCGCCAGCAGCTTCACCAGATGCGTCGTGGATTTGATACGCGTTTGCCGCATTGATCGGCTGACACTGTTTGG
Source organism: uncultured Desulfuromonas sp. (assembly GCF_963676955.1). NCBI lineage: Bacteria > Pseudomonadati > Thermodesulfobacteriota > Desulfuromonadia > Desulfuromonadales > Desulfuromonadaceae > Desulfuromonas > uncultured Desulfuromonas sp. Next base: position 3,183,060 of record NZ_OY781461.1, on the reverse strand, counting down.
ATCAATTGAGACAGGACCGCTATTGCGGTCCTGTTTTTTATTCAGATCAAGGTTTTTTCCCGAGGAGCTTTTATGCAACCCTTCCAACAGCGCAGCTGGCAGGAACGCAAATCCACTGAGGCGGTGGATTTGCCGCAGTGGAGTGCACGGCTTGGTTGTGCCCCTCTGGTGTGCCAGCTTTTAACGCAACGCGGCATCTCCAGCCTGGAAGAAGCACAGACCTTTTTAACCGCTTCTCTGTCCCAGCTCCCCGATCCGATGGCGTTGTCCGGAATGGGCAAAGCCGTTGATCGTCTGGTGCAGGCCATTGAGGCGGATGAGCCTATTGCCGTGCACGGTGATTACGATGTCGACGGCATCAGTGGTACGGCATTGTTGACCCAATGTCTGCGCTGGTTCGGCGTTAAGGTGAGCTACCACATCCCGTTGCGCATGCGCGATGGTTACGGTTTATCTGAACTTGCCCTGCGCCGTACGCTGGAGCAGGGGATTCGCCTGGTGCTCTCCGTCGATTGCGGCATCAGTGCCCATGGCGAAGCGCAACTGGCTGCCGAGCTGGGCATGGATCTGATCATTACCGATCACCACCAGCCACCGGAAACCTTACCTGTTGCCCTGAGTTGCATCAATCCCTGGTTGCCTGACTGTCCCTATCCGGATAAGCGTCTGTCCGGGGTCGGCGTGGCCTTTATGGTGATGATTGCGTTACGGGCGCGCCTACGTGAGAGAGGCAGGTTGCCGGAGCCGGAGCCGGACTTACGCTATGTGCTCGACCTGGTGGCGCTGGGGACGGTTGCCGATTTGGTGCCGCTGCAAGGCGTCAACCGGGCACTGGTCAACAGTGGTCTGCGGTTGATGGTGCAACAGCCCCGTGTTGGCTTGGCTGCCCTGGTTAAGGTGGCAGAGGTGCGTGCTATTACCGCCGGCGTCGTCGGCTATCAGCTGGCGCCGCGTCTCAACGCGGCCGGACGTCTTGAGGATGCCACTTTGGGCGTGGATCTGCTTCTCGATGAGGGTGCCGACAGCGCCATGCCGGTTGCAGAGCAACTGAATCAGTTTAATCAGCAGCGCCGGCAGATTGAACAACAGGTTCTCGAACAGGCAATTGAGCGCATTGAGCGTGACCTGGCCGACACTGCTTTGACCATTGTTCTGGCGGACGAGCGCTGGCATGCCGGTGTGATCGGTATTGTCGCCAGCCGCCTGGTGGAACGCTACCACCGCCCGACAGTTCTTATTGCCTTGGAAGAGGGACTGGGCAAGGGCTCGGCCCGGTCGATCAAAGGGTTTCATCTGTACCAGGCATTTGAAGCCTGCCAGGAACCTCTGGCGGCATTCGGCGGCCATGAGTTTGCTGCCGGTCTGTCCATCGAGGCTGAGCAGGTGGCTTGTTTTGCCGAGCTGTTTGAAGGCTACGCCCAGAGTCACCTTGACCCAGACATGCGGGGCGCGGTGCGCGAATACGATGCCGAACTGATCCTCGAAGAGATTGATGAAGCGCTCTATCACCAGCTGCAGACCTTGGCACCGTTTGGTGTCGGTAACCCTGAACCGGTGTTTGTCGTTCGCCGGGTGCATATCCAGCGACCGTCGTGCGTGGCGGAAAAACACGTGCGTTTTTCACTGCAGCAGGATGGATACAGTTTACCGTGTATCGCCTTCGGCATGGCCGAGCGCAAAGCTGAGTTCAGCGGGCAGACTGTAGATGTGTTGTTTCAGATCGGCATGAATAGCTGGCGGGGGCAGCAAAATTTGCAATTGATCGTCAAAGATATCATGGCGGCGCAATCGTAAAGGCCATAACAACCGCATAAAAAACCGCCCGTCACACAGTAGTGTCACGGGCGGCGGTGAGCTTGATTCGCGCGCCTTCGCTTTACCGGCCGAGACCCACTTCAGCAGCCAGCTGTTTCCAGGCCGGAACACTGCGCTCGATAATCTGTTTGTCGATGCAGTAGGCGATGCGGAAATAGCCGGGGAGACCGAACCCTTTGCCGGGCACCAGCAGGATGTTGTATTTTTGGGCCATTTCAATAAAGGCGACATCGTCTTCCAGCGGTGACTTGGGAAACAGGTAAAAGCCGCCCTGCGGTTTGACTACGTCAAAGCCGAGGTCGGTGAGGATGGTGTAGAACAGATCGCGCTTCTCTTCGTAAGCGGCGATATCGACACTCTCATGCTGCAGCGGTGTGATCAGTCGTTGGATCAGAGCCGGCGCGTTGACAAAACCGAGAACGCGGTTGGAGAAAATTGCCCCTTCCATAAAGGAATTGACTCCCGCCATGGCCGGGTTGGCTGCCAGGTAGCCGATCCGTTCACCGGGCAGGGCCAGGTCTTTGGAGTGGGATGTGACGATCACCGCGTTGTCAATGCAGTCAAAAATACATGGCACCTCCATGCCGTCGTACGCCAGCCGCGCATAGGGTTCGTCGGAAATGACATAGATCTGGCTGCCGAGTTCCTGTTCCTTGCGTTTGAGCAGTGCGTCAAGGGCCTTGAGGTCGGCCGCCGGATAAATCACTCCGGTGGGATTGTTGGGGGAATTGACGATAATTGCTTTGGTATTTTTGGTGATGGCCTGCTCAATGGCGCCCAAGTCGATCTGGAACGAATCGCTTAAAGTGGGTACTACGGTGCTGGTGCCGCCATGGTTATCAATATAAAATGTGTATTCAACAAAGAACGGCGCCAGGATGATGACCTCTTCGCCGGGGTTGAGCAAGGTTTTTAGCACCACATTCAGTGCTCCGCCGGCTCCGCAGGTCATAACGATCTGGGCGCCCTGAACGGTTTGACCACAGCGCGAGGTGATCGCCTCGGCCACGGCGGCGCGGGTGTCGTCGTAGCCGGCATTGCTCATGTACCGGTGCATGCCCGGTTGCGGATGATTGGCCAGCTCTTTCAGAGCATCGTGAAACGCCTTGGGTGGCTCTACCGATGGGTTGCCGATGGTAAAATCGTAGACGTTTTCAGCACCGAATTTTGCCCGTAATTGGGCCCCTTGTTCGAACATTTTGCGAATCCATGAAGACTGTGTAATACAGGCCTGGATTTTGTTAGCAATCGCCATATTAAGACTCCTCGATATCGATGGATCATGGTTTTACGGAGGGGATGATAAACACTTTGGCGAGTCTAACGGGGCATCTCATTGTGGTCAAGAACAAAGGTGGCAAATTGACCTGTTGGTGCAACTGTGCTAGCGTCCGAACGACGTATCTGTCGTAAGGTTTGCATGGCAATATCCTGAGTCGTGACAAAAGGCTCACATGAAAGGAAACGGGCCGGTGGCATGTCGTGGTAACTCTTTTTTTTCGCCCTGGCGATTGGTGCTGAATCGATCTCCCCTCGTGATCGGCGTGCTGTTGCTGATGGGGGTGACGGCCTGCAGTCTGCCGCCGAAGCCGACACCGGTTTCCGTTGAAGAACAACAGCGTTACGATCGCCGTCAGGCCTATCTGGCGTATGCTGATGCCCGTTTGCATTTGATTGATGGCGACATTGATGCCGCCATTGATGCTTTACAGCGGGCACTGACATTTGACGACCAATCGCCGTATCTCTTCGCGGCGCTGGCGTCCATTTATCTTGACCGAGGGCAGACGGGGCCGGCGCTGGACTCTCTTGATCAGGCGCTGGCACTCCAACCGCACCATTTAGCATCGGAATTGATGCTGGCGGATGTTTACCACGCCCAAGGGAAAACCGATCAGGCGATTCGCGCTTTTCTTCAGGTTCTTGACCGTCATCCCGACCTTGAGGATGTCTATCTTCATATCAGTCGTTTGTACCTCAGTCAGCAGTCCTATGATAACGCCGAACAGATTCTGCTCCAATGGCTCAAGCGTCAACCGCAGTCTGTCAATGGTCTGATGGAACTGGCCAACCTCTATCGGCTGCGTGGTGATCATCAGCAGGCTATTACCACCTATCGTCAGGCCATTGAGCTCACGCCTCATGATCGCCGGATATATCTGCCGCTCGGCCGACTTCTTGAACAGCAGCGTCAGTTTGATGAAGCGTTGACGCTCTATGACGAAGCGGCCCGTCAGACCGAGGATCAGGCCTATTTTGACCATCTCGGCTCTACGTTGCTGATCGAACAAGGGCGTTATTCCGAAGCTCTGCAACGGGTTGAATCGATTGTGCAGCATGATCCCGCCGATGTCGAAGCTCTTGGTAAACTCGGTTATATCTATATTGAGCTGGAGCGCTGGTCAGAAGCCGAAGCCACGTTTCGCCAGGCATTGCCGTACCATCCGGTCTCCTCGCAATTGTTTTATTGGTTGGCCTTCGCGCTGGAACATCAACAACGCCGACAGGAGGCTGTCCAGTATTACCAGCTTGTCGAACACCCGCCGGTGCTGAAAAAAGAAGCCTTGGTGCGGTTAAGCATGGTCTATAACCAGATGAACGATTTGGATCAGGCGGCTGAAATGCTTGAGCAATTGCTCGACCTGGATCCAGGCGATGTTCGGGTGTTTTTACAATTGGCCAGTCTCTACCAGCGCAGTCAGCGTTACGACGATGCGTTAGCGGTGCTTGACCGGGGCCTCCGGCTCCATGCTGATGTTGAGGATTTGTATTATTCCCAAGGGGTTATTTATGAGTTGCGTGGGCAGAGGACGCAGACGGAAGAGGTTTTGCGCCAGGCGCTGGCATTAAATCCACAGCATGTGGGTGCGTTGAACCATCTGGCTTATATGTATGCTGACGCGGGTCAGCATCTGGATGAAGCGCTGGAGATGGCGCGTCAGGCCGCGCAACTGGCACCTCATGCCGCTGTGCTCGATACGCTGGGATGGGTGTATTACCAGCTCGGGGACTATGCGCAAGCCCGTGTCCCCTTGGAAGAAGCAGTGAGAAAATCCCCTGAGGATGCCTTGATTCTCGAACACCTTGGCGATGTCTACGACAAACTTTCTTTGCCGGAAGAGGCGCAGGAGATGTACCGTAAAGCGTTAGAACTTCGTCCTGATGCGGCTGATGTTGTGAAAAAATTACAGGATCTGGAACCATGAAGACCTTTTTTTTGCTTGTCGTGTGTTGCCTGTTGACGGCCTGTCAGCCTCGTCTGGTCACGCGGCCCTTATCGGTTTCTACAACTCAGCAGCTCGATCTGTTACGGCAGTTGACCCTGCGGCAAAACTCGCTGAGTGCTCTGGCGGAGGTCAAGGTTAGTCAGCAGGGCCGACACTGGTCAACCACGCAGGGGCTTCTGGTTGAGCGCCCGTTGCGTTTGCGGGTTGATGCAATCAACTTTTTTGGCCAGCTGCTGTTTCAGATGGCGGTTGACGGGCCAAACCTGCAGGCTTATGTTCCCGGCGACAACCAGTATTATTCCGGCATGGCGACTCTCGACAAGGTGCAACGCTTCACCGGGCTGCCATTGTCCGTGGCCGATCTTGTGGCCAGCTTGCTTTACAGCTTGCCGCCGGGGGTGATGGACAGTGGTGAGGTGGTGGCCCAGCCTCAGGGGATTGATTTCGTTGTCGCTCCCGGTGTGCGCTATGAGGTGGAATTCTCCGGTCGTCTGTTGCACCGAGTGCGCTATCGGATTGATGAGTATGTGATGTACGATATCCTCTATTCGCAATGGGCCGAAGATGGATTCCCTCGCCGCATTGAGTTGTCCGTCGACAGTTCAGCAACACAGGTGGTGATCCAGCTTGAGGATGTGGAAATCAATACACAGATCAAAACTGATAAATTCAAATTGACCATTCCGGAGCATGCGGAACGGATGCCGCTGGATGAGATGGAGCCTGTTGATGAATCATCAACCAATCGTTGAGTTCCTTTCTGTACGTTGTGGACGACGAGTCGTCTGGGGACTGCTGGTCGTTCTGTTGCTGATGGTCGGCTGTCGGCAACAGGAGGTTTTACTGGAAAAAGACGGTGATGATATCACACCGGTGCCGGGGGATACGATTATCATGGGCACCATTGGCGATGCCAGCAACCTGCTGCCGATGTTGTCGACGGATGCATCCTCTACGGAAGTCTCCTCCCAAATCTACAACGGTCTGATCCGTTACAATAAAGATCTCGAATTTGAAGGTGATCTCGCCGAGTCCTGGGAGATTTCCGCGGATGGCCTGGAGATCGTTTTTCATCTGCGTCGTGACGTACGTTGGCAGGATGGCGAGCCGTTCACCTCCGCCGATGTTCTGTTTACCTACCAGTTGCTGGTGGATCCGAAAACGCCGACCGCTTATTCCGAGCGCTATAAGCGGGTGACGGAAGCCTTGGCTCCCGATCCTTATACCTTCATTGTCCGTTACGACAAACCGCTGGCATCGGCTCTGATCAGCTGGGGGATGGGCATTCATCCCAAGCACCTGCTCGAAGGGCAGGATATTGCCACCAGCCCCCTGGCACGGGCACCCATCGGCACCGGTCCGTACCGTTTTGTTGAGTGGATTCCCGGGGAGAAGATTGTTCTTGAGCGCAATGAAGATTACTTTGAAGGGGCACCCTTCATCAAACGGATTGTCTTTCGCATTATCCCCGATCTGACCACCATGTTTCTTGAATTGCAATCCGGCGGATTGGATCAAATGGGGTTGACACCGTTGCAATATGCCCGACAGACCAATGCACCCGGTTTTGTCCGGCGGTTTAACAAATTCCGCTACCCGGCCTTTGCCTATACCTACCTCGGCTACAATCTTAACCGGCCGATGTTTCAGGATCGCCGTGTGCGCCAGGCACTTTCCTACGCTATCAACAAGCAGGAACTGATTGACGGCGTGCTGCTTGGTCTGGGACAGGCGGCCAACGGCCCCTATAAGCCGGGTAGCTGGCCGAATAACAGTACCATCAAACCGTATCCCTACGATCCGGCCAAAGCCAAGGCGCTGCTGGATGACGCCGGGTGGAGTGATCACGATCAGGATGGGATTCGCGATAAAGACGGTAAGCCGCTGGCCTTTACCATTATTACCAACCAAGGTAATGACCAACGGATCAAAAGCGGGGAGATCATTCAGCGTCGCTTTCAGGAGATCGGCGTTGATGTCAAGTTGCGTGTGATTGAATGGGCCTCGCTGTTGAAGGAATTTATCAATCCAAGTAACTTCGATGCCACGATTATGGGCTGGACCGTGCCCATTGATCCCGACGCCTATAATGTCTGGCATTCAAGCAAGACCGGACCCAACGGTTTAAATTTTATCGGGTTTAAAAACGCCCGGGTCGATACGTTGTTGGAGCAGGGGCGTTCCACCTTTGATCAGGATGAGCGCAAGAAGATTTACGATGAATTTCAGCAGATTCTTGCCGAAGAACAGCCCTATACGTTTTTGTTTGTTCCTGATTCCCTGCCGGTGGTGGCGCGTCGTTTTCACGGCATTGAAGAAGCGCCCAGCGGCATTATGCACAACTTTATTCGCTGGTATGTGCCTGAGGCACTGCAGAAGTATCAACGCTAAGCGAGGCACCTATGGCTCTTTATCTGGCAAAACGACTGGTGATGATGGTCCCCCTGTTACTGGGGATTACCCTGATCTCCTTTGTCGTCATCCATTTGGCTCCCGGGGAACCCACGGACTTGCAGACCGACCTCAACCCGGACGCCGGTGTTGAACTCAAAGAACGGTTGCGCGCCCAGTATGGCCTTGATCAACCGTTGCCGGTTCAATACGGCCAGTGGGTCAAACGGTTGGCGCAGCTTGACTTCGGCACCTCGTTCTCCCAGGATCGCCGTCCGGTGTGGGATAAAATCGTCGAACGTCTGCCGATTACAGTGCTGATCAATGTGTTGTCCATTGCCCTGATCCTGGCGGTGTCCATTCCGATCGGGATCCTTTCGGCAACCCGGCGCAATTCAAACTTTGACCGTTTGACCACGCTGTTTGTCTTTATCGGCTTCGCCACGCCATCCTTCTGGCTGGCATTGCTGCTGATGGATTATCTCGGCGTTTACCTCGGTTGGTTTCCCATCTCCGGCATTAAATCCCTTGGTCATGAATATTTGTCCGGGCCACAGCAGGTGTGGGATCTCATCCATCATCTGATGCTGCCGATTCTGGTGTCGGCGTTCGGCGGTCTGGCTGGATTCTCACGCTACATGCGCTCCAACATGCTTGAAGTGATTCAGCAGGATTATATCCTTACCGCTCGGGCCAAGGGGTTGTCTGAACGGGTGGTTATCGGCAAACATGCGTTGCGCAATGCGCTGTTGCCGCTAATTACCATCCTCGGTCTGTCCGTGCCCGGTCTGATTGGCGGCAGTGTGATTTTCGAAAGCATTTTCGCCATTCCCGGCATGGGCAAACTGTTTTATGACGGTGTCATGATGCGAGACTATCCATTGATTATGGGGATTCTGGTGATTGGTGCGGTACTGACTCTGGTGGGGAATCTGCTGGCCGATGTCGGTTACGCTCTGGCGGATCCGCGTATTCGTAATCAGTCTTGATTCAGCCGACTTGCTGTTGAGCGATTTTGCGCCACACTGTAAAAAACACGGAGAGAAAAGATGGACGATCTGGAAAATCCTAAAGAGCCGATTGTTCAGGCGTCACGACGCATCATTCATGTGGCGGTGCGCATCCTGTCGGTGCTGATGACTCTGGTGATTTTGTGGGGTGTTGCAGATGTGCTGTGGGTGCTCTACACCAAATTGATGGCGCCGCCGCGTTTCATGTTAACCATCAGCGATATCCTGGCCACCTTTGGTGCATTTATGGCGGTGCTCATCGCCATTGAAATTTTCGTCAATATTGTCATCTACCTGCGCGAAGATGTGATTCACGTCAAAATCGTTCTGGCCACGGCGCTGATGGCCATTGCCCGAAAAGTGATCATACTTGATTACGATACCATTTCACCGGAATATATCTGGGCGACGGCCGGAGTCACTTTGTCGATGAGTATTGGCTATTGGCTGGTCGTCTCTTTAGAACAGAAAGAACGGCCGGAAACAGAGGAAAGCAAAGGTTCCGGACCCTGATTATTCTAGTTGGTCAGCTAACAGAATTCGCACAAAAGAGCAGCAATAAAAAAACGACAGTCTGAAAAAGGGCTGTCGTTTTTTTATTGCGTGGCCATGGTTATAGCGAATCAATGACGTTCTTCATTTTAGCCCGAACCTGCTGGGCCACCTCCATAAGCGCCGGATTGCCGACGGCCTGCATGGACGCGATGGGATCAATTGCCGAAACTTCGTGTCGGCCCGGTTCTAATTGGCGAACAATGACGTTACACGGCAGCATCGCGCCGATTTTGGGCTCCTGTTGTAACGCCTGATAGGCAAAGTTGGGATTACAGGCCCCGAGTATGCGGTATGGAGGCATCTCCATGTCGAGCTTTTTCTTCATGGTGGCTTTGACGTCAATTTCAGTCAACACGCCGAAACCCTCCGTCTTCAACGCGGTCGTTACCCGTTCAATGACCTCTTCAAATGGTTTATTGATAATGGTGTCAAACGTATATGCCATGAGGCCCTCCTGAATAAGCTAGAGACAGATTTATGCTGTCTTTTTTACAACAATAACAAACCATTTTCTCACCGTTGCTGTGCCTTTTATTGATTGAAGATGTCTTTCATGAAAAAGGTACGCAAAAACAAACTGTTGGCTTAATGTTTCACTGTGTGAAAAAAATATCGTAGTGGCTCGCATTTTAAAAAACCGGCGCTATACTTTCTTCGGTCATCCAATTAGACATTATATTTTGTTTAACTTTGAGGAGGGAAGAATGACTGTTGCTGAAATTAAAGTCATTGCCAAAGAGATGGGACTGAAAACCGCGAATATGAAAAAAGCGGACCTGATTCGCGCCATTCAGGTCGCGGAAGGCAATCCGGCATGTTTTGCCACCCACAGCCGGGAGATCTGTGGTCAGGAGATCTGTCTGTGGCGCCGGGATTGCGACTAATTTTTTGAAGAGGGGTCGGCTGATTGCAAGTGTTGGGCGTTCCTGTTTTTTTGAAGAACGCCCTTGCACCACTTTTATTCCGGCCTTCTAAAGGGGCATTGGCTAATTTAACCGTAACTCTAAAAATTGAGATGATTGGAAGCAACAACGATTTCCCGCGAGAATTCCTCAAGTTTTATCCTCTGTTTACGGGCATTGTTTCTGAGTGTTTCAAACGCCACTTCTTGGGTTATGCGTCTTCGTTCCATTAAAATTCCGATAGCCATGCTCGTGTAGCGCCCGCCTGATAGAGCTTGTTCCAAATGCTTTTTGTTTTCAAGTAACGCGGTTAACTCACGTGCTCTTGCCAGAGCTGTTTCAATTGCCGGAATCAATTGTTGAGCATCCACAGGCTTGACAATATAACCGACGCCACCTTCTTTAACGGCGTGTTCGATCAGGTGATGATCGCTGTACGCCGAAAGAAACAGCGTAGGAATCTGATTTCTTTGTCGTAAATGTTTTGCAAGCTCGGTTCCGTTCATATGAGGCATGTGTATATCAACAATTGCCAGGTCATAATGGTTCTGAGCGCCAAGTTGTAACGCAGCTTGGCCGTTATCAGCAGTTTCAACCTCATAACCTGCATTACGTAGATTTTTGGCCAATGTGGCCAGGAGGAAACGATCATCATCGACGAATAACAGATGTTTTTTTGACACAACTTTTACCTCCGTTTTTATAATAGACTTATCGCTGGGACGGTATCGCAGCTGTTTCTTTTTGCTGTTTCAGGAAAAAGGGACAATTAAAACAGAATGAAATTAAAAATTGTAGTTGCGTTTTTAAACTGAGAGCGTTTGTTTCAGCGTCCGGTTACCATGAATGTGCCTTTTTCCCTGGAAGATTATATTCAATTCGAATATTTTAATATTCAGGATGATAGAAGCTTGTTCCACGATAAAATCTATCTTCTTTTTTTTCGAAAGACGGCGTGCTTTATCGATATTCTCTATAGTTAGTATAGACGAAGTTTTAGTTGTTTCGTGGTGCTATTCGATTTGTTTTAAAGCTTTTTATCTTTTTTGATGAAATCTTCTGTCCATATTATCCCTTATATAACAGTTGTTTGAAGAAGTTTTGCCTGGAAAGTCTTGGTGACGTCGCATTGGGCAGCTTATCTTTTTTTCGGACTCGTTCAGCCTTTTTAAACTTGCAAACCTCCGACAGACTGAGTAGACTCTCACCTAAATCGGGAGTGAATCTTTTGTACATTCACCCTGGTGATATGCGCTGCCCAAAAACTGCGACGCATTCCCGAGACAGGGGAGTCCCTGCCTTTCTCGTCGACCCAAAATCCGTCGACATCTTATTTCCATAGGGCTTAATCCTCGCCCTTTATTCACCATTCTGTTTAATTCAGCTGCACCGTTTGTTCGTGATGGAGGTATTTATCCGTCATGTCTGTCGTGGTGTTTTCAACAGCTTTGCGGCGTACCTGTCGTTTAAGAGTTTTTTCGACCTGTGAACCGGTCAGTATCATGTGGAAGGAGTAATAAATAAAAATATATCAATACGTGAAAAAATCGTGGAGCAGATGGATATCCTGCCATCTCAGGAAAGGATCTATTTAACTTTTGGCCTCGCGGATGAAGAGTTTTGTTTTGAAATTCGTCAAGTGATCGAAATGACGGGAATTCAACCGATCACGTCTCGGAATTGCCTGAACATGCCATTGATGTTTTAAATCTGCCCGGAATGATCATTCCGTTAAACGACGTTCGATTGCGATTTTGTCTGTTTGAAAGGGGCGATGATAAGCGCACAAAGGACATGGTTGGTTTGTAGCAGATAAAGTAAGTTTTCTTCTGGATGTTAAATCCATTAAGAATGGAGGAAGCTATTCAATATATTAAAAAATAATCAATTAAATAATGTAGAAAAGTTCTAATCCTTCTTTGTTGAATGTCGATTATGACTATCTTCGGTGGAAATTTATTGAAAATAAACCATGGATAATATTTCTGTGCGAAAGGGAAAATAGATGTTCTCTAATTTACGTCTAGGGATAAAAATAGGCTTAGGGTTTGCGCTTTTGATTGCAACATCAATCGCTTTAGGAGCCTTGGCTCTGATAAATATGGAAAAAATATCAACAGATTCTTTTGCTTTACAAGAAGAATATATCCCTGAAATAAGCATTGCCAGTCAAATTGAACGCAGTACTTTTCGCGCCCGCTATGCCATGCTCGGCTATGCACTTTCTGACGATGTTGCTTTTCTTAGCAATACCCGCGCGAATCTTTTGGAACTGCATGAGCGTCTTGATGTGGCCAAACAGCTGGGAACAGAAGCTGAGAATCTGACGCAATTGCCGTCCGCCGTGGAAAAGATTGTCCAGAGTTTAACGCAATACGAAGCGTTGGTTGAAGAGGGCGTGCGCGTCACAAAAGCCATGGCTGCTGACATTGTTGAACTGGAACAGGCCGCCCAACAATGCATGGACACCTGTTACCATTTCCTTTCCCTGCAAAACTCTTTGATGGAACAGGAGTTCATGGCATCAATGGGCAGTCAGAAGCTGAAAGAGCGCTTGGATAAGATTTCAACTGTCAATGATATTATCGACTTGACCAACTCGACACGACTCATCTTATGGCGCGCCAAGGCGACACGGAATCCCCGGTTGGCCAATACGGTGGAGGAGAGTTTTGCGCAGATCGACGATAAGATCCTACAACTGCGACAGACTACCCGGCAAACGGAAAATCTCAAAATGCTGGATGTGATTAGTGAAGAGAGCCATGTCTATCGTTCAACGATGAAAACTCATTTTGTTCGCTGGCAAAAAGCGCAGACGTTCAGTAATCAACGCAACCAGCTTGGTGAGACCATGGTGACGGAAACGCGCAATCTGGCCATGGACGGCATGGACGGTACCACGGCAATTTCCGGTAGAGCTGTTGACAATATTGCCGTTGCAACCTCCACGACTTTGTCTGGGCTTGTGTTCGCGGTGCTGTTCGGTGTTGTTGTAGCGTTCTTGATTACACGCAGTATCACCAGACCTGTCGGTATGACCGTGAAAATGATCGAAGCCCTGGCTGGTGGAGATCTCGACATGAGACTGAACATGGATCGTTGTGATGAAATCGGACGTCTTGCCAAAGCCATGGACAGTTTTGCCGACAATCTGCGCGATGAGATTCTCGGCGCATTCAATGCGCTGTCGCGTGGGGATTTAACGTTTGAGGCGACGGGATTGATTAAAGATCCGCTGACCAAAACCAATGCCAACCTGCGTGATCTCATTACCCAGCTGCAAACAGCGGGAACCCAGGTTGCGGCGGGATCAAATCAGATCGCGGATGCGAGTCAGGCGCTTTCTCAGGGGGCAACGGAATCCGCCAGTTCTTTGGAACAGGTGAGTGCCTCGATGAATCAGATGACTGAACGGATTCAAACCAATGCAGAGAACGCCGGAGCAGCCAATCAGCTTGCCACCGAGTCGCGCAGAGCCGCTGAAAAAGGCGATAGCCAGATGGCGGAGATGGTTGCTGCTATGAATGAAATCAATGTCGCAGGGCAGAATATCTCAAAAATCATTAAAGTAATTGACGAAATCGCGTTTCAGACTAATTTGCTGGCGCTCAACGCAGCCGTAGAAGCGGCCCGTGCGGGCCAGCATGGCAAAGGATTTGCTGTGGTCGCCGAAGAAGTGCGTAATCTAGCTGCGCGTAGCGCCAAAGCCGCGGAAGAAACCGCAGAGCTGATCGAAGGCTCCGTTGAACTGACGAACAAAGGAGGTCAAATTGCCGAGCAGACGGCAACGGCTTTGAAGAACATTATGTCCGGTATTACAAAAGTTTCCGATGTTCTGGGGGAAATCGCCGCCGCCAGTAAAGAACAGGCTCAGGGCATCAGTGAGATCAACGGTGGCCTGTCCCAGATTGATGTGGTGACGCAACAGAACACATCAAGCGCGGAAGAATGCGCCGCCGCCGCACAGGAACTTTCCGGACAATCGGCTCAAATGCATGACATGTTGAATGGTTTTGTTGTCTCTCACCGTACTGAAGGCCTTGAAGTCGATGGCGTTTCCCGTGGTTTGCGAATGCTGGAGGCGCCAACGGGTCTTGGGTAAATGAATGGAAGTGGAATCTGATCCTGTTCAATTTCCAGCCTGTGACACGAAAAGACGATCCCAGTAAGTCTCACGATCTTGAGGCTTACTGGGATAACCGTGTATGACAGGCTTTAATGTCGTGAGAGCTTCGATGTTTATCAAGCAATTCTTTGCTTCCAGACAACGCACAATCAAGTGGGGAGAAGGCCGCCCCGGGTACTTGCGTCAAGCTCTGCTCGGTGGGGGACTGTTTATTCTTTTCTGGGGCCTGTCCGGTTTATATCTTCATTATGATTATATGCGGATGCGTAATCTTGCTTTAGATAACCTGGCCCAGGAACAGCAACGTCTCTGGACGGCGATGCTCAAGGAGCAAGGCCGCATTCTCCAGGCCTATGTGGAGGGATATATTTTCACTGATGCCGTGGGCGGACTTCTGCAAGAAACCCTTAACGGCACTGCAGAATCCTGGCGAAGTGTCAGGACTGAGTTGTACGCTACGTTGAATGATTTTTATCTGCATGTGCTTAAGAAAAACGGGATTCAACTCCATTTCTATTCTCACGATGGGCATTCGTTGTTGCGTTTTCACGCTCCCGAACGGTTTGCAGACCCTTTGCCACAGACACAATCGATGCTTGCCCATGTCATGCAACACCACAAAAATATTCAGGGCTTTGAAGGAGGATCTTTTGCCGACGGCTATCGAGCCCTGTTTCCCATCATTATTAACGGTCAGTATCTTGGTAGCGTGGAATTGACTCGACCGTTTTCCGCTTTATGTCACACGATGTGTTCCCATTATACCGCCACGCAGTTTGTTCTGGTGCGGCACTTTCACGATGGGAACAGCTCACTTGACGGAGTTCTGAAATCTGACGCTGATTTTATCGGCAAACAGTGGCTGGTTCAAACCGCTGTGTCGGGGACCTCGGCAAGCGATTTACATAAAATCCCAGACTGGCGGCCCGTTTTCAATTCCTTGGATTATTTGGCGGGCTTACTTGATCGGGGAATGGCACAAGCGTTTGTCGTCAATGATGGCATCGAGCCGAAAACTGTCACGATGACACCGATTTTTGACTTCAATGGAGAATTGTTTGCCACCCTGATCTCTTTGCGTAATTCGGATCCTGTCGCATGCATCCAACAGACACTGGGAGAAGAACGCTCACTTTATATCTGGTTTGCCGCTTTTTTGTCGGGTTTGATTCTGATCACCATCCGTCGGGTAAGTCAGGTAAAAAAACAGAAGCAGAGAGTTGATATGCTCGCCAATGCTGTGGTCAGTGGCATTTATGTCACCAACCATAACGGCACAACTGTTTTCGTCAATCGACGGGCCAGCGAGATTTTGGGTTATCCGGAAGATGAGATCCTGGGCGTATCCGCGCATGATTTATTCCACGCCCACGGCTTCGGCTGGGAATCCTGTCCCGTGCATGAGGTCATTTTGACTGGAGGGGAATACAAAGGCGAAGAATATTTCAGGTGTAAGGATGGTACGAAAATTCCCGTGGAAATAGCGGCGGCGCCGATTGCTTTGGATGAAAATGAGGACGGTGGCGTTGTCGTTTTTGACGACATCAGTGAACGAAAGCGTGTCGAGATACAACTGCGCAAGCTGAGCCTCGCCATTGAACAAAATCCGGCGGCTGTTGTTATTACGGATCTGCAACCAGCCATTGAATATGTCAACCCGAAGTTTACGGAAATTACCGGCTTTGAGAAACATGAGGTGATTGGGAAAAATCCCCTCATTTTAAAGTCCAGCCAGACACCACGCGATATCTATAAAGTGTTATGGAAAAGGCTGCTGGCTGGAGATGAATGGCATGGCGAACTGCTGAACAAACGCAAGGACGGTAGTGTTTTCTGGGAATGGGTGTCCATTTCCCCCTTACGTAATGATCAGGGTGACGTCACGCATTTTATCAGTGTTCAAGAAGATATCACGGAGAAGATTAAACAGGAGCGGCAGTTGGAATATCTGGCAACCCATGACAGCCTGACTGGGTTGGGTAATCGTGACTTACTCCACGAATATTTGACCCAGGCGATTGTGACTGCGCGAAAGCTTGGCCGGCGCATCGCCGTTATGATCCTCGATCTGGATCGTTTCAAAATGATTAATGACAGTCTTGGCCATGCGTTCGGAGACAATCTACTCTGCCAGGTTGCGCAGCGTCTGTCCGACTTGGTCAGGGAAACAGATAGGGTTATTCGTTTTGGCGGAGATGAATTCGTCATTCTTCTTGACGGGATAGAGCATGTCAAAAAGATAAAAAACATCGCCACTAAAGTCCTTTCAGGTGTTTCTGATGTCTATCGGATCGACGCGTATGAAATTTCTCTGACAGCAAGTATCGGTATCAGCCTCTACCCTGTGGACGGTCTGGATAGTACGACATTGATCCGTAATGCGGATGTCGCGATGTATCAGGCCAAAAAACAAAGAAATCATTTTTTGTTTTATTCAAGCAACATGAATAAATATATGCTCGAAACCCTGGAATTGGAAAATGCGCTCCGCCAAGCCTTGCGGCGGAAAGAATTTTGTCTGGATTATCAACCAAAATTTAATATAAAAACCGGTCTTGTCGACGGCTGTGAAGCCCTTTTAAGGTGGCGTCATCCACAACGCGGACTGGTCTCTCCAGCAGAGTTCATCCCATTGGCGGAAGAAACGGGACTGATTGTTTCCATCGGCACTTGGGCGTTGCGTGAAGCCTGTCGCCAGAGCCTGGCGTGGCAGTCCCGCGGTATGCCGTCGATCACGATTGCTGTCAACTTGTCGGCGCGGCAATTCCATCATGGCAACCTCAAAGAAGTCACGCAGCAGGCACTGACTGAATCCGGGCTCGATCCTCATTTGATCGAGCTTGAACTCACTGAAAGCATGGTGATGGAAAATCCACAGGCCGTGGAAAAAACCCTGCATGAACTCAAACAAATCGGAGTCAAATTAAGCCTGGATGATTTTGGTACCGGATTCTCCAGCCTGAATTATCTCCGCCGTTTTCCGGTGGATCATTTGAAGATTGATCAATCGTTTATTCGAGATGTGATGTCGGATGAAACCGGGGCTTCCGTTGTCACCAGCATTATCGATATCGCCCATAATCTCAATCTGGGTGCGATTGCCGAAGGCGTGGAAACCATGGAACAGTTGAATTTTTTGAAAGCCTCAGGATGTGACGTCGTTCAAGGTTTCTTGTTCAGCAAGCCGTTAGCACCGGAAAAATTTTATGAGTTGATGATGAAATCCAGCCACTTTGAAGATGTGATTAATGGAGGCTTTCTTTACGATGCTCAACGCACAAACTCTGACATGACAGGAAGATAGGGGACGTATCTGGAGAGCCTCAAACACTCTGCGGGCGAAGGAACGGAAACAACAGGTGTCGTTTGATTCCTCGACGCTACCCTAGATCTCTTAGAAATATGAATAGTTCGAGCACCAGTCTTCTTGAACATAAACAGAACGAGCGCATCGCGCAAAGCACGGTTAAAGGGTTATGTCATCTGATCGATGCCGTATCCCGGTTAGGTGAAGTGAATGACTGGACGGACCTGCTGCCTCTGATCCGCAAGACGACGCGCGAACTCATGCATGCGGATGGCGTCACACTTGTTTTACGTGATGACAACAGGTGCCATTATGTTGATGAAGATGCCATCGGCCCTTTGTGGAAAGGACAGTCCTTTTCACTCGAAGATATCTCGGGTTGGGTCATGCTCAACAACCGTGCGACAGCCATTGAGGATATTTATAACGATTCGCGTATTCAACATGGCGTCTATCGTCCTACTTTTGTGCAAAGCCTGAGTATGGTTCCCGTCGGCAAAACGCGCGTCATCGGTGCTATGGGATGCTATTGGAAAGAACGACGTACCTTTAGCGAGGATGATCTTTTTCTGCAACAGGCCGTGGCTGACGCCGTGTCACTATCCTTTGCTAATATCAAACTCAAAAAACAACTTGAACAAGACCGTGTTCATTCAAACCTCCCCTATAAACTTCTGGTTGAACAGGCGCCGGACGCGATCTTTATTTTTTCCTCACAGGGGCGTGTGGAAGAGGTCAACGAAGCCGGTCGCAACCTGTTCGGCTTCAGCCAGACGGAACTGGTGGGGAAAAAGTTTGAAGACTTGCTTGCCCCTGAA
Organism: uncultured Desulfuromonas sp.; assembly: GCF_963676955.1. Lineage (NCBI taxonomy): Bacteria > Pseudomonadati > Thermodesulfobacteriota > Desulfuromonadia > Desulfuromonadales > Desulfuromonadaceae > Desulfuromonas > uncultured Desulfuromonas sp. Next base: position 3,164,906 of record NZ_OY781461.1, on the reverse strand, counting down.
GATAGAGACCTTGCCGACACCCTGTTAATAAACGCCTTGCAACGATCAACCGTTGTCCAGCGTGTGGCACTGCTGGGGAAAAATAGAACAAAAATTTCCTGCGAAATGGCATCCAAAAAACTTCCCGGCGGTTATATCGAATCCATTATCCGTGATTTGGGGGGAAGCTCTGAACGCGGTGAAAAACATTGGGAGACCACAGCACTTTTTCGCCGAATTCTGGACACTTTCCCAGGCATGATTTTCACCTCTTTTCCCGATGGACGTTATGACTATGTAAGTCAACTTTGGATTGACTACACCGGCGCGCCCGGCGAAACTTATTTGAAGAACAACTGGCTTTCTTTTTTACACCCGAATGATCGACATCGGATTGGCCTTTTCTGGAAGAATGGTTTTAAGCCTGGGCGATGTCGTGAATGCCGGGAGGTTCAATGCCGGTTCCGGCGTCATGATAATATTTATGAGTGGTTTTATATCATTGTGCGGCCTGTCTGCGATCAAAAGGGCAATGTGTACAAACGTTTTGGGGTCGCTATAAACATAGATAAGTTAAAGAAGACGACCACTTTTCTAGATGAATCAAAAATTCTTCTGCGGACAATCGCGGACGGTTGCCAGGACAGTATTTTCGTTATTGATCAAAATCATCAATTGAGCTTTGTCAATAAGGCGTGTCTATCGTTTATTCATCAGGTGAGAGGCTACCCCAAAATAGCTCTAGCCGATATTCTTGGTATGAATATTTTTGAAGTATTCGGTGAGAATGATGTGTCACGACATCTTTACAAGATTGACAAGCGGGTGATGGAAACGGGCAAATCCGAAATCACGGAAGATATCTTTCCGACATCAACCGTTAAAACGTGCTTAACCGAACACGCGCCGTATCGTGATATTAGAGGTCGAATCACCGGGGTGATTGGCATTTCACGAGATATCTCAGCGGTAAAAATGTCGCACGACCTGAAATTGGCGGACATTAAACAGCAATGCGATGTTCTGGTACGTGAAGCCCATCATCGGATCAAAAACCATCTGCAGGGAATCGTGAGCTTATTGCGCAATGCCATTGCGGACAATCCGCAAATTTGCCAACCGCTGGAAGCTGCTATTGACAGAATTCAGACGGTTTCCAGAATTTATGATTTGCAGGGTAGACGCGGTGATGCCCGCATTCTGTTCAAGGATTTGATGCGCATGACGATAGCCGGAAACACCGGTGGGACTGGTATTGTATGCAATGACAAAGATCTGTGCCGGGACTATTTTCTCGCACAGGAAGAGGCGCTTCCCGTTGCATTGATTGTCAATGAACTAATCACCAATGCGTTAAAACATCTGTCCGCACCAATCTTCTCAAGGCCCATTCGGGTGCTGATCAAAGAGCATGAAGACCGCCTTTGTGTTCGGATTGTCAACGGACCTGCTTTTCTGCCCGCCGGGTTTGATTTTTCACGGGGGAAAAAGCTCGGTAATGGTCTTGAACTGGTGAGCGCGCTTTTACCCAGCAACGGGACCACGTTAACTTTTTCGCAAAGCGGTGATGAGGTTATCGCGGAATTATGTTTGCCCTTTGAATCATTGTGTTGTTGCTCAGATCAACAAGGCAAACAAGAGAGATAGGCCGTACCGGCTCTAAAACGATGACAATTTTCCTGTTCAGAGAAGGGCTAACGTCAAATTTTCAGGGACATCGGAGCACCAACATGGTTACCGCTTCTTTTTGAAAACGATAACTGACACGTTGTTCCCGTATCGTCCAGGAAGAGGAACGTAGAGCATTAGTAATTAACGACAAGTGAGAAGATGGTCGTCCATCAAGGGTCACCAGTGGATAAATGCGGACTTCTCGAGCAACGCGGCCCAGCTCCTTGATCGCCGCAAGATGAAAATCAAGGTCGAGATGGTCGCTGTACAAAAACAGAAAGTGAGAACACAGAGCCAGTTCAAACTGGTTGTCTGTAAATGGCAAATCCGGTAAGGAGGCTTGTACATAACGCTCCTGAAGCAGGCCGGATTCATAATCCTGCAGAAACCTGTTCATGGCTGCCATGCGTGTCGTCGCCAAGGCTTCAACACTGGGGATCTGTTCCCAGAGATAGTTGTCGTGGTGTTTTTCCACTTCGCTCAGGACCTGTTCGGCCACTTCGTCGATGCGTTGGGCGATCTCCTGGCGGCTGAACTGATAAATGGGATCGACAGAGGTGACCCGACCGCCTCGACTGGTGAGTTCGGCATTGAAACTTGCCGGGCCGTCACTGCAGCCGAGGAGTGGGTAGATTCAATTTCAAAGCGCACCACTTAAGCTAAGAACAGAACATGACAGGGCTTCTGGTATTCTAAAAAGCGTGACCAAATCAGAGCCAGAAAGGATCCTGTCATGTCCTACACCCATCTTAGCGAACACGAACGTTATGTCATCAGTCATTTGCAATATTCGTTCAGCATACGTGAAATTGCTCGACGATTAGGCCGAAACCACAGCACGATAAGTCGCGAAATCAAGCGGGCTAAAGCGAGACATCCATGGACAATCTACTATTGCGATTGGACGCAACCGCTGGCACTCGAACGCCGCCACAAGCCCCGTCATTTTCGTCGACAGAACAATTCACGACTGGTTTCCTATGTTGAGTCGAAACTTAAGCTTGAATGGTCACCGGAAGAAATAGCAAATAGAATCCGCATGGATTATCCCACTGACGATACGATGCGGATTAGTCATGAAACCATCTATCGCTGGATTTATCTTGAGGGCAGTGTTGGTGGCGTTCTTTATCAACGCTTGCGCCGAAAACATAAAAAACGGCGAAAACAGCGCCGGTATGGTGCTGGATATCGCTTTAGAGTAGATCGCATAAGCATTGATCAGCGTCCAGGAATCGTTGCAAATCGCAGCCGGTTTGGTGACTGGGAAGGTGATACGGTCCAAGGAAAACCAGGAAGTGGCTGCATAGCAACCATGGTTGAGCGCAAGAGTCGCTACCTCGTTGCAGTTAAACTTGACAACAAGAAAGCCGCCACATTGACACAGCGATGCGTTAAAGCATTTGGCCCTATCCCCCGCAGGATGCGCCAATCCTTGACGTTGGATAACGGTTCTGAATTTGCAAACTTCAAAGAGCTTGAGAAAAAGACAAGATTGAGCATTTACTTTGCTGATCCGTATGCCGCATGGCAACGCGGTGCGAATGAAAATACCAACGGCTTGTTGAGACAATATTTTCCAAAAGGAATAGATTTTCGCAAAACAGATGAAATCGCAGTCACTGAGGCCGTAAGAAAGTTAAATAATCGACCACGCAAATGCCTTGGATACCGAACGCCTAATGAAGTGTTCTGGTCGGCGGCACGTGGTGCACTTGCAATTTGAATTCACCGTGCTCCACTCAAGTCTGCCTCCGACAACATGAACATGCTGCGGTATTCTTCTAAAGAACGCCCCCAGGGGACGATGCTGTCGAGTGTCATGCCTCAACTAAATCCTTTTTTTGAAATTCATTGCCGGACGGTTGAAGAGATCAATCGGTATTCATTACCTACGGAGTACACACGTATTTTTTTTCAGGATATCTTATGAATGGAATTATTATCAACTCTCTTATTTTTTACCTGTTTAATCGAACAATGATGAAGACGGAACAACGGCTTGACGGATGAAATACCGCCAAGCCGTTGTTCATGGAATGAGATCAGTGAATCTTACTTGGGCAGATATTCAAAGCTTTAGCCACGCCTTCACCGTAGGCTGGATCGGCTTTCATGCAGTTGCCGATATGGCGGATTTTGATCATCTCCGGCGCATCGTCCATGGCACGTGCGGTGTTGCCAAACAGAGCCTCCTGTTGCTCTTTATTCATCAGTCGAAAAAGCATGCCCGGCTGGGTATAATAATCATTGTCATCTTCACGAGCATTCCAGTGGGCTGCTGCACCACTCAAAGCCAGAGGCGGTTCGGAAAAATCGGGCTGTTCCTGCCACTCACTGTAACTGTTTGGCTCGTAGCTGAGAGTTGAACCATAGTTGCCGTCCACTCGCATCTGACCGTCTCGGTGATAACTGTGAAAAGGGCATCGAGCTTTGTTTACCGGGATGAGGTGATGGTTGACGCCTAATCGATATCGCTGGGTATCGCCATAAGAAAACAGCCTGCCCTGAAGCATCTTGTCGGGTGAGAAACTGATACCCGGTACGACGTTGGCCGGATTAAAGGCCGCTTGTTCGACTTCGGCAAAATAGTTTTCAGGGTTCTTGTTAAGTTCAAAAAAACCCACCTCTATAAGCGGAAAATCCTTTTTGTACCATACCTTTGTTAAATCAAAAGGATTGTAAGGAAGTTTGGCAGCCTCCTCATCGGTCATGATCTGGATAAACATGGTCCAGCGTGGAAAATCTTCATTCTCTATACTGTAATAGAGGTCGCGTTGATTGCTCTCACGGCATTTACCGATCACCGCCTCCGCCTCAGAATCAGTAAGGTTTTTAATCCCCTGCTGGCTGCGGAAATGGAATTTACACCAATAACGTTCGTTTTGGGCATTGATAAAGCTAAATGTATGGCTGCCGAATCCATGCATATTACGAAAGCTTGCCGGAATGCCACGATCACTCATAACGACAGTGACCTGATGCAATGCTTCGGGTAGGGAGGTCCAGAAATCCCAGTTGTTTTTAGCACTGCGGAGGTTTGTGCGAGGGTCACGATGGACGACATGATTAAGGTCCGGAAATTTGAGCGGATCGCGTAAAAAGAAGACAGGCGTATTATTGCCCACGAGATCCCAGTTGCCTTCCTCGGTGTAGAATTTAAGTGCAAAACCGCGAATATCCCGTTCGGCGTCAGCAGCTCCTCGCTCTCCGGCTACAGTGGAAAAGCGCGCGAACAGTTCGGTTTTCTTGCCGACCTCGGAAAAAATTTTAGCGCGAGTGTATTTGGTTATGTCATTGGTTACAGTGAACGTGCCATAAGCTCCAGAGCCCTTGGCATGCATCCGTCGCTCGGGGATGACCTCCCTGTCAAAATGCGCCATTTTTTCAAGATACCAGACATCCTGCAGCAGTTGGGGGCCGCGAGGACCTGCGGTCATGACATTCTGGTTGTCTGGTACCGGTGCCCCGGCATTGGTTGTCAGATTCCGTGATTTCTTTCCGTCATTGTTGTCCATGGGATTCTCCTCTTTTTCATCGAAAATAAGGCGTTGTGTCAATGCTCAATGGGGAGCGCTTGACACAACAGGATTCAGAGAGCGCTTCAGGTCCTGTGCGTGTCTCTGTGAAAGCCACTTATATCTAACATAGTGAATGTTAATGTCAATATTTAATAATAATGATTATCCATATCGAAGCAGGCCTGAGGTGAAAAAGAAAAGGGGGAGGATTACTTTTTGCTACGGCAGGAGGGACATACGCCGAAGAAGTTGATTTGATGGGACGAAATCATGTACCCGGATTTACTTTCCATCTCTTCGATCATTTTATCCAGGCTGTCGATTTTGGGGTCCATAATGGCACCGCATTGACGACAAATGATGTGCGGATGAGGATAAGGGCGCTTGCCGTCGTAACGGTTACTGTTGTCGGAAAAATCAATTTCAAGGATTTCACCGATTTCCTTTAAAAGATGGACTGTTTTATAAACCGTAGCAAGGCTGGTCGTAGGAAACGCGATTTTAACCTGTTGAAAAATCTCTTCTACCGTAGGATGTGTCTCGCTGGTAAGAAAAGCTTTTAAAATGGCAAGTCGCTGGGGAGTGATGCGAAATTGCATGTGACGCAATTTGTTTACAATCATTTCCAGGCGATTCTGGTGATCTGTCATAAATATTTCCAGCAGATAAATATCAATAGAATTTTACAAGAGTAACAATATGCATTAAATGTGTCTATCTAATCATCGATGAGTCCAGTCTTTATTGCAGAACTAAATCAAAAGGCAATATGTCAATTCTGCGTCTGTGACAATTGAATGTTTCTGCTTTGACGCCCATTGTGTCCCACGACTGTTTTATAATCTTATGCTTGCCATGAAGCTGTGATATGCTGCCTACCATTTTATAGTTGGCGATTTAAAACGTAACCAGAACAAGGATAAACCGCATGAACGAAGAACCGATTGAATGGCAGGATGACATGGAAGAGGAAGATTTTGCCGCGATGCTTGAAGAGAGCATGGGCGGGAGTCAGCGACTGGAGATCGGTCAGAAAACGCAGGCAACAATCCTGCAAATTGGTAAGGATTGGATATTTCTCGATGTCGGCCAGAAGGGCGAGGGCGTGCTGGATGTGCGTGAACTTCAGAATGACGATGGTGAACTGAGTGTTGAGGTCGGTGACACCATTGAAGCGTTTTTTATGTCACGTAAAGGCGGTGAACTGCGCTTTACCACCAAGATCGGTGGCGGACGTTCCGGTCATGAACAATTGGAGGAGGCCTGGCGTAGTGGTATCCCCGTTGACGGCCGGGTCGAAAAAGAGATCAAAGGCGGTTACGAGATCATGCTGCCGGGCAATGTGCGCAGCTTTTGCCCCTATTCGCAGATCGGTCTGCGACGTCAGGATAATCCCGAAGAGCTGATCGGCCAGTCCTTCCAGGTCAAAATCAGTCAATTCAGTGAGCAGGGGCGCAACATTGTCGTCTCACGGCGGGTGCTTCTTGAAGAGCAGCGTCAGGCACAAGCTGAAAATTTACGCCAGACTCTCAAAGAGGGGATGCGCGTCACAGCGGAAGTTACCTCGATTCGTGATTTTGGAGCTTTTGTTGATATTGGCGGCATTGAAGGGTTGCTGCCGATTTCCGAGGTGGCGTACAGCCGGGTGGAAAATCTCGATGAGGTGTTGCACGTCGGCCAGTCTTTGGAGCTGGTGGTCAAATCTCTCGACTGGAAAAACAACAAATTCTCGTTCAGTCTGCGTGATACCTTGGCGGATCCGTGGCAGAAAGTGGCGGATAACTTTCCGGTCGGCAGTGAGCATACCGGCAAAGTCTCCCGTCTGGCCCAGTTTGGTGCGTTTGTCACTCTGGAAGAGGGGATTGACGGCCTGATCCATATCTCGAAGTTGGGTGAGGGGCGCCGGATCAACCATCCGCGCGAGGTCTTGAAAGAGGGCCAGGAGCTGGCTGTCACCATCGAGAAGATTGATGAAGAGCAAAAGCGCATTTCTCTGGTGCCTGCCGGTGTGGCGGTCGAGGTGACGGAAACATCGTGGAGTGATTCTTTATCCAGTGGCTCTGGGATGGGCAGTTTTGGAGAATTGCTCAAAGCCAGTCAGGAAAAGAAAAAACGTAAGAAGAAGTAACTGACTTTTTACGCAACTATTTTTTTCTTTTAAATTTGCGATGCGCAGTGTCTGCTTGTTGAAGCGACGACACTGCGCATTGTTGTTTGTGCCATTGGACATAGGCACACTCCTCCGGCAGCCAATCCACTTCCGCCACCAGTTGCGGTGTTAATTTCTGACAGTCTTCGTCCACTTCAAACCGATGCTCATAAACCCGGCATTGACGCGTATGCAGATCAAGAAAACGGCATGGAATACGTGTTGTTATAATGCGTCCGTTGGGCAAGCGGGTCTTTTCAAAACAACACAATCCGCATTGCTTGCACAGTTGCTCCCAACGTTTCGGGTCTATTTCATTCTCGGGCACTGGCCTGACTCCTGACGTGGCGATTTGACTTTTATCAATGGATCAGTTATGTATATACAATGCATATCAAATGATATGCATTCTTTGTTGGCAGGTGGGGCGATAACGACGTTGCGGCCCATCATAACATCATTCTTTTAAAGGAGAGAACCATGGCGAAAGCGTCGAAAAAAGTCAAGGCACTGAAAAAAGAGATGAAAGCCAGAAAAGCAAAAATGGCCAAACAGGAAGGTAAATTGAAGAAGCTGAAGAAAAAGCTGAAAAAATTGTCCTGACAAGCCGTTGACATGATTCTGGACGATACGTTGTTATCGCCATAGTATCGCCATAGCGGCGGCATTCCGTTCGTCCTGAATGACATAAAAAGGGAAAGGCACATCGCTGTCTTTCCCTTTTTTGTGCTTATTGGTCGGCTGATGCTTAAAAAGTTTTCGCTGATGCACAAGTTTTGCCCACCAGTTAGGCAATCTTGTCAAAGAATCCTTGGCGCAACACTCTGAATGAATGCCAAGAGCGCAGTTTAAAGGCTTTTCACTGTTTTGGCATGTTAAATGCTTTATAGATCGACACAGTGAATAAAACCTTCGTTTAGAAGGATGAGGCCGATCGCCGGCCGGTACAATGTTGTGCCTTTATCTCCCAGTTGACAAAGATGTCCAGTTTTTTTGTCCACCGGGACGTAGCAAAGACGCTTGACGAATGACTCGTCGGCGTCTTTTTTCGTTTTGGTTCAAGGAGAAGATAATATGGCAACCCCCTGTCAGATGATGAAAAAGAAATCGCAGCACCCCTGTTTTGGTGGAGATCATAAAAACAGCGCACGGATTCACCTGCCGGTAGCTCCCGGCTGTAATATCAAATGTGGCTTCTGCGAGCGTAAATTCGATTGTGTCAATGAAAGTCGTCCCGGTGTCACCAGCCGTGTCCTGACGCCTGAGCAGGCTTTGGAGCGTCTGGAACTTGTTTTACGTCATCCCGTGGCCGGTCCGAAGATGAAAGTGGTTGGCATTGCCGGTCCTGGTGATCCGTTGGCCAATGAAAATACCTTCAAAACGTTTGAGCTGGTACGTGCCGCCCACCCGGACATGACGTTGTGTCTGTCGACCAACGGCCTGATGCTTCCGGACAAGATGGACCGCATCAAGGATCTGGGGATTCACAGTCTGACGGTCACCATCAATGCCTTGTCGCCCAAAAGTGGTGCGGAGGTGTACGAGTGGATTCATTACCAGGGCAAAAAACTTCAGGGCGAAGCCGCAGCTGGTTACCTTTTGGACAAGCAGCTTGAAGGTGTTGAGCTGGCGGCCAAAGCTGGAATGCTGGTGAAGATTAATCATGTGTATATGCCGGGCATCAATGACCACGAGACGTTGGATCTCGCTGTCACCGCGCGTAAGCTCGGAGCAACCATGATGAATATCGTTCCCTTGATTCCTTTGGGAAAATTCGCCGGCATGGAACAACCATCCAAAGATGAAATTGACTTTATTCGTAGTCAGGCTGAGCAGATTCTGTCTCAAGCGCGTCACTGTAAGCAATGTCGTGCGGATGCCGCCGGCATTATCGGACAAGACCTTGATCTCGATCAGTTAAAGGTTTCGTCCGCCTGATCTTTCTGCACATGCAGGATGAACAAGGGAGGGGGATATGGTGGTCATTGTTCAAAACGATCCACGTGTGCCGGCCGGTATCGCCGCATTACGGCATGATGCCCAACTGGTTCAAACGTTTGCCGCCCAACCGTTTCCGGATATTGCCACAATCAGTTCCGTGGTGATTCTCGGCGGTTATATGAGTTTTGATGCTGATACTCTGTATCCCTATCTCCATGATGTTAAACGATTCATGGGCAAGGTTCTCGAAGCGCAGATTCCCATGCTGGGCATTTGTCTGGGGGCGCAGATGCTGGCCGATATTCTCGGAGCTCCCGTTCATCACGACAAGGCTGAAGAGCAGGGGCTGCAAGTGATAAATCTGACAGAGGACGGCGCCTCCGACCCTTTGTTTGCCGGTTCGCCCGCCGCGCTTGCAGCCTTTCAGTGGCATCATGACAGCTTTGAAGTGCCCCATGGGGCCACTCACCTGGCTTTCAATGAACAATGTCCAGGCCAGGCTTTTCGTTATGAAAATGCTTACGGAGTGCAATTCCATCCGGAAGTGACGGGAGGAATTGTTGAAAGCTGGTGCCGCCATAGCGGTTGCTCCGCTGAACTCATGGCTGAATTTACGGCGAAAGAAGCGGACCATGTGACGGCCCATACGCGTTTGTTCGATAATTTTTACGGACAGTGCAAAAGGAGTTAAGCCATGAAAGCGATTGATTCAACCCGGACGATCGTGATTGATGATACCACCTTGCGCGATGGTGAACAGACCGCGGGGGTGGTTTTCTCTCTGGAAGAAAAAAAGCAGATCGCCAAAGCGCTGGATGACATTGGTGTTGGCGAACTGGAATGCGGCATTCCCGCCATGGGTCGTGAAGAACAGGCCTCGGTACAAGCGCTTGTCGATATGAATCTCAATGCACGGTTGATTACCTGGAACCGGGCGGTCATTTCCGACATTCAGGCGTCAATCGATAGCGGTGTGCAGGCGGTGGACATCTCTTTATCTGTATCCGACATTCACATTGAACATAAGTTAGGCAAGTCCCGTGACTGGGTCAAAACCCAATTACATCGCGCGCTGGCATTCGCCAAGTCCCATGATCTTTATGTCTCCATCGGCGGCGAGGATTCCAGTCGTGCAGATCTTGATTTCCTCTGTGAGCTGACCCACATTGGTGCTGAGTATGGGGCTGATCGCTTCCGTTACTGTGACACGTTGGGCTTGATGGATCCTTTTACAACGTTTGAACATATTGATTATCTCCACTGCAATGGGGCTCTGCCCTTGGAGGTTCATACCCACAACGACTTGGGGATGGCCACGGCCAATGCCATCGCCGGAATTCGCGCTGGGGCTGATTTCGTGAACACGACGGTCAACGGTCTTGGAGAGCGTGCCGGCAATGCGGCTTTGGAAGAAGTGGTGATGGCGATGAAATATGCCTGTGATCGTCCTTTGGAGATCGATACCCATCGTTTTGTTGAATTATCCCGTCTGGTCGGACAGGCCAGCCATCGTCCTGTGCCGGAATGGAAAGCCGTGGTCGGCGAAAAAGTTTTTTCCCACGAATCCGGTCTGCATGCCGACGGCGTGTTGAAATACCCGAAAAACTATGAGGGGTTTGATCCCAGTGAGGTCGGTCTGAAACGCCACATGGTGTTGGGTAAGCATTCCGGTGGTCACGGACTGCAGAGTCGCTTGCAGAATCTTGGCGTTCAATTGGACGCTGAGAAAGTTAATCTTTTGCTTCAACAGGTTCGTTCTATCTCGCAGAAATATAAGCGTTCTTTGGCCGATGATGAGTTGTTGAGTCTTGTCGCCCATCCGGCAAACATTTCCGGAGTCATCAACGGATGAGCATCGTTCCGGCCACGGCCAGTGACTGGCAGGCCTTTAATCGCCTGGCCGATCAGCAAGGGTGGGATGTGCCGCACAATGAATTGAGCTTTTATCTGCAAAGTCTTAACAGCTATTGCTATGCGCTTAAATCCGCACAACAGGTTCAAGGCTTTGTTACCGCGGTACTTCACGGCCAAACAGCTTGGATCGGCAACCTTATTATCGATCCTGGCTTACGTGGTCAGGGACTTGGCGGATACCTGTTTGATTTTATCCTCCAGCAGTTATGGAAAGCCGGCGCTGTCAGCATCTGGTTGACGGCATCGAATCAGGGGCGCCCCCTGTATGAACGGCGTGGTTTTGAGCTCGTGGACGAGATGGTGCGTTTACGCGTCAAAGGGTCCGGCACCGACAACGGTGATGATTCTCTTACCCCGGTAGAGCTTGAAAAATTATATGCTGTTGATTCAGCGGCTTGGGGGGATTGCCGCAGCGCGATGTTATCCCATCTTGGCCGACGAAGTCAGTTGCTACAGCATAAAACCCAGACCGCTCTTGTACAGTTTGATCCGTTTGGGGGAATTCTCGGCCCCTGGTATGGCTGCGACGGTTTTTCCAGCGATGACACCAGCCTGGTGGAGGAGGCGCAAGGCCTTGTTTCCAGCGAAACCGATCTTATCTGTGATCTGCGTGCTTCCAGCGTCTCATTGTCGGCGTTCTCCCGCCTGGGGTCTGTGACTCAGGGCGAAAACGTTCTGATGGCCGTCGGCAACCACAGCGGTTGTTCCTTGAGCTCCATGATCGCCCTGGCCAGTCTTGGCAGTATGGGCTGATTTCCTTTTTTTCCCATCCGTTCATCGTTTTAACCTCCTCGAAGTTACATTGACCCGAATGTCGGTGTCACGTATAACGATAGAAACGTTTCATCCTGAGACTCTTTCACGTGCCTCAATTTTTTGTATATGATTCGTTCGTTTTCGGAAGCGAGACATTGTATCTGTGCCTAACGGGCATGACAGAGTTCCCCAGGAACTTTGTCATCAGTCAGTCGTCATGGTCTGATGGCCCTTGTTTGCTGATCAGGGAGGGTATGGCATTGTTGAGAGTGCTGTTCGTTGGACTGTTATTGCTCTTTTCAGGCGCGGCAACCAGTGTGGCGGCCGATGCGGTGCTCACGTCTTTTCAACGTGATTTTCTCAATGCGGTACAGGGCGGTGAGTACGATGATCTTACCGTCCAGGAGCTGCGTGAGCTGTTACAGAAGCAGCAGAAGATTGAAAAGTGTGTGCCGGAATGTGATAAATTTGCCGAGGACACTGAAGCCGATTCGGCCGTTGATCAACGTCTGACCAGTGAAAAACTGGCGGCCTATCTGCCTTTTTCAATCATTCCCCATAAACGCAACTACCTGTTACCCGTAACCTATAATACCCACGTCAATTCAGAGCCTTTCGAGGCGGATGATGACGATATGGATCGTTTCGAGGTTAAATTTCAATTCAGCTTCAAGGTTCCGGTATGGCAAAATATTATCGGGAATGCGGATTTATGGGCCGCGTATACCAATCTGTCTTTCTGGCAGGCGTATAATGAGCCGTTTTCCAGTCCATTTCGTGAGACCAACCACGAGCCGGAGCTGTTTTTGACCATTGAAAACGATACGAAGATTTTGGGCTTGACCAATTCACTGATTTTGATCGGGTTGAATCATCAGTCCAATGGTCAAGGGGGAACGTTGTCGCGCAGTTGGAATCGACTTTATCTTCAGTTTATTCTCGACCGGGGCAACTTTGTTATGAGCTTCACACCTTGGTATCGCTTTGAAGAAGATCGCGAGGACGATGACAATCCGGATATCGACAAGTATCTCGGCTATGGGGAAATCACGTTGGGCTATAAATGGGAAAAACATGTTTTTTCCGTCATGCTGCGTAACAATTTACGCCAGAACAGCAATAAGGGAGCTGTTCAGGTGGACTGGACGTTCCCATTGACGTCTCATCTTAAGGGCTACATCCAGTATTTTAACGGTTATGGAGAAAGTCTGATCGACTATAATGCTTCATCCAATCGTTTCGGCTTCGGGGTGGTACTCAGCGATTTGTTCTGATGTGCTAAAACACAGGCTGTTCTGTGCGGATGCGTGTTGCGGGTCATGGACAGTTCGCTATACTGCTTGCAGCGATGATTTTATCTAAAAGGAGTGTCTTTTATGCGTAATATGCTTAAGATTTGTGCTGTGCTGGCTGTCCTGCTTTATCTGGCAGGTTGTTCTCAACCGATGAGCCGCACCCAGAAAGGTGCCGGAATTGGTGCCGCGACCGGCGCCCTTGCCGGTGCCCTGATCGGGCAGGCCGCTGGTGGAGACACCGAAGCAACCTTGATTGGTGCCGGAGTCGGTGCTGCTGTCGGTGCAGGAACCGGGGCCGGCATCGGCTATTACATGGATCAGCAAGAGCAGGCAATGCGCGATGCTCTGGCTTCCGTTGAAGGCGTAAAAATCGATCGTGATGGCAATATTCTTTATGTCACGTTTCGTTCCGATAATCAGTTTGACATCGGCTCGTTTACTCTCCGGGCCACCGCCCAGCAGGATGTCGCCCGTTTAGCGGCTATCCTTACCGAATACCATAAGACGACAATCCTCGTTGCCGGTCATACCGACAGCACGGGGAGTGAAGAATACAATCAGGGGCTTTCTGAACGACGTGCTACGGCGGTACGTAATATCCTGGTTGCCAGCGGTGTTGCTTCAACCCGCATTACCACAGTCGGTTTCGGCGAAAGTGCTCCGATTGCGGATAATAACACCGAATACGGCCGCCAGCTTAATCGGCGTGTGGCCCTGAAAATCACACCAATCTAAGGGAACATTTTGCTAAGCATATAAAAAACCCCTGCGACAGATGCCGCAGGGGGTTTTTATTTGTGATCAGTTCAGCTCAAAATTTTTTCAAGGGTGATTTCGCAATTCAAACGCTGACCGGCGTAAGGATGGTTGGCGTCAAAAGTGATTTCATCATCGCCCACAGCCAGCACTTTGACCACTTCAGCATGTTCACTGTCTTCGGCGCTGAGTTCCAGCAGATCGCCTTCCTCCGGCGTGAAATCCATGGGGATCTGCTCTCGTTGCAAAGAGAACACCTGCTCGGGGTCATAGGGCCCGAAAGCATCTTCTGCCGGAACCACAACGTTTTTTGTCGCTCCTTCAACCATGTCTACAAGAGCTTGTTCCACCTGTGTGAAAAACGTTCCGTCACCAATGGTCAGTTCCATTGGTCCAGACGCGATCTCCTGGTCCGTTTCACATTCGTCCTCATCATACGTGGAATCAATGATGCTTCCATCATCGAGACGGACAATGAAGTTAAAGGAAACCTGATCACCTTTTTGTGCCTTTTTCATGGCAAAAAATCCTTTTCAGAATGAATTGTTAACAACAGGCACATGGTACGGAGTTGCCAGGATGACGTCTATAAAAAAACGATGTACGGATAAAATATGATTTTTGTGTCAGTTTATCTCCCTCCGGCGTGGTCTTTTCCGGCAGAGAGCTCGTTGTTGTTTTTGTAAAAAACTTTTTAAAACAGTTGGTTGTAAAGATTTTTTAGTCCCTTCATTGTTTCGTTGACGATGCGATCACATTGCCTTATAACAGCAAAAAAAGCATCGCTGATGCAGGTAAAGTTACCGCCGATGTCGGCTCTTATTCTTCTCATTGAGATCGGCCCTCTGGGCCTTATTACGAGCACGAAATCAGTTCTGCTCAATTGTAAGGTGTACACATGGACAAAGAACGTTTGCGGCAATGCATTATTGAAAAAATTGAGCAAGATGTTGAACTGGCTCTGGCCGCGGCCAAGGCGGCACATGAAGCCGCCATCAATGAAGAAACCCAACCGGATAATAAATACGATACTCTGGCTCTCGAATCTTCTTATATTGCGCAGGGTCATGCGAATCGAGCTCAAGCACTAAAAAAAGCGCTGGACGTTTATAAAAAAATCGAAATGCAGACCTTTGCCCCTTATGAACCGTTTTATCTCACGGCATTGGTGGGGATCGAATATGAAGATGGCCGTATGCGCCAATTGTTTCTCGGACCTGAAGCGGGCGGACTGAAGGTGGAGTGTGACGGAGAGGATGTTGTTGTTATTACTCCCGGCTCCCCTTTGTGTGGTGTTTTACTCGGTAAACAAGTCGGTGATGTGGTGAGTTCCGGACGGGCAACCGACAAGGAATTCGAGATCATTTCGGTCTGCTGAGCAGCGTCTCACGTTATTGTTCTATGAGAAAAGCGTTGACGGGCGCTTAACCGTTGAAAAAGCTTGATTTCCCTTGAACTGTCGTGCTATAGGCACATAAAACATTCAGTACGTACCCATCAACAGGGTACAACAACACAGTTTTCCGTAAGGGAGTAGAAACATGGCAGATGGTACAGTTAAGTGGTTCAACGACGCAAAAGGTTTTGGTTTTATCGAGCAGGACAATGGACCTGATGTGTTCGTTCATTTCTCAGAAATCCAGGGTGAAGGCTTCAAATCTCTCGCAGAAGGTGAGCGTGTCACTTTCGAGATCACTGATGGCCAGAAAGGCCCTCAAGCCGCAAACGTTGTGAAGCAGTAATTCCTGTTTGCCGCTATAGAACATCAAAAAGACCCTGCGCACGCGCAGGGTCTTTTTTTATGAGCTGATTCAATGAGGCAAGGCATTGTCATGCACAGGGCACGGACACAACAGGAACTGGTTGTACTCGATTTTGAAACCAGTGGAATGGCACCACAACGAGGTGATCGCGCCATTGAGGTCGGAGCGGTTAAAGTTTCCGATGGACGGATTATCGATCATTTTGAAAGTCTGATGAATCCGGGCTTCAGAATCAGCTCGTTTATTGAGGAGTTTACCGGAATTACCAACGACGCGTTAAGGCAAGCTCCGGCCTGCGAAGAGGTGATGCACCAGTTTGCCCGATTTATTGGTGGTGCTCCACTGGTCGCCCATAATGCCTCGTTTGATCAACGCTTCTTAAAAAGTGAGTTTGCCCGTATCGGCGAATGCAAACCGCTTCGCTTCGGTTGCAGTATGCTGGTCGCGCGGCGACTTTATCCTGATGCGCCTAATCATAAACTGGCGACACTGGTGGCTTATAAGAATCTTCCCAGTCAGGGATTGTTTCACCGTGCCCTGGCTGATGCCGAAATGACAGCTCACCTGTGGATAGAGATGGAGCGTGAAGTCTGCCGCCGCTGTCAGGTTGAGGCGGTCCCTTTTGAAATTTTAAGAGGCCTGGGCAAGGTGCCACCGAAAAAAATTGCGGCTCATCTTGAAAAGCTTCTTCCATTGCAATCAGGGAGTCTTATGCTTTCATAAAAACAAATCAGTTTTTATGGAGGTTTGTATGGACGTGACGATTGAATACTGTCAGCAGTGAAGTTACCGTCCCAAAGCAGCCCGTTTGGCCGCCAGATTGAAGCAGTGCTTTGACGCGGAAACGACCCTGGTTCCCTCCCGTGGCGGCGTGTTTGAAGTGACTGTGGACGGAAAAAAGATTTATTCTAAAAAGCAAACCGGTCAATTCCCGGTGGAAGATGACTTGATTGCGCTGTTGCGTACCTGACCCTATGACCCTTTATGACTTTGCCAGCCGCCATGAACTATGGCACCATGTTGAACAGGCCGTTGTTGCATTGGTTGTCGATGCTGAGGCGTTTCTAAACCGAATCAGCGCTGTGCCGATTAAGGCCAGTTCCGCCACTCGTTCCTTGGGGTGCTATTACTCCCGTGGCGCAGAGCCTCGCTGTATCCGGCTGCAATTTGCTCAGGAGAGTGACGCACTCCAACAGACGTTTCTTCATGAAGTCGCTCATCTGTGTGATCATCTCCTGGCCTTTCAGGGCAATGTGTATCGCGGTGGGCACGGTAAAACCTGGCAGGCGTGGGCCAGGGCTCTGCATGTCTCAGCGCAGAGGTGTGGTCACAGTCCTGCTGTTGCGAAGCTTCATCAGCAACGGCTTAAAGTAGTTGCCGTGTGTGAGCGGTGCCAGGAGCCGATTTATCGTCTGCGACGGTTACCGGCGCGACGTCAGTATCGTCATGCCCGATGTGGCGGACGGTTGCGTCCGGTGTAAGAGTAAAGCCCTGCCTGCGGATGGAGAGTGGTTGGCATGGATCGATTGAATTTTAAGAGGTGAGGGGACCTCTCTACAGACGCTTATTTTTCGAACTTGTTGCGTTTCTCATCGCCGGTAATGTGCAGGCCACAGTGCAGGCAGTTACGGAAATACATGGGAATCATGCCGTTCATGTGGAAGAACTGACCACAACTCGGGCATTTTGAGAAAGCCACGACGTTGGCGGCAATGGTGACAAAGAACAGCCAGAATCCGAAGAAAATGCCGGTCACTTTATCGGAACCGGACATTTCCAGCACCACATAGATCATCGGCAGGTAGACAGCAATCAGGACCCAGAAAATGACGCGGCGCCGGCGCAGGACTTTCAGGCCCGCTTCAATCTCCGCTTTGCTGACTTTGCGTGGTTCACTCATAAAACGTTATCCTCCGTTTTCTCTCATAAATTTTATATCAATACAGTGCTGGTACGAAGTGCCTGATAGTAGCCTTTCTTGCTTCGATTCTCAATTAACAAATCTCAGCACGGGGAAAGGGCTTGTTCCAGTCGGTGTAATGCTTGTTCCAGGGTGGATCGCGGACAACCGAAATTAAGCCGGATAAACTGACTGTCACCAAACGGCTCTCCAGCGGAGAATCCCAGTCCGGCCTGTTCGAAAAATGTGGGTGTAGAGTCGTTCAGGGCGCTGACGTTAATCCATGCCAGGTACGTGGCTTCTACCTCGTCCATCGTCAGCATGGGCAAACGTTGCGCCAATGCCTGCTGGAGATAGTCGCGGTTGCCACGCAGATAGTCCACCAAGGCCTGACGCCAGGGTTCTCCTTGGCCGTAGGCCGCTTGGGTGGCGGCATAACCGAGGGCATTGGGATGAGGAATCATTCCCTGAGCGGCACGGGTAAACTGACGACGCAGGGTCGGATTGGCGATGATGGCAAAGCCGCAGTTGAGCCCGGCAATATTAAAGGTTTTTGCCGCCGACATCAGGGTAACCGTGCGCTGGGCGATCTCCTCGCTCAAGCAGGCGAACGGAATGTGGCGGGTCGCGTTGAGGATCAGGTCGCAGTGGATTTCATCGCTGCAGATGATCAGGTTGTGTTTGAGACACTGTTCAGCCAGGGCCATGAGTTCCTGGTGTTCAAAAGCGCGACCAACCGGATTGTGCGGATGGCACAGCAGGAGCAGGCGGCTTTTATCCGTCAACTGCTCGTCGAGACGTTGCAGATCAAAGGTGTAGCGACTCTGATCGCGGGTCAGCGGGATGTCGCGGTGAGGGCGCAGGCAGGTTTTCGGCGCACTGAGGAACGGTGGATAGACCGGAGAGAAGGTCACCACCTCCTGGTCTGTTTCGGTGAACGCATGACAGGCGGCATGCAGGGCCGGAACCAGACCGGGCAGCCAAACCAGCCATTGAGGATCGATGGTCCAGTCGTAACGTTTCTGCAACCAGTTGACGACGCTGTCGGTCACATCCTGCGTGGCCAGAGCGTAGCCGAACACCCCGTGATCAATGCGCTGATGCAGGGCATTGAGCACTTCAGGCGGGGAAGGGAAGTCCATGTCCGCCACCCACATGGGCAGGATCTCTGGAGGATAAACACCCCATTTGAGGCTGTCGCTGCCGTGTCTATCGATAACTTGGTCAAAATCGAAAGGCTGATTCATCAGGCATCCTCGCGTTTGCGCCACAGGGTGACATCGCTCTGTTGCCACAAGGCGCTGTAGCGGTCACGATGCAGTTTACGGCTCAGAGTGTGGCGTTCCACAAAGTCAAAGGAGGGTTGCAGGCATGCCGCGAGTGCCTGCGGACCGCTGACCGGTTCGCCGTCAATGCGTTGTCCGCCAATACGATTATGCGGATCGGTGCGCTGGTCGTCCCAGTCGTAACTGCTGGCAATCACCACAACACCGCCCGGAGTGAGCCGGGCGGCCAAACTATCGAGAAATTTGCCCGGATCGTAGAGCCGTTCGAGTATCTGGCTGACGATGATCAGGTCGAAACCATGGTATTGCGGTTTCAAATTACACGGGTCAGCCTGCAGAAACGTGACGTTATCGGCAACGCCGGTTAACCCCACATCCTCCAGTGTCACTTCGTGATGTGAAATCAGTTCGCCTTCCTCAATCAGTTGATAGCCGGTGTGACCGTTTTCGGCCATCTCCACGGCGCGGCGGATCATGTTGGCGGACAGATCAACGCCGATCACCTCATCAAAAGCACGCGCCAGCTCAAAGGTGCCGCGTCCGGCTTCACAGCCGACCTGCAAGGCCCGTTCTCGGTTCTGCTCCGGCACCGCAGCGACGGCCAGTTGCGCCAGTTGCTGCATGAAGTTATTTTCTTTGCGGCCATAGTGGTCATGGCACAGTCGGGCAATCTGCGGATCGTTCTCCTTGCTCGGCACCGCTTCAGCCAGAGGCTGGTCCGAAGCAACATAGCGGAATCCGGCATGCTGATAAAAATGACGGCGAAAAGCATAGCGTGCGTCGCGAGTCGCTTCGTTGCCGGTAGAGATCCACGAGCCGCCTTTAATCACGTTGTGCCGGCTGTCAAAGGTCGGGGTGGAGAAATCATCATAATAGGGGTGGATGCGGAATCCCGGCAAACTATCGACTGCGGTTTCCGTCCACTGCCAGACATTGCCGATCGCGTCGCCGAAGCCATTCCAGGTAAAGCGGTCCACCGGACAACTGGATGCCGCCTGGTTGAGGTTAATATTCGCCGGGGTTGTTGTCTCGGCATGGCTGTAACCCGGATTGGCCTGATCGTGCCAATGCAGCCACTCAGCTTCACTGGGCAGGCGTATGGGATGGGCAGTTTGTGCCGCCTTCCAATTGCAAAACGCCTTGGCTTCGAGATAATTCACTTCCACCGGCCAGTTCCATGGCATGGGGCGTTCTGTCAGCATGGTTCGCAACCTGTAGCCTTCATCCGTCCTGCGCCAGAAGCGCGGCATGGTGGCCTGTTGATACTGACACCAGCGCCAGCCTTCATCGGTCCACCAACGTTGTTCGCTGTAGCCGCCCTGTTCAACAAAGGCGCGATATTCTCCGTTACTGACCAGGTACTGACTGACAGCAAACGCTTCAAGCGAAAACGATTGAGCGCCATATTCGCAGTCCCAACCGTAATAGGGAGAATCGAGAGCTCGACCAACGGTGATCTTCCCGCCGGGGATGTTTCTAAGGGTATTTTTCGGGGCATCGCCCTGATCTGGATCGGTTTGCCATATGGAAGGCTCGAAGAGCAGTTTCAGTGGCAGCTGACGGATCAGTACCGACGAGGTTTCCAGATGAATGCGCTGATGTTCCATGCCCATGACCAGTGCCCACCAAGGGCTTTCCCAAGTGATGGGTAATTCGAGGGGCAGGGTGGTGATGAGTGTTTCGACCTGCTCTTTGACCTGGCGACGATAGCTGGCAACTTCGGAAACCGTCGGCCAGTCGTAATGGCTTTCATCGAGATCGTCCCACGACATCTCATCAACACCGATGGCAAAAATGGATTCAAACCGCGGGTCGATGCGCTGGTCAACAAGCCGGGCCACCACCAGTTTGTTGATGTAAAACGCGGCGGTATGACCATAGTAGAAGATCAGCGGATGGCGCAACGGGTCCGCGCGGCGATAAAAGCTCTCTTCGTAACGCAATGTATCGTACAGGGCTTCATCAATGGCATAGGTTTTACGGAAATAGTCAAGAAATTCGCGCCGTTTTTCTTCGGCATCATTGCCGGTTAACGCCGGCATCGTGGCTGTTTTCAGGGCAGGATCGTGATGACGGTTCAGGTTGGTGCGCTCAATCATGGCTACTCCTTTTGCCGTTCATGTCAATTCATTGAAGATTGATCCAGTATAACGTCGAACTCTTAGCGATGAAACCCTGCAGTCATGTGTGCAGGTCAAATAGGGTGCGTTACTGGTTTGCTGTGGTAGAATACAAAGGGCGTTCTCAATCAGCGTTCATGGCACTATTTTGGGTCTTTTCCGCGTCCGCAGCGTTACACGTCGTTGCCATAGAATAATATGGCGTCTCCGTGTGCCTTGCTGACACGAAAAATCCCTCAAAATATGACTCATTCTTCTGATTCAGAACACCCCCTAGCTCTGCTTCTTCCTGATGCGCTGGTTTTGATAAATCCTTAACGTTATTTTTATTCTTTTAGGAATGGCCTGATGTTTTTCGACATCGTTGAAATCGTCTTACCGGTTTTTCTCGTCATCATTCTTGGCTGGTGCCTGCGTCGCGTCCGGTTGATTGATGAAGCTTTTTTGTATCAGGTCAATCGACTGGTCTATTACGTCTGTCTGCCGTTGCTGCTGTTTTATAAAATTGCCACCGCCGATTTCGGACGTAATTTTAACGCCTCAATGGTGTTGGCGACCATGGCCTGTGTCTTTGTCGGTTTTGCCGTGTCGTATGCCTATGCCGCCTGGCGCCGCTATCCGCCTGATAAATTGGGGACTTTTGCTCAGGGGTCGTTTCGCGGCAATCTCGCCTACATGGGGCTGGCGATTGTGTTTAACGCCCATGGTGATGAAGGGTTGACCCGCGCCAGTGTGTTGATGGGCTTTCTGGTGCCGCTGTATAACCTGCTCGCGGTCTCCGCGCTGCTGTTGCCGCATCGTCATAGCGGTGCGGGCAAGGGCTGGCGATTCTGGTCGATGCAGGTAATTGAAAACCCGCTGATCTTAGCGGCCTGTGCGGGCATTGTCTGGAGTTATTTTTCCTGGCCGTTGCCCGTCGTAATTGAGCGTGGACTGAAGATTGCCACCGGCATGACATTGCCGCTGGCGCTGCTGTCTCTCGGGGGCGCTTTCTCCCTCAATCGGTTGCGCGGTGATCTGGTGTGTGCCGGTATGGCTATGGGTACCAAGTTGTTGTGGATGCCGCTACTGGCCTATGTGTTGCTGCGCTATCTTGGTGTTGGCGGCCTTGATCTTCAGGTTGGTGTTTTATTGTCGGCCGCGCCGACGGCGATGGCCACCTTTATCATGGCTCAACAGATGAAGGGCGATGCCGAACTTGCGGGCTCCATCGTGGTGATGACCACGGCCATGTCGGCGCTCAGCTATACGTTGATTCTTTATCTGTTGCGCAGTTATTCCTGACTGAAGTGTAGGGATTAAAACGCTGTTTAAAAAATAATTTTATTGCTCTTGTAGTACAACCGTTCGTTTATTATGCTCAATGATGAAGTTCGACTAAGGGCTATATCTGTCGTTGATCGATTTGCTCAATTGGCAGAAAGCTGTTTTGTTCAGAAACGCAGAGACAACTTCATCCCTGATGGGATAAAAAAAGGAGGAGAGTATGAACAAAAAACTGATGAGTTTGCTGTGGCTGGTGGTAGCGGCATTGCTGGTGCTGCCGACGGGTAGTGCCTTTGCCGCCAAGAAACGTTTGGCATTTTCCGGTGGACCGGACGGCGGGACTTTCCAGTATTTTTCCAACGGAATGTCCACGCGCCTGTCCAAAGATCTGGCGGATGTCGAAGTGACCAATATGGCCTCTGCGGGATCGGTGGAAAATATCCGCCGGGTCAATTCCGGTGATGCGGATTTCGGCATTGCCTATTCCGGTGATACTTATCTGGCGCGCCATGGTAAGTTGCCAAAAGATCCTAATAACTATGCGAATGTCCACGCTATTTCCTATCTCTACGGTGCGCCGGCTCATCTGGTCGTGCTTGAAGACAGTGGCATCACCAAAGTGGAAGATCTCAAAGGAAAGCGTGTTGCCGTCGGTGGTGCCGGTTCCGGTGCAGCCGCCTCGGCTCAGCGTTACTTTACTTCCCTGGGCTTGTGGGATCATATGAACGTCGAGTTTATCGGTTACAGTAAGGCTGCTTCGGCGATGGGCGACCGGCTGATTGACGCCATGTGGGTATTTGCCGGATTCCCCAATGCGTCCGTGATTCAAGCGGCTGCCAGTAACCGGGTACGGGTTCTTTCCACCGTTTCTGCCGGAGAAAAAGCCGGATTTTTCACGACGTTTCCTTTCTACACGCAGGTGACAATTCCGGCCGGTACTTACAGTGGTGTCGATTATGATGTCACGACTTTTCAGGATTCCGCTCTGTGGGTTGCCAATGCGTCTCTTGACCCGCAACTGGTTTATGAAGCGACTAAAAATATCTTCTCTCCACGCTCATTGGCGTATCTGGTCAAGGTGAAAAGCACTGCCAAGGCAATGTCCGTCGAAGGCGCGTTGAGCGGTATTGTGACGCCGGTCAGTCAGGGGGCTGCGAAATTCTGGCAGGAGAAGGGACTGACCCTGACGGATGCTCAAAAACCGTAACCGATTTTTTCTATATTTTTTATAACCTCAGGCAGACCCGGAATGTTTCCCGGGTCTGCCTGATTGGGTTTTGTTTAGCCTTATGATCTTTGTTCAGAAGTGAGGGGAGCATCTATGGACGAGAACGATCCGGTTCTGAAGGAACTCAGCGATTCCGAGCAGGAACGTCTGCAGGAATTAATGGAGAAAGACAATCGCAAACACCGAGCACCCACCGGACTATGGCACTGGCTTGTTGCCGCTCTGGGCGCCGGCATGGTGTTGTTTTATTTTTACACCGCAGGTCTGGCTGCCGTGGCTACGCAGTTTCATCGTGGTGTGTATGTGTTTGTCACCTATGTGCTGGTGTTTCTCATGTATCCGGCGGGCCGTCGTTCCATGCGGGCTGTTCTGACGCTTGTGATCAGTTTTATCTTCTGTTCCATGTTGGCGGCGGTGTTTTATTACGATACCGCGGCTGACTTTCACCGCCAATTGCTGACGATCTACGATCAGGCGGCGCAAGGTGGTTTTGGCGCGGCACTCGGCTCTGTCATCGCCTTCTGGCCGTTTTTAGGGCTGGTGTTTATCATGGCCGCGGTGCTCTACGTTGTTGATGGTTGGCTGACACAACGTTGGCCGGAAAATCCGGATCTTTCCGATGTTCTTTTTGCCATCACGTCAGCATTGGTGGTCTATTACTGGATTGCCGAATTCGAAAACCTCAACTACCGGGCCGGAGCGGAAAATGATCTGGATGCCCTGGTGTCCTTGGTCGGCATTCTGTTGTCCCTTGAAGTCTGTCGCCGCGTACTTGGCTGGCCCATGACCTGTATCGGTATGGCCATGCTGGCCTATGGCTATTTCGGGCCTTATCTGCCGGATGTTCTTGCCCATCGCGGGTTCGATCTGGAGCGGATGTGCACCTTCCTGTTTTTGACACCCAACGGTGTCTTCGGCGTCATGGCCAATGTGCTCGCCACCTATGTCATTCTGTTTATTTTCTTTGGTGCCTTTCTGCATAAATCCGGCGCCGGAAAATTTTTTATCGATCTGCCACTGGCCGTTGCCGGGCGTTCAACGGGCGGACCGGCCAAAGTGGCGGTCATTGCTTCGGCGTTGTTTGGTTCCGTTTCCGGCTCAGCCATTGCCAATACCGTGTCCACCGGCGCTTTTACCATTCCGTTGATGAAAAAAGCCGGTTTTAAACCTCACGTGGCCGGGGCGATTGAGCCGTCGGCATCCATTGGTGGCATGTTTCTGCCGCCGATCATGGGAGCGGGCGGTTTTCTCATGGCGGAGCTGACCAATACACCCTATGCCACCATTATGATGATTGCCGTGGCTCCGGCATTACTCTATTTCTTCTCCGTGTTCTGCATGATCCATTTTGAAGCCCGTAAACAGGGGCTCAAAGGCATTAAGGGACATGAATTTGAGCATTGGAAAACCGTGTTGAAACGGGAGTGGTATTTTTCATTGCCGCTGGTGATCATCACTGTTTTGATGATTATGGGGCGTTCTCCCGGATTTTCAGCGTTCTGGGCCACGCTCTCCTGTATTGCCGTCAGTTGGGTGCGTGCGGAGACGCGCATGGGCCCCAAAGAGATCTGGGAAGCGATCCAGACCGGCGCTCAGAATACCCTGATTATCGGTGCGACGCTGGGCGTGATCGGCATTATTGTCGGCATTATCGCCCTGACCGGCGTTGGACTGAAATTTTCCGACATTATCATCTCTCTGGCTCAGGGCAATCTGCTCGCGGCCGTGTTCCTCGTTGCCTTGGCCTCTTTGGTGCTCGGCATGGGGGTGCCGGTAACGGCCGCATATTTGATCACCGCGGTACTGGCGGTGCCGCCACTGGTGGAGATGGGCGTGCCGGTGTTGGCGGCCCACATGATCGTCTACTGGTTCAGCCAGGATTCCAACATCACGCCGCCGGTATGCGTTGCCGCCTATGCCGGCGCGGCCATTGCCGGGGCGGATCCGTGGAAAACCGGCTGGACATCGTTTAAATTTGCCAAGCTGCTTTATGTCATGCCGATTCTGTTTGCCTTTACCCCGGCCATCCTGTTTCAGGGTAAACCGGCTGATATCGCCATGGGACCGTTACCCGGGGACGCCTTTTTTGCCGATGTCACCCAGGTTGCGGTTAAAGCCGGTGATACGTTTGAAGTGGGTGACAAACTGTTTGAGATTCGTACCGATGAAGGGACTTTCCCCATTGTTGCTGACAAGCGTGGTGTGGTTGATGAACTGAATGTGCGTGCCGGAGGCATGATTGAAGAGGGGGATCCGGTGTTGAGTGGGAGCATCCCGGCCACCGGTCTGGCCGTTACGTCAAGTCTGTTTTCAGCGTTCCTCGGCACCATCGCGTTCTCCGCGTTGACCATGTTCTACTGGTTGCGGCGCACCACCTGGCTGGAATGGTTTGCCTTGGGCGTGGCAACCATTCTGTTGTACTGGCCAACTCTGGTGACGGATCTGTCCGGTGCCGCGATTGTGGCGGTGATTCTCTGGTCGCAGAATCGTAAAAACCTGCAACAGACTGCTGCGACGACATAATCAGAGTTCCGGAGAAACCCTTGATTTTTTCAGAGCGGATGGTTAGTCTGTGCCTCCGAATAAAGATCTTTTGTCATCTCTACTGGAGGGAATATGGATATCCATCCGCGCATCGAAAATGCCATTGCCCAGGTGGTTCAGGAACAGATTGATACCAATGAGCCGCCAGAGGTGACTGAAACCCTGGTGCGTCTGGTCAATGAGGGCTATCCGGAACCGGAGGCGCGTGAGTTGATTGGCTGTGTGGTGATTTCTGAGGTGTTTGATGTGTTGAAAAGTGGGGAATCGTTTGATTTGCAGCGTTATGTTGCGGCTTTGAATCGGCTGCCTGAGTTGCCTGAGGCAACGTTGTAATGCTCCGCTGACAGATTGCTCTGCAATCCGTTAGAGATACACATCTTAAACTGTGGTGATCTGTCTTTGACCACATAAAAAAAGCAGGAAGGGGATACCTTCCTGCCACATTCCATTTAAGGGGATGATAGAGGCCACGCGGGGACGTGGCCTTTTTGTTGAATCCTTTTAGTTCACAACTAAGCGCATTCGGAATAACCACAGGCGTGACACACGCAGCAGCCGCCTTCGTGCTCAACCGGACCGCCACACTCGGGGCAGGCTCCGCCGTTTTGTTGATAACTTTCTTCCTCCTCCTGCTGCATATGCATCTGGATGGCCTTGGCCAGGGCGTCGGCACACGAGGTGATACGATTGTTGCCGAAACCGGCGGGCTTGTGGCAGGAGATACCAATCAGCTGCTTCACCGATTGGCGCGCCTGCACGCCGCTGCGCCAAGCCAGAGAGACCAGGCGTCCCAACGCCTCACACTGCGATGCGGCACAGCCGCCGGCTTTACCCATGGTGGTGAAGACTTCAAACAGGCCGTGTTTGTCTTCATTGATGGTGACATAGAGCGGTCCACAGCCGGTTTCCATCTGATAGGTGGCGCCGTCAAGAGTGCGTGGACGGTCACGCTTGCGGGTGACCTTTTTGCTCTCCATCGGTACGCTGGCTTCATTTTTTGTCTCTTTTTTGACCGACAGCACTTGAGCATCACGAGAACCATCGCGATAGATGGTGACCCCTTTACAGCCGCTTTCGTAGGCCATCTGATAAACTTTGGCCACATCGTCGCGGTCGGCACTGTTGCAGAAGTTAACGGTCTTGGACACCGCATTGTCGGTGTATTTCTGGAATGCCGACTGCATACGGATATGCTCTTCCGGCGTAATGTCGTGAGCGGTGACAAACACACGCCGTACATCTTCCGGAATCTGGTCAAAGTCCTGAATGGTGCCTTTTTCGGCAATCAGCTTCATCAGCTCCGGTGAATAGAAGCCGCGCTCCTTGGCCACTTCCTCAAATAACGGATTGACCTCGACCAAAATATCGTTATCCATCACCTGACGTACGTAGGACACGGCAAACAGCGGCTCAATGCCGCTGGAGCTGTTGGCAATGATGGAGATGGTGCCGGTTGGTGCAATGGTGGTGCAGGTGGCGTTGCGGATCTTCGGCTCCTGGCGCTGCTCGTAAACACTGCCTTCAAAGTTGGGGAAGGCACCGCGTTCTTTCGCCAGTTCGCGCGATGCCTGGTGCGCCTCATCATTGATGAACTTCATCAGTTTTGCCGCCAGTTCAGAAGCTTCATGGTCGCAATAGGAGATGCCGATGCGAATCAGCATGTCCGCCCAGCCCATGATGCCCAGGCCGATCTTGCGGTTGGCCAGCGACATTTCGGAAATTTCCGGGATCGGGTAGTTGTTCACTTCAATGACATTGTCGAGGAAGCGGACGGAGGTCTGCACCGTTTTGCGCAGTTTGTCCCAATCCACCTGGCCGTCTTTGACCATGCGGTTGAGGTTGATGGAACCGAGGTTGCAGGACTCATAGGGCAGCAGGGGTTGCTCGCCGCAGGGGTTGGTACTCTCAATTTCACCGATATGCGGGGTCGGATTGTCGCGGTTGAGACGGTCGAGGAAGATAATCCCCGGCTCGCCGTTGTTCCAGGCCAGATCAACGATGTGATCAAAGACTTTGGCCGCGGACATCCGGTCGCAGACCTCTCCGGTGCGCGGGTTGATGATGTTATACTCACCATCGGTTTTAACCGCTTCCATGAATTCTTCGGTCAGACCGACGGAGATGTTGAAGTTAGTCAATACCGTCTGATCCCGCTTGCACATGATGAAATCCATGATATCGGGATGATCGACGCGCAAAATTCCCATGTTGGCGCCACGGCGGGTGCCGCCCTGTTTAATGGTTTCCGTGGCCGCATCAAACACCTTCATAAACGACAGCGGACCGGAAGACACGCCTTTGGTGGACAGAACGACGTCGTTAGCCGGACGAATGCGGCTGAACGAAAACCCGGTTCCGCCGCCACTTTTATGGATTAACGCGGTGTTTTTAATGGCTTCAAAGATGCTTTCCATGGAATCCGCCACCGGCAGAACGAAACACGCCGACAGTTGGCCGAGTTCACGACCGGCATTCATCAGGGTCGGTGAGTTGGGCAGGAATTCCAGGTTGGTAATCATATCGTAAAAAGCCGCTGCCACTTTTTTCGTATCCGCTTTTTTATCGAATTTTTTTTCAGCCTCGGCAATGGCATTGGCGACTCGTTCAAACATGTTCGCCGGAGTTTCCAGGGCGCGTCCCTGTTCGTCACGTTTCAGATAGCGCCGTTCGAGCACCGTCAAGGCGTTGTTGGTCAGCGGTAAAGTCGCGTTTTTAGCGGTTTTTGGCATGGGGGAGTCCTTTGCATAATGTTGATAATTGCACCACATAAAGTGTTGAAGAGGATTTAAAACACAATATATCGTATGTGTCAATAAGGTTAATGTTAGGTGACTGTTTGTAAAAAACGGTCGTGGAGAATCACTTGCCTTTGCTATCTCTTGATGGTAGTTTTCAATGAAAACATAGTCCTACACGTGAATTTGCGTGATGGGATTTTCTGAAAATTGAGATGTTTGCACCAAGGCTTATGACGCTCATGGATGAGTGATAAAATTGTCGGGTTAAGTCGCGGAACCGGTTCTTTTGTCGGGTTCTGGGAGGCTGGATTTTAAAACCGTCAGTGTAGAGAAGCCATGGAAGGGCTTGTGCAAAAAAATTCATATGCCAGGGGGAAGAGTGACCTCAGACCACAACGACGAGACCATCATCTATCTGGACAATTCCGCGACAAGTTTCCCCAAGCCCGAATCGGTTTATCAGACTCTTGATCATCTCAGCCGGACCTGCGGTGCCAATCCCGGTCGCGGCAGTTATTCTCTGGCCCATCAGGCTGCCCAACACGTTCTCAAAGCGCGTCTTGCCGTCGCCTCGCTTTTTGCCATCGCGGATTGTTCTCGCGTGGCTTTCACCACCAATGCCACGCAAGGCATCAATCAGGCTTTATTCGGACTGCTTGAGCCGGGAGACCGTGTCGTCACCAGTTCCATGGAACACAATGCTGTGGCCCGGCCTCTTTACGCCTTGCAAGAGATGGGCGTTATTGTCGATAAGGTTGAGGGGAACACTCTCGGCCAGATTACCAGTGAACAGGTACAACAGGTTTGCTGCGCCGGGGAAAAACCGAAACTTGTGGTCATCAATCACTGCTCCAACGTGACCGGCACGGTGCAACCCATTGAAAGCATCGGTCCCTGGTGTCGTGAGCAGGGGATTCTCTTTATGGTCGATGCCGCGCAGAGTGCCGGGGTCTATCCTATTGATGTTCAGGGGATGGCGATTGACCTGTTGGCGGCACCCGGTCATAAATCTCTTCTCGGACCTCAGGGAACCGGCTTTCTCTATGTCGCTCCTGAAGTCACTTTGAAACCACTCATCTATGGCGGCACCGGCACCTTGTCCAGCCACCTTGAACAACCTCAACAGATGCCGGAACACCTCGAGAGCGGCACGTTAAATACGCCGGCATTGGCGGCCCTGGCTGCCGGGATTGATTTTTTGGTGGCTGAAGGGTTAGGCCAGATCCATCGTCATGAATTCATGCTGGCACAACGGCTCCGCCAGGGATTGGGCCGGATTCCCGGCGTCACATTGTACGGACCGGAAAACTCTACGGTGGTGTCTTTTACCCTGGCTGGCTGTGATCCCGCTGAAATGGGTTTTATGCTGGATCGCAACGACCATATTGCGGTTCGGGTCGGGTTGCACTGTGCCCCGGAAGCACACAAAACCATTGGCAGCTTTCCCCTGGGGACGGTGCGGGTCAGTCCCGGCTATTTCAATACCGAGCAACACATTGAGCGGCTGATTCAAGCCGTGAGTAAAATCTCCAAAGCATCATAAATTGTTGAGCAGGCCATTCCATTAACCCTTAGTGCGAGGTCGTATGCCGAAAAAGTATGTTCTCGATACCAATGTTCTGTTGCATGACCCTCAGGCCCTTTTGAAGTTTGAGGACAATGATGTTGTCATTCCAATTACGGTTATCGAAGAGATCGACACCTTTAAAAAAGATCTGAACGAAATCGGTCGCAACGCCCGCCATGTGTCACGGATGCTTGACGCTTTGCGTAACCAGGGCAGTCTGACCCAGGGCGTTGAGTTGGAAAGCGGCGGCAAACTGACCGTTATTCTGTTTACGCAGGACCATGCTCGTCTGTTGCCTCCGGAACTACGCATTGAACGGGGCGATAACCGCATTCTGGCTGTGGCCGTATCGTTGCAGGAAAAAACCGAAAACAAGGTGATCTTTGTCACCAAAGACACCAACCTGCGTATCAAAGCCAATGCCCTTGGACTGGTTGCCCAGGATTATCAGAACGACAAGGTATCCATTGATGAGCTTTATTCGGGAACCTGTGAATTACACGTCAGCATGGCCGAGATCGACCGTTTTTATGGTCAGGGCTATGTCGAACTGTCGGATCACGATCTCAAACCCAATCAATGTGTGACCTTGATCGATGAGACCAATACCTCTCACACGGCGCTGGCGCGTTATGATCAGGCTTCCAATCGCTGCGTGCCATTGATCAAGATTCCCAAGGAGGGCATTTGGGGGATCACCAGCCGTAACCGCGAGCAGAATTTTGCTTTTGAT
Source organism: uncultured Desulfuromonas sp. (assembly GCF_963676955.1). NCBI lineage: Bacteria > Pseudomonadati > Thermodesulfobacteriota > Desulfuromonadia > Desulfuromonadales > Desulfuromonadaceae > Desulfuromonas > uncultured Desulfuromonas sp. The sequence goes on along the minus strand of NZ_OY781461.1, from coordinate 3,133,779 downwards.
CTGTTGCTCGATACCAACATTCAACTGGTGACACTGGTCGGCAAAGCCGGTACCGGAAAAACCCTGCTGGCCATTGCCGCCGGTCTGCAAAAAGCGGCCGACGAAGGCCATTACAACCGTTTGCTGGTGTCGCGGCCGGTATTTCCCATGGGACGCGACCTCGGTTTTCTGCCTGGGGATGTCGAGGAAAAACTGACGCCGTGGATGCAGCCGATTTTTGACAACGTGGAGTTACTGCTCAGTTCCGTCGAAGAACGCGGCAAACGCAAACGCGGCTATCGCGAGCTGGTGGACATGGGCTTGATGGAGATTGAGCCACTCACCTATATTCGTGGTCGGTCCATTCCCAACCAATATATGATCGTTGATGAAGCGCAAAACTTGACACCGCACGAAATAAAAACCATTATCACTCGAGCCGGAGAGGGCACTAAAATTGTTCTGACCGGCGACCCGTACCAGATCGATAATCCTTATGTGGATGCATCGAGTAACGGTTTGGCATATATTGTTGAAAAATTTAAGGATCAACCTATTGCCGGTCATGTGACTCTGAGCCACGGTGAACGGTCCGGCTTGGCGGAGCTTGCCGCGAACCTGTTGTAGTGAGCCTGTGGCATAGAGGCTCATGGAACCGCTGAGTGGGTGACTGAAACAGTCGGGCCGCCAATTGTCATCTCCGTTGGCCCGACACTTTTGTACGGTTCTGGACATTGTATTTTTAAAACCGTACTTGAAAAAAACAGACATAAGTGAAAGAAACACATGCTCGTTCTTGCCATAGAGTCTTCCTGTGACGAAACGTCCGCTGCGGTTGTTCGTGACGGACGTCAGGTCTTAAGCAATATCATCGCCTCACAGGTTGATGTGCATGCGCAATATGGCGGCGTGGTGCCGGAGTTGGCAGCGCGCAAACACCTCGAAGCTTGTCCGGTGGTCATTGATCAGGCCCTGAACCAGGCCGGGGTCACACTTGAAGACATTGACGGGGTCGCTGTCACCAGCGGCCCCGGTTTAATCGGTGCTTTGCTGGTCGGGTTGTCGACCGCCAAGGCCCTGGCATACAGTCTTGATATTCCTCTGGTCGGTGTTCATCACATTGAAGGGCATATCCTGGCCCCGTTACTCGAACACGCCATTGCGTTTCCCTATCTGGCCCTGGCCGTTTCCGGCGGTCATACCCACTTGTATCGGGTGGACGGTGTCGGCCAGTATACCTTGCTGGGCCGTACCCTTGATGATGCCGCGGGTGAAGCCTTTGACAAGGTGGCCAAGATGTCCGGCCTGACGTATCCCGGAGGTGCTCTGATCGACAGGTTGGCGCAACAGGGCGATGCTCATCGCTTTGAATTTCCCCGCCCCATGTTGCACCGCCCGGGTTTCGATTTCAGTTTCAGCGGCATCAAGACGGCTGTTCTCACCCAGATCAAAAAGCTTGAAGAACCCCTTGAAGGGCAACTGCTGCAGGATCTGGCCGCCGGGTTTCAGGAGGCCGTGGTCGATGTCCTGAGCAAAAAAGCCTTTAAGGCCGCCAAAGAGCATGGCCTGACCCGGATCGTGGTTGCCGGAGGGGTTGCCTGCAACAGTGGTTTACGCAGGCGTTTTGGTCAGATGGCTGAAAAAAATGCCACCGAGGTGTTCTTCCCGGCACCGTTGCTGTGTGCCGATAATGCCGCCATGCTGGCCGTGGCCGGTGATTACTACCTGAGTCGCGGACTGCGGGCCGGTCTTGATCTTAATGCCCGTTCCAACTGGCCACTGGAGCAGGTCAAGGTGGCTGAGTTGCTTGACGAGGAAAAACACGGTTAACGGTTATGTGGCGGCGTTGGGGATTTATTCGACAAGCGAAATTGCTGCTGCTGCGTTTTATCCGCCTGCGCGGCCAACCTGACGAAATTGCCAAAGGGTTTGCTCTCGGTATTTTTATCGGCATGACGCCGACACTCGGCTTTCAAATGATTCTGGCCGTCCTTTTTGCCATGTTGCTGCGCGAAAATAAACTCGCTGCGGCCATTGGCGTTTGGATCAGCAATCCGGTCACAGCGCCGTTTATTTACGCTGCCGAATACGAAACTGGCCGGTTTATCCTTGATATGCCACATCTGCATCTGCCGGCAGAGATGACCTTGGAAACGGTTCAGCACTTTGGTTATGAGCTGATGATCCCGATGTGTCTGGGCAGTGTCATTTATGGCATCCTTCTCGGTGCCGTCAGTTATGCTCTGGTCTTGCGCATGGTGCCCTCACTGAAGACCTGTCGCATTCCCCGTTGGCCGCGCCCCTTTAGACATCATAAAAGAAAGCATGGTGAACTGGATGGCTAGCCATCGTCCCCGTAAACGCTTTGGACAAAATTTTCTCAAAGATAAAAACGTCATTGCCGCGACCATTGCCGCCGCTGAACTGACCGGTGACGATCACGTTCTGGAAATCGGACCGGGGCAGGGCGCATTGACCGACCAGATGATCGGTCAGGTGGCCAGCCTGGACATCATTGAGATTGACCGCGATCTGGCCACGTTTTTTCAGGCGCGTCCCGAGCCGCACCTGACCGTGCATGTCGGTGATGCCCTGCGCCTTGATTGGTCGAAAATTCTTCTCAATCCGCCGTATAAGCTGGTGGCCAATCTGCCCTACAATATTTCCAGCCAGATTCTGTTTAAAATGATCGAACATCGTCATCTGATTGAGCGCATGGTGTTGATGTTTCAAAAAGAGGTTGGTGACCGTTTGCGCGCCGAGCCGAGCAGCAAAGACTACGGCGCCTTGACAGTGTTGTGCCAGCTGTGGTTCGATGTCAGCCGTGTCGCTTTGGTGCCACCGACGGCGTTTTTTCCGCAACCCAAGGTGATGTCAGAGGTTTTGTGCTTTAAAAAGCGTGAACAGCCCAGGGCGCAGGTGGAGGACCCGGCCTTTTTTACCCGGGTGGTCAAAGCCTCGTTTGCCCAGCGACGCAAGACCTTGCGCAACTGTCTTTCTGCCGCGGGATTCAGCGCGGATCAACTTGAGCAGGTGGCAGCACAGGGCGGCTTTGATTTCAGCCGCCGCGGTGAAACCTTCACCATTGAAGAGTTTGCCCAGTTGACCCAGGCACTGCAGAACGTTTGACGACCATCGTGTCATTATGAGCCTGAGGCCGCGAGCCGCGGCAGGGCCACCATAAACCCACAAGGAGAATTACGTGCAGGAACAAAACATTAGCGTAAACGGTACCCCGATCAGCCAGTTTGACTTTATTAACGCCATGCAGAGCTATTCCATGGAGCTGTACCGTAAGACGGCTGATCAACTCAGTGAAGAGGAGGTCGAACAAGTTCAGGGTCTGGCGGTTGAGCAGATCATCGCCCGTGAACTGATTTTTCAAACCGCGTTGGCTGAGGGTGCTATTGCCACCGATGAGCAGATTAAAGCGGAAATGCAGAAAGTGATGGCCAACTTCCCCAGTGAAGAAGAATTCTTCGCTACGCTGGAAAAAGCCGGGATCGATCAGGACAGCTACTACCGCATGCTGCGTCAGGATCTTTCCGTCAAGATGATGACCGAAAAGAAACTGTCCGATGCACCGTCTCCGGCCGCTGAAGAGATTAAGGCATTTTACGATGAAAACCCGGACAAGATGAAAAAACCGGGTCAGGTGCGTGCCAGCCACATCCTCATCAAGGTCACCGAGGACAATCGCGAAGAAGCGCAAAAGAAAATCGAAGCGCTTAAAAAAGAGGTCACCGGCGATGCGGCGCAGTTCGGCGATCTGGCCCGTCAGCACTCCGCGTGTCCGAGCAAGGACAAAGGCGGTGATCTTGGTTTCTTTGGTCCCGGTTCCATGGTCAAAGAATTTGATCAGGCGGCTTTTTCCCTGGACCCCGGCCAGATCAGTGACATTGTCGAAACACAGTTCGGTTTTCACCTCATTCTCGTCACCGAGCGTAAAGATCCTGAGTCACTGACCTTTGAAGAGGTTGCTCCGCAAATCGAATCCTTTATCAAGGATCAAAAAGGAGCCATCCTTCTCCAAGCCTGGGTTGAAGAGATGAAGGAAAACGCCAAGATCGAGATTGCCTGATTAAGCCATCTCGTTGCCGGAGCAGGGAGTATTGATGTCGTTTCCAGCACCGTTCATTCCTCATCTGGCTCCCTTGCAACAGTTGAGTCAAACACACGCTCTGCCGATCTATGTGGTCGGCGGGGTGTTGCGTGACACCCTGCTGCAGCGTCCCTGCCATGATATCGACCTGATTACCCCCGGTGATCCCACCGCCATCGCCCAAGCCTTTTCCAAACACCTTAACGGCCATTGGTTCTGGCTCGATCAGCAACGGCTTTACAGCCGCGTTATCTTCAAAGAAAACGCGGCCACGATGCAGTATGACTTTGCGCCGTTTCGTGCCGAAACTCTCGGCGACGATCTGCACCTGCGCGACTTCACCATCAATGCCATTGCTTGTCCGCTTGATGATCTGACCCTGTGGATCGATCCGTTGAATGGAACGGCTGATCTTGAGAATCGCCTGTTGCGTGAGTGCAGCGGGCAAAGTTTCCCGGACGATCCGTTGCGTATGCTTAAAGGGTTGCGCCATTGTGCACAATTCGACCTGACCATTGACGAAACCACCTGGCAGCACTACCAAGATATGGCGCCACACTTGTCTCAAATGTCCGGAGAGCGAATTCGGCAGGAACTGGCGCTATTGTTTGCTCAGACTCCGTTGCAAAAAACATTGCTTTTATTCCATCAAAGTGGTCTGGCTCAGAGCATTGGTCTGCCAAGCAAGATGAACGACAACCCCTCATTGCAGATAACGCATGAACAATTAAGTCATGTTTTTCCGCAAGCAGCTCACGAATTTAATCAGAGCTTGTGTGATGAGTTTACGCTGAAGGCCTTGGCACAATTCTGTTGTTATCTTGCAGTGTTGAATATCGATATTCATAAATTACTTGAGCTTTTGTCTGCCCTGAAAATAAGTCGCAAAGGGACACGCCTGGTTGCTTTTTTTCATCGTTTATTGCGAACCGATTCAAAAATTCTTCACCAGCAGGAAACGACAGACCGTATGCGACTGTTGTGGTTAGAAGACCTGCAGGCACCTTTGCCGGATGCATTGCTCCTGCTGGGAGTGATGGAAAGAAGGGCTGCCTTGAAGTCCAGCTGGCATGGTCTTTACGCATGTTGTGACCAGGTACTCCTTAACGGTCGGGTGCGTCCTTTGGTCACCGGCAAACGATTGAAAGAGATCTGTCCTGATTTGCCCGGACAGGAGCTGGGAAATCTCTTGAGAATGTTGCGTATTATCGAGTTGAAAGGAAAGATTACCACGCCACAACAGGCTGAAGATTATCTGATTCGCTGGTGTGAAAGCCATTGACAGTTGATCTGCCAATCTCCTATACTCGCCTCGCACTGCGGGAATAACTCAGTGGTAGAGTGTCAGCTTCCCAAGCTGAAGGTCGCGGGTTCGAATCCCGTTTCCCGCTCCAATAAATACAAAGGGTTAGTCGTGATCACGACTAACCCTTTTATTGTTTTCTCTTTGTAACAAATTTCATGCAATTCATTATCATATCTAAATCTGTAAGTGTATCGCCGATCCATACTGTGCCCTCCCAAGACTCAAAAAAATATAAGGTTTTCTGATGCAACGTTATGTGTTGATTTTTGCCATTCTATTCTCAGCCATTTTCACTGCTTTGCCCTTGCAGGCCGGTGAAATTGTTGAAGTCGGCGTGTTTCAGATTGAATTTCTCGGCCCAGGTGATTCGGCCATTGGTGGTAAATATGTTCAGTTTGACGTCCCCAATATGATTACCGGAACAACGACCTGGAGCGAGGAGCAGAAAGAGGCTGTCATACGCAGCCTGGAAATTCTGAATAATTGCATTACCAATCAATCGGGCCGCACTATTCGTATTGCCATGGCCTGGCGCGACGATCTGCCCGAGACCTACCTTGGCAGTGCTTATACAACAGCCCTCGCTGATCTTGCTGCCGGGCAGGCGGTGACCACGGCCGAAGCAGCTTGGCGCGATGGTGATACGACAGATTATTTCCCGGAAGCAGCGGATCTTCTGATTCAATACAATACGGCGCAGACTTTTTATTATGGCGATGGCTTACCCGGCGATCAAAGTGATTTTTCCAGCACAGTCATCCATGAAATTTTTCATGGCTTGGGAATTGCTTCCGGCTATGCGGAAGAACTTGGCTTTTTAGCACTGAGTCGCTGGGACTCCCTGATTGAGGATGTTGACGGCAATCGACCGCAGGCAGGAACCTTTGGTGTGCCGGAAGACTTAAGGGTCATAGGTTCTGAAGGAACCTTGCTCTGGTTGGGGGAATACGCCAATACCACTTATGGCGGCCAGATGCCCATTACGACATTTGAGGACGAGTATAATGCCAGTACCCTGGTTCATACCGGACCCGATGGGGAGCTGATGTCCTGGTCTGCAGCTGATGGTGAGGTAACTCGCGCTCCGAATAAGTTGCTGCTGGATGTGTTGCGCGACCTGGGCTGGGAGATCGATATGGATTTCTACAACGCCTTTGGCGCAACCTATTACCGTGATGATGCCACCATTGAAGAGGATGACGATTTTCTGACCGATTTCGATTATACGTACGCTTTGTATGTCCATGGCGACGGCAATCATATTACTCAAAGTGGCACTCTGGAGGCACAAGGCGATTTTTCCGATACGTTGCGCCTGGTCGGCGAGAACAATGTCCTTGATCTGACCGGAAATCTAATAGCGACAGGCGATGCGTCCACCGCTTTCTATCTTTATGGTGAAGATAACCAGATTTTTGTTCGTGGAGATATCCTGGCTCAAGGAGAGGGGAGCGTCGGTATCTATGTGCCGGATCAAATGAACCGACTGACCCTGTCGGGGACAACGATTTCCGCGGATACAGCGTTACATGTCACTGCCTCAAATCTTGTTCTTATCGAAAGTGGCTGCCAGATCGACGGCGATCTGGTTGCCGAGGGCAATCGCTCGGTGATGCAGTTCGGTTATCTCTTTGATGAAGAAGGCAATCTGGTAGAGCGGGACACCGATTTTTATTTCAGCTTCGATGATGACATCGTCGGTAACTGGCTGGGCTATCTGGGGGCTGGAGAACTGAGCCTGAACGGTGATTCCGATTTTGAATCTCTGACAGTTCAACAGCTCGGCACGCTCAAAGGCGACGGCACCATCCATGGCCCGGTCCTCAATCAAGGGGCTGTCGCGCCTGGCAACTCCATTGGCACCCTGACCATTGACGGTGATTATACTCAGGACTCCGCTGCAGTGCTTGAAATCGAAGCCGGCGACGGCTCTTCTGACCTGCTGCGTGTTACCGGCACCGCCGATCTGCAGGGCTGCACGTTGGTACTGCTTCCTTCCGGTACCCTGACCGACGGTCATTACACCATCCTTGAGGCCGGAACGCTGCAAGGCACCTTTGATGAGTTGTGGAACCCTGCCGTGTTCAGCGTTGTTCTCAACGATACCATCTCCAACAGCCTTGCCCTCGATATTGAACGCAACACCTATGCGTCACTGACTACAAACGCCGATCAGTCCAGCCTTGCTCAGGCACTGGATCGTCTGCGTCTAACCGCCAGCGGTGATGAAGCCGCCGTGCTTAATACCCTCGATAGTTATTCTTTGGCCGATCTGCACACTGCCATGGATGACCTGACGCCGCGCATCCACAATTCCGTGACTGCTGCCACACGCGATGCCATCCATCACCGCAACACGCTGCTGTTGCAGCGCATTGGAACCGATCAGCCCGAATCAAAACAGCAGCGTGTGTGGGTGCGTATGATTGGTGACAATGCCCGCTATGACGACGTTGTTCAGAGCCCGGCCTTTCGTGCCAAAACCACTGGAATCATGATGGGTGTTGAACAGCAGGTCACGCCCGCGCTGCTTGTCGGCATGGCCGGAGCCTACACCAACAGTGATCTGCATGAGCTGGATGGTACTTCGACGGCGGACCGCCTGTCGTGGGACGGCTATCTCTACGGTCACTGGGACAATCCGCAGAGTCAAGGTGGTTGGTTTGCTCAAACAGCCCTCGGCATTGGCACCGACAGCTTTGACACTAAACGCGCCATTGCCTTTCTCGGCCGTGAGGCGAAAAGTGACCATGATGCCAGCCACGGTGCAATTCTTGTCAATGGCGGCTACCGCGTTGCCATGGCCTCCTGGAACATTGTGCCGACAGTCGGTCTTGAGTATCTGTGGCTACAGGAAGATGGTTTCAGGGAGCAGGGCGCGGAGAGTGCATCTTTGCGGATATCAGACAAAGACTCAGAGCTTTTGCGCAGCGTGACCGGTTTTAAGGTTGAACATTGCTATCATCATGAAGAGGTGACCTTGTTGACGCAACTCGGTGCGGTGTGGAATCATACCTTCAATGCCGATGGGGAGCGGACACAAGCCTCTTTTGTGTCCAGTGGAGAGAGCTTCCGTATTGATGGTCGCGGGGTTGCCGATGATGGTGTGGAGTTGAGCCTGTTTGTGAATGCTTCCTTCGCCAGTGGCATCACGACAAGGCTGGGTTACCAGAGAACGGTTCAGGAGAGTGGGGGATACCGCACTGGGCAGTTCAGCCTGGGGCTGGATTGGCTGTTTTGAACAAGGACATGTCGTGAGTTATGCAGGAGGCTGGGCCTCTCCGATTTGTTGTCCTTTTTTGACCGCATCTAAAGCGTCAAGAGCTTCTTTTTGCCTGCTCTCAATCTGAATTCTCACAGCCCGCCAATTGTCATAGACCTGTGGATCGTCCTCCATCCACTGCATCAGAATATCCGCAGCATCGTGCGGGCGATTGTCATTTTCCGCGTTGATGATTTGCCTTTTGATCTCTCCCTGATCCCCTTGTTCACCGATAATAAGCCGGTTTAGTAATTTTTTGATGGCGAGAAAAACAGAGACGCTGCGCAGGAAATCCATGTTTTCCAAATTGAAATTCCAACCCAGAAAATAAACGATATAAAAAGCCAGTAATTTATCTTCAATATCAATTGGATTTTCTTCTGAGGGCGTCTGTTCGGGACTGTCGTCCTTCAGACCATCCACGATACCTAAGTCACCCTGTATTTTCTCGACAAGAGTCGTCAGACTATCGATGATTTCATTCTTTGGTCGGTAGATATCAACTTCAAACAACCTGTTTCGCCACACCCGGTCGGATTTTTTATGATTCCATTTCCTGTCGGTTGGTTGGGCTTCTTGCCATGCTTTGCCGGCTTCTTTAAATGTGAGCACTTTGGCGGGTTGTCCCGGCCAACGATCAGCGACTTCGAAACTTGTGATGATTTTTTCGAGGATTAATGCGCAATTGTCAACAAATCTGAGCCGTTCATCATCTGAGGTCAAACATTGATAGCCTAAGGATTTAAGCTCAAGATCCATCAATGCTTGATCCTCGGCAGTCAGCTGCTCGTCAAGGGGCATAAAGGCGTAGCGCAGAAGTTGCGGGCCGTTTTCGATCACGCGGATTTCCGGTGCAATGGTCAAAAATAAAACGTTCAGGGCTTCCATCTTGTTGTTGTATGGAATCTCAGGCGTCGTTGTTGATTTTTCAAGGAGCTCCAAGGCGTTTGAACGATATTGTTTGATATAACCAGGCAATGCCCGCAAAGGGTTTCCATCTAAAAATGCGGATAACCATCCGGCCGTAAATCCAAGGATGATTCCCTGGTTTGCACGCCTGTAACGTTCAAATAATTGAGAGGTGGGGATGCTGAGTATGTCTTCGTACATTTCAAAAACCTGTCTGTTTAAATATGCCTGCCAACCAGCTTTTGCCGTTTTTTCAGCTTGTTTTTTGAGGGACATTCTTTGGCAACGGCAACGACGTGCAACGCTGCTGACGTGGAGAAGACCCAAAATAGTGCCATGAAAGCTGATTGAAAACGCCTCCTGAACTCTGGTGCTGTTGTCGGGCATGTTTCGATTGATCGAATGGCGTTTGGCGAAATGAGGTTAACGTGTCTCGAGATGCTCATTAATGATGATATCATTGTTGGTGAGGGGAAAGCTATAATGGAATTGTCGATTTGTTAATTAGTTTTCTGGCCTGACTTGTCGAACTGTTTGAAACAGAGCGTTTTTCTGTTGTTGGCCATGACGTGTGAAAGGGCGCGATATGGTGTTCAGTTGCGAAAAGCTACCAACAAAGGTTGGATGAATTTTGGAGGATGGCCAATCAAGCGCACCTCTAAACACTTTGTCCTCATTTTTTGTGCGGTTTATCACGAAAAATGGCGGAAGCGGTAAACTTTGTTCTGATGAAACACGGGGCAGCCGAATAACTGGCTGCCCCGTGTTTGTTTCTATCCCTTCGATTGACCAATGGGTAGAAGGAGCTTTGATTTAAAAAGGACGAATTTCAAAGCGTTGAGCGATGCCGGCTTGCTGAAAGGCGCCATTATACATGGCTGCGACATCGTTATAGATGACTTCCGGGAACAGGGCAAACAGGTAGGTTTGCACTTCCATATTCATATTGTCCATTGCTGTAACGGAATCCTTGAAAAAAGCGCCGAATGTTGTTTTAGCGGTAAACATCTGGGCGACAGCGGCATCGCCATCCTGGTAGATCGCGGCCATGCAAGGCATGGCTGGCGTGTGATGGAGGCCTGTTCCAAGAGCCATGTTGGCATAGAACATGGTGCACAGCTCGACAATCTGAACTTCGTCATTGTTCCCCAGGGCGAATGCACGCGGAAATTTCCAGCCTTGTGTCATCAAAGGCATTCCCGCCGGATTCTGTCCGCTCCACATCGGCACAAAGAACTGGTTCAGCAATGTGGGCAGCTGCGCTTTCATGTCGGCAACATCTTCAAAATAGACATCAATGAGCGGGCCACCCGTCATCGGGTTGGCAGGGTCATACATGGGGTTGTCGTAACTTTCATCGAACGGTGTCTGACCGTCCCAGGCAAACAGTTGCGCCATGAACTCCTGGACCAGGCTGCTGAAGTTAAACATGGCTCCGCCCGACTTGTACATGGGCATTGTTGCTTTCATATAGCCTTTCAGTGCTGCTGCAACGTCTTCGGCATTGGCGTTGGGAATGGTGAGGCTCGGCATTGTTTCGCTTATGGGCATTGCTTCAACATCGTCATTGGTAATCTCAAGCCCTTTAAGTAAATCAGCGATATCAAATTGCGGACGCCACCAGAAAAAGGATTGTGTTCCCATATCCCAATCGTAGTTGGTTTCATAATTCAGGGCATTTGTGACGCCCCATTTAATCTGTGTCGCAATGCTTGTACAGTGTGCATTGAACAGAGTATTTTTGAACCCGCTTAAGTCGGCATAACCGACCTTGGAAACCGCCATGGGATTAAGTGCGGCAACCACGACATAATCCGTCAGTTGGTCTTCGTGGCCGGAAAGAGAGAGTTCTGGATGGGCTGCACTCAACATTTGCAGGGTGGGGGCAGAGACGGTATAGACGCTCACGGCCCAAGGCGCATTGATGCCGTATTTGGGTGAAAGTCTTGCAAGGTAGTCGTCGTCTTTGTTTGACCACAGCTCGACCAGAGCCGCATACTCAGATTGTCCACCAATCGCTACTGTGGGGAAGTGGACGATCTCGACGACATCTTTACCTTCCATATTTTCTTCAGCGCTGATGGGTTCCAGCGTATAGCACAGATTATGTTGAAATTCATCTTTGATCGCTTCGGCAACTTCTTCGACGACCATGTGTATATCGCACTGACCGCGATCAACCGCAATCTTCCCCAGGATGGTAAAAGAATCGACATCCTGTAAGGTGGCTGCCCCTGCTGCAGGTAACCATATGATTAGAAGAAGTACGCTGATCATAAGGATTTTTCTGATGTGTTGCATTGGTCCCTCCGTGTAAAAAACATTGATTTTATGGGTAAACACAAACCCTGATGTTTGTGCTCTCCACAAAGACTTTTGTCTATAAGTACATTTACTGTGCCGGTTATTTGGAGGAGAGATGGCGTAACGATCTCTTTGTGGCAAAGTAATAAATTGTGTCTAATGTGTTACCTTGATTGGGTGTCGGTAATTTTATCTTTTGGCGTGGCCGTGGAGATTGTTTGGTCTTAATGATTGGCGTTCACTTATAAGAAATGTCTGTTTTTTTAAAAAAATATTTTTTTTGTGTTGTGAAAATGTTCGGCTTCAGGCGTTCAAAAAAAGAAAGATCGTGAAAGGGCGTTATTTAACTAGTTAAATAACAAGATTTTCAAATATTGTGAAAATGCTATTTCCCGTATTGAATTGTGTCGTTTAAACAACAGCAGGGAGGAGGTCTCAGAACACTTTTTCACCATGCCGGCATAACACTAGGGAACATCTTTCAGATGCTGCTCATCGTTTGACGGCAACCTCGCGCAGGCGAGTACCCATAGCCCATCATTGAAAGTGGATTACCACTTGCGCGGGAATGGCGATTGGATTTAAGGGGACTTTCAGTACCGAGTGGTTCAGTCACCAGGGAAAAGAGTCCAGCCGTATTTGCGGAAAGTCTCAGCGGCAACAGTGCTTTTCAAAAACTTTAAAAATGGTCGCGTCGCCGGGTGATTATTATTACAAGCCGCTACGGGAAAGCGTATCGGTTTATGCAGTTCCTCAGGCATTTGTGCGACGATATCCACCTTGTCCGTCGAGCAGGACGCCACTGAGCGAAACACAATCCCGGCATCGACTTCATCCAAGACAACGTAATTAAGAACCGCCGTGACGGTGGTTGCTTCGACGCGATGCGGTTTCAAAGTTTCCCACCAATCGAGTTTGGTCAACGCCTGTTTGGCGTAGATTCCCAATGGGGTTGTCTGGTCGCCGACAGCAAACCAGCCTTGAAAAGTGTTTTGCTGACGCGGTTTGGTCAAGTCAACGGCAAGGCTTTGTCCTTTGGGGACAATGACAACCAGCACATCCTGGAGAAGGATCTGCCTGGATTCCGGGGCGATCCGCCCAGCTTGTTCAGCATAGTCCATCCACTTTTCATTGGCGGAAAAAAACACATGGGCCTTGTCTTCCTGACAGATCTGTCGGGCAAGAAATCCGGCATTGGCAAAATTAAACACAACAGGGGTGCCGGTTTCAGCGGTAAATGCTGCTCCGATCTCTTTCATGGCCGGTGCGGTCCCTGCGGCAGCATAGACCATGAGAGGGGTGTGTTCAGTCTTTTTTGAGCAACCTGAGATGGGAAGGGCAATGACGGCGCATAGCATGATTGCATATTGAATCAAATTATATTTCATGGTCATTCTCTGTGAGATCTTGAGGAAAAAACGATTTTGGATTTACGGCAGCCTCTAGGCCTTAAGACTACCGTGTTAGGCACTTTATATCCATGTTATTTCGTTTGCCTATGGCTCATTGCTGAAATCCCATAGGGCATGCTGTTAAGAATGGAATACCGGGTTTGAACACGACCTTCAGCTTGGGAAGCTGAAGGTCGTGCAAAAAAGGCACTTAGAATCAGCTTTAAGTACCTTTTGGGCTTTGATTTTCTACCGGTCAGGGTTATTGACGACATCTCGTGCGCCAAATTAATCCTGAAAAACCAATGGCCAGCAGTAACCATGTTGAAGGTTCCGGGATTGGAGCCGCGGTTCCGATATCATCAGCTAAAAACACGCTGGACTCAGAAGACCAGGTCACACCATCCGAAACAACCAGAGAGGTAAAGCTCCCCGTTGAGCTAAAGTCGGTTTTTGACCAGGCATTTTCGACGCGATGGCTGGGAACGCTGGCAACAGATTTCAAAGATGCCGAAATCGGAATCTGAACGATTTGTTCTTCCAGATATTTTTTTGCTACCCCCAGCTCCAGAGTGAAAGAGAAATCATTGTAAAAGGAGCCGAATTCATCATACGGATAGGCTCCGTTACTGTAACGATTGTCACCTGCCCAAAAATCCCAGAGTTGGTAATGTGTTGGATCCATACTGGCATCGGCCCCTGTATCTCTATGTTTTTCGGTGATGCTTCCCTCAATATAACCGGTCAGAGTGGCATAAATCGGTGCGTCATAAATGCCGGGGGCAATGACGAAGGTCAGCATATCTTCGAAACCCGCTGTGATTTCCGCATAGGCACTATTGCTGGTCACGGTCCCTCCGACAACATGATTGCCCGTCGAGGCCAAAGCATAGGTGCCGACAGAGCCTTCGAGTAGATTAATCTGAGCTTTTCCCACGGCGAAATTATCTTGATAGGAACCGACGACATTCGCTGTTGATGAGGCGAAAACGGAATAGGAGAGATGCTCCGGAAGAATATCCTCACGATCCATATAATCCAAAAAATTCATCTCAATCCTGATAGATTCTTCCTCTCGTTCTCCACCAAACGCGTAAATGTTGTAATCATACCACATGCTTGCTGAAAAAGAGTTTTGTGCCGCAAGCAGGATGAATAATAGAGTCATTGAACATGCCATTGCCATGAGTACTTTTTTCATGATGCGCCTCCATCAGTAACAAGTGATTATTTTGCGTCCTTCCGTGACCAGGCTGTCGGGGACGCACAACGCTTCAATCATGTTTCATAAACCGATGTTGCGGCACGCTATCTCTGCCGTATTCTGTTTATTTCAAAACAAAAAGTTTGTTAATAAATTGTAAGCATATTTTGTGCCCGGTTTGTTTTTGTTAATCATGTGGGTAAGTTACTGGATTGTTATGAATTTAGTTGTCTTTTGTGTCAGGAAAATCGACAGATTTTTTAATGCCGTTCTGAATGAACCTTCATGGCACTATTGGGGGCCGTTCCCGCGTCAGCAGCGTTATATGTCGTTGCCATAGGCACTCACTTCAAGGTTTTGCAACGCCGTTGTATGGTGCGAGGCGAAGTCAGACCCGAAAATTTAGTGTTGTCAGTGCACTCGTTTCGGTCTTTCCGGTTTCAGTCGGGAGAAGAGGTGCCTTGGGTAAACTTTTCAGAAGGGGATTTGTAAGCTGGTGGGCCGGTTATGGCACCCTATTTAAAGGGGACAATTGCGGGATGTTTCGCGAAAGAGGATTTCAAACGCTGTCGTCACGAATTTGCGCTGGGGAGAAATGTTCATGTTACTTGTGTTTCTTTGAGTATTGAGTTTTTTCCGCTGAATTTTCCAGCATGGTTAATGCGGCGTATTTGATTGATTCTTCGGCGACATTGTAGGCATCCAATAGGCGTTGCTGCTCTTGGGGGAGGTTTATGTCTGCAAGCGTTTTATCCAGCAGCATCGGGCCTTCACCACGTTTGATCCATGTACGGCTTATTCCATAGTGATATTCCATCAAAAGAATCAGGGTGTCGGAAGGCTCCCTTTCACCTTTTTCAATGCCGCTGATATGACTTTGCCTGATACCCAGTGGCTCTGAAAAGGCTGTTTGCGTCAGAGACAGGGCCTTTCTGGCTTCTTTCAGACGTGAGCCGATATCACGACGTGATTTTTCGTTTGACATGGTTATCACTCAGTGTTATTAATTGTTGTATCTTAAAGAAAACAAACAAAAGCAAAAGAAACAAAATAGTAGCACAAAAGAGGAGGGGAGATGGACAGGAAAAACCCACTCAGTGAATCGGAGAGTGATCTATTAACGGCGGATGAGTTGGCGACCCACGTATTTCGTTGCAGCTATCACACCTTTATGACCGAGATCAAAACTCTGCCTGATTTTCCCGTTGCCATCGGCCATCCCCGACGAAAAGGCAAACTGCATTGGGTGCGCGACGAAGTGATTCAGTGGCGCAATAAACATTATCGGCGTGATCTGGCCAGGTAGTGTTGTCATGGAGAAGACCTTTGCCTATTGCGTCACTATCCGTAATGCCTGGACAGCCCGGGAGTCCTACCGCAAAGCACGCGTACACGGTCATTCGTCCATTTACTGGTCCGATTATGGATCATATCTGGCGTATCGGCGCGTATTGCGTCTGATGAGGGTTGAAGGACTGGCTTTTCAGGCATCATCCTCCGGTGGATCAATAAAACACCATTGAGCCCGTGTCGCGGATTTTTTACCTTGGGCCGATGACACAAGGTGAGAGCCTTGGCTCCACCCACAGCAAAATTTTGCAACGCCGTGCAGCACCACTACACCAGAGTGAACGTGGTGCATGCATCTCGCGACTGCCTCCTCGATCACCTCTGTCCCCCCCCTTGAAAAACAGTTAAGTTCTCATGGTGAAGGAGAACAGCATCTTTTTCCCCTGTCGCCGAGATGCCGTGATAATCGCTCTTGGCTGCGAGCCTGCTATACTGCTGTTCTCTGGCAAAATGTTTTAAGTTGAAAACATACCAGATGGTCGGTATGTTGTAGCGTGTAGTTTTGCCTGTTAACCTCATAACCGGCAGTGAACCCGGTCGGAACGTGCTGAGCTTTCTACTCGAAGGAGCTGTTCATTTTATGAAGAACAATGCCTTAAAAACATTAAGTTATTTGATTGGCATCGTCGTTGCCGTTGCAGCGGGATTTTTTGCCCACAACCTCATGGGACCGGGCCAGCCGCAACAAGCACCGATGGGGGCCGGTCAGAGACCGCAGCCCCAAGTCGTGGCACAGGTGATTTCTGAAACCCCTTTAGACACGCAGGTAGAATATATTGCCGCGGTGGAGTCGGTTGAGGATGTCGTCGTCAAATCGGAGGTGTCCGGCTATCTCGATGAGGTTCATTTCAAGGAAGGTGACTTCGTCAAACAGGGGACTCTGCTGTTTACCATTGATAAACGGCGTTATCAGGCTACCGTAGAGGTGCGCCGCGCGGAATTGGCTCAGTCACATGCCGAGCTGGAGCGGGCGACGAAATATCTGAAACGGTTGCGCGCGGTCAGCGAACGGAGTATTGCGCAAACCGACCTTGAAACGGCGGAAAGTGACGAACTCCAGGCCCGTGCCGCGGTGCAGCAGGCGCAAGCTAACCTGAATCTGGCCGAGCTTGATCTGGGGTTTTGCGAGATTCATGCGCCGATCAGTGGCCGCATCGGTGCGGCGTTGGTGACCAAGGGCAATTATGTTACCGCGGCGTCCGGCGATCTGGCCAAAATTGTTCAGATGAATCCCATTCGGGTGGTTTTTTCCATCACGGACCGTGCCTATGTCTCGTTACGCCAGCGCGAAGTGTCCGGCACGGCTGATGATTATGTCGCCAGGGTGCGCCTGCCGAACAAGGCGCTTTATGGCGGCGTCGGCACCAGGGCGTTTGCCGATAACGAGATGAATACGCAGACCGGCACCATCGCCCTGCGCTTTCTGTTTGATAATCCCGATGGGCTGCTGATTCCCGGCAGCTATGTCAATATTCTGCTCGAAAAAGCTCGGCGGCCCATGGGACTGCGTGTGCCGCAACAGGCGTTATTGGTTGATACACAGGGCAATTATGTGCTGACCGCGGACAACAACGGCCTGTTGAGCGTGGCCCGTGTCACGCTGGGCAAAACGCTGGGCCGAGACCGGCAAGTGCTTTCCGGCCTGAAAGCCGGTGATCGTGTCGTTGTTGACGGTCTGCAAAAAGTGCAGCCGGGCGTTACGGCTCAGGTGACCTTGCAGAAGGTGACGCAATGATTTCCCGCGTTTTTATAGAACGACCCCGTCTGGCGGGGGTTGTATCGATTGTCTTGATGCTGGCGGGGATTTTGTCGATTTTCTCGCTGCCGATCGCCCAGTATCCGCAAGTCACGCCGCCTCAGGTCATTGTGCGGGCCAGTTATCCCGGCGCCAGTGCCGAAGTGCTGGCGGCGACCGTGGCCAGCCCGATTGAAGATGCGGTCAACGGCGTTGAAAACATGATCTACATGTCGTCGAGTTCGGATAACACCGGCAGTTATCAGCTCACGGTATCGTTTGAAGTCGGCACGGATACCGACATGTCACAGGTCAAGGTGCAGAACCGTGTGGCCCAGGCCGAACCGCTGTTGCCCAGCGAAGTGACCCAGCAGGGCGTGACCGTCGAGACGGAATCGAGCGACATGCTCGGTTTTATGCTGTTGCGTTCGACGGACGGCAGTCTCGATGATCTTTTCCTGAGTGATTATGCGACAAAAATCATCAAACCGGCGCTGGAGCGTATTTCCGGCGTCAGCCGCGCCCAGATATGGGGTGCCCAATACAGCATGCGTGTGTGGATGGATGCCGACCGTCTGGCCGCGTTGGATCTCAGCCCGGAAGATGTCGCTTCAGCCATCAGGGCGCAAAACCTGCAAGCCTCCATCGGTTCGCTCGGCGCGGCGCCGGGTGACGGTTCCTCCGAACTGGTATACAGCCTGAAAACAGAGGGACGGCTCAACGATCCGGACGACTTCGCCGACATCGTGATCCGCACCGGCTCCGATGGTGCCGTCGTCTATCTCAAAGATGTTGCCCGAATTGAAAAGGGCGCGGATCAATACCTGTTTAACGCCAAATACAACGGCGATAATTGCGTGGCCATGGGCCTGAACCGTACACCGGGGTCCAATGCACTGGACACCATGAATGCGGTTCGTGACGAGGTTGAGCGATTAAAACAACAGTTTCCCGAAGGGCTGGAACTTGTTTTGCCGTACGACGCGACGGAATTCGTCCGTACCAGTATCTGGGAGATCGTCACCACGCTGGGTCTGACCTTTTTCCTGGTGGTGCTGGTGTGCTATGTCTTTTTGCAAAACTGGCGCGCCACCCTGATCCCCGCGTTGACGATTCCGGTATCGTTGTGCGCCACCTTTATGGTGCTGGGCGTGTTGGGTTACAGCATCAATATCCTCACGCTGTTCGGTCTTGTTCTGGCCATTGGCCTGGTGGTGGATGATGCCATTGTCGTCGTCGAACGGGTCATGGAGTTGATGACCCGCGAAGGGCTCGATCCCAAAGCGGCGACGATCAAGACCATGGAGCAGGTGAGTGGCGCGGTTATCGCCACCACGCTGGTGTTGCTGGCCATCTTTGTGCCGGTGGGTTTTATGAGCGGCATCACCGGCAAGATCTATCAGCAGTTTTCCGTCGCCATTTCCGCCGCGGTACTTTTTTCAACGGTCAATGCCTTAACCCTAAGTCCGGCGTTGTGCGCCACCATGCTCAGCATTGTTCCGCCCAAAGAGCATGGGCCGTTGAAATGGTTCAATACCACCCTGGGACGTTTGCGTGGTCGTTATGTGGCGTTCAGCCTGGGGATAGCCCGCCGTCTGGTGGTGACGGCCTTGATCCTGATGGGGGCAGTCGGCGGCAGTTATCTGCTGTTTTCGCACAGTTCGACCACCTTTTTGCCCGATGAGGATCAGGGGATCATTTTCGGCATGCTGCAACTGCCTGAAGGCGCAAGTCTCGGCCGCTCAGAGCAGGTGCTTGACGCTGTGGTCACGCCGCTCAAAGAAGAGGACGGCGTCAAATTCGTCATGCAGATTACCGGATTCAGCATGATGGGCGGTTCCGGTGAAAATGTCGCCTTCTTTATGATCGGCCTGGAAGACTGGTCCAAGCGGGAGTCGGCGCAGCTGGCCATTGCCGCGTTGCAGCAGAAATTTCAGGCACGAATGGCCGCGGTGCCGAGTGCGCAACTCAACCTGTTTACACCGCCGGCGATCATGGGGCTCGGCGTCAGCGGCGGTATGGATATCCGTTTGCAGGCCACGGAAGAGGATGATCCGCAAAAGCTGCAGGCGGTGCTGAACAGTTTTCTCATGCAGTTGAACATGGCGCCGGAGATCATGATGGCATTCAGTACCTATTCATCGAATACGCCCCATCTGCATCTCGAAGTGGATCGGGTCAAGGCGGCCTTGATGAATGTTGAGGTCGGCCGGGTGTTCAGCGTGTTGCAGAATTATCTCGGCTCGCTCTATGTCAATGACGTCAACTTCGGCGGGCAGGTCAACAAGGTCGTTATTCAGGCCGACTGGCCGTATCGCAACAGCATTGATGCGTTGGATGGCATCTATGTGCAGAGCAACAGCGGCGACATGGTGCCGCTGCGCAGTCTCGTCACCGTCGATACCACGCTGGCACCGCGAACGATCGAACGCTACAACAAATTCAGCTCCGCCAGCATCAATGCCATTGTCATGCCGTCCATCAGCAGTGGCGATGCCATGGCCAGGGTGACCGCTCTTGCCAAAGAGCATCTGCCGCGCGGCTACACCTTTGACTGGTCGAGTCTGAGCTATCAGGAAGCACGCTCTTCCGGCGGCACCTATGTTCTGTTGTTGATGGCCGTGTTGTTCGGTTACCTGTTCCTGGTGGCGCAGTACGAAAGCTGGATTATCCCGCTGCCGGTCATCGTTTCGACCTCGGTCGCCGTTCTCGGCGCACTGGCCGGACTGATGATTGTTCATCTGCCGCTGAGCATCTATGCCCAGCTCGGCGTCATTCTCCTGGTCGGGCTGGCCAGTAAGAACGCCATTCTTATCGTCGAATTCGCGTCAACCCAGCGTGAAGAGGGGCTGTCGATCCTCGACGCCGCCGCGGAAGGGGCCGGACAGCGTTTTCGCGCCGTGTTGATGACCGCGTTTACCTTTATTCTCGGCGTGCTGCCGATGGTGTTTGCCTCCGGGGCCGGATCGGCCAGCCGCCGCTCCATCGGCACCACCGTATTCTTCGGCATGGTCGCCGCGACGCTGGTCGGCATTGTTCTGGTCCCGGCACTGTACGTGCTGTTCCAGACCTGGCGCGAGAAGGGCCATGCGTTCCGTTTGCGCCATAACCGCTCCCATCTGAGCACTTTGCTGCTGTTGCTCCTGCCATTGTTCATGAACGGCTGCATGACCGTCGGACCGGATTATCACCGGCCTGATCCGGTCACCATTGAGGGCGCCGTCACCCGGTCTGTGGAAGTTGCCGACTGGTGGACCCAGTTCAAGGATCCACAGTTGTCCGCTCTGGTGCAACAGGCGCTGGCCAACAACCGCGATCTGAAAACAGCGGTGGCTCGGGTGCGTGAAGCCCGTGCCACGCTGGCCCGAAGCAAAGCCGCCTTGTGGCCGACCTTTGACGCCCTCGGTTCGGTTTCGCGCCGGAAAACGTCTGAAAATGCGTCGGACAATGCCGGTGAATCCACCTTGTATGATACGGGCGTCGATGCGGCGTGGGAGATCGACGTGTTCGGCGGCACCCGCCGCAGTGTTGAAGCGGCCAATGCCGACTGGCAAGCCCTGTTGATTGATCTGGGCGATGTGCAGGTTTCCGTGGCCGCGGAAACGGCTCTGGCCTACATCACGTTTCGCACCGCCCAATATCAGCTGGTTGTGGCACGTGACAATTTAAACCTTCAGCAAGAAACCCATGCCATTCTCGATGACCGCTGGCGATCCGGTCTGACCAATGAGCTGGCTCTGCAACAGGCCACCTACAATATGGAGAGCACCCGTTCGACGATTCCCACCCTCGAAGCCGCCGTGGAATCCGCCTACAATGCCCTGTGCGTGTTGGTCGGGGTTGTGCCGGGCACCCTCGAACTGGCGACGATGAACGACATTCCCCATTCCAGCGTCGTGGTTGAAGGCATTCCCGCCGATCTGTTGCGCCGCCGTCCCGATGTTCAGCGTGCCGAACGCCAACTCGCCGCCCAGACGGCGCGGGTCGGTGTCGCCACGGCCGACCTCTATCCACGCTTTACCCTGACCGGCTCCATCGGTCTGGAATCCCTCAATGCCTCGGACTTACTGACTTCGGAGAGTCAACGCTACAGTATGATTCCCGGCGTACAATGGCCGATTTTCTATTTCGGCTCCATTCGCAACAACATCAAAGCGCAGGAGGCGGTTCGCGAGCAATATCTGCACGCTTATGAATCCGCCGTGTTGAGCGCCGTGGAAGAGGTGCGCACGACCCTGATGGATTATCGTAAGGAACAGGAGCGTTACGACGCGCTGAACCGCGCTGTGGTCGCGGCGCAAGTCGCCGAGGATTTGGCCAAAGATCAATACCGCAATGGTCTTGTCGATTTCAATACCGTGCTCGATGCGCAGCGCTCCCTCTTGACCTTTCAAGAGCAGCGTGTTGTCAGTGAAGGGGCCGTCAGCCAGAATACAGTGCGCCTTTACCGGGCCCTCGGCGGCGGCTGGCAGCCCATGCAAGAAGTGGAAATGAGGTAGATATGACCACCCCGCATAAACGCAAAAAACAACCGGAAAAAGTCCGCAATAAACTCATCGAATGCGCGGCGCGTATTGCCGCCGAACAGGGCCCTGGAGGCCTGACCATCCAGGCGGTTGCCGATGCCGCCGGCGTAACCAAAGGCGGCCTTTTGCACCACTTCAGGGACAAAAAACAGCTGATCGAATCAGTTTTTGGCGATTTTCTCAACAAGCTGGATAATGAGATTGATCATCTGCTTGCCGAGGATCCGGTTGCCTATGGCCGTTTTACCCGGGCCTATATCATGGTGGCTTTGAAAAACGTTGCTCCGCGCAGCAAGGCCGACATGTGGAAAGCCTTTTCCTTGTGTGCCTTAACCGAGCCGCAATTTCACAACCTGTGGAACGACTGGATTCATGCCAGGTTGGCGGTGCACCACGAGACGGATCACGATCCGGCATTGCACATCGCGCGCTATGCCTTTGACGGCGCATGGTCGGCCAACCTGATGGGAGCGATCAGCTCCGAGGAGTATTTTGCTCTTTTGGACCGGCTCGTTGACATGACCAAACCTTGATGGCAAGAGGCTCTGGAAAGCTGCTGCCGGTTCCACGATAAAAGACTTGAAGACCTCTGTCATGAAAGCCTATTGAGAACGACCCTTAACGCCAGACGAAATTTCGTAACAATTTATCCGCAGGGAAAAGCATGTCGCCAAAAGACCTGGAAAAAGTGAATGTTGCCGAAGTGGTCATCCGCGAGATTGAAAAAGACGAGCTGCATCATCTTGACGACTTGCTATATGCCGTACTTTTCCAACCAGACAGACGCAACCCCATCCCGCGTAATGCCATTAATCTTCCAGAAATCAGGATTTATATACAAGATTTTGGCCGGAAAAAAGGTGATTATTGTTTAGTCGCCGTTTTACGGGGAACAATCATCGGAGGCGTTTGGGTTCGCATCCTGGCGGGTGAAATTAAAGGTTTTGGTCATATTGACGACAAAACGCCGGAATTTGCCATTGCTGTGTTCAGTGAGTTTCAGAACCTGGGCATCGGCACACGCCTGATGGGAAAAATGATTTCCCATTTGAAAAATGAAGACTATCACCAGGCTTCTTTAAGTGTTCAAAAACAGAACTATGCTGTGAAAATGTACCAAAATCTCGGATTTGAAATAAGCGATGAAACGGACGAAGATTACATCATGCTGCTGAAGTTGAGAGACTAAGGGACAACATGATCTATTCCTGGTCCAACAAGCCTGGTTGAGACGTTATAACTGTTGACAACTGAAAGGGATTAGCAGGAGGTTGGAAAAAACCGTCCGGGGTTTTTCAACGACGAAAGAAATATTGCAAACAGCCTGTCAGGGGAAGGATGATATGTGGGTACTGAGGACAAAGTTGTCCGGGCTTATGCGCATTCTGCTCTTTAAGTGGTCAACTCATGGCACGATTCGAACACGCCGCGAAGCTTCCTTTCGTTGGACATTTTAAAGCCGGGGTCCCTGTTTCGTACCCCGGCTTTTGTTGTTTTATCTTTTTTTCTATCTATTTTCTACAAAGCCAACTTCCAGATATCGTACTGACTGCCGTCGCGCGTAGAGGTGAAAAACAGGCTGTTGCCGTCTGCCGACCACACCGGCTCAAAGTCGTAACCTTGCGTGGTCAACTGGGTGCTGATGTCGGTGGCGACATCGTAGAGCCATAATCCGGCGCGGCCATCCTGATTGTAGGACCAGAACACTGCTTTAGTTGCATCGGGAGAAAACAGGATGCCGCGGTCGCCGAGCGTGGCCGACTTTGAGATCAACCGTATGTTGTCGGCAGCGGCGGTATCGGTACTGTCATCAAGCACCAGATCGGCGATGACGGCCAGATAGCTGATACGGTCCTTGCCGCTGGTGTCGCTCATAGCTTCGGCGGTAAAGGAGATACCGACGCCGTCACCGGCCATGTCGCTGAGTTGGACCGAGTGCGGGCCGGTCCAGGTGTAACTGTGCGGATTGGCATAACCGTTTTCAAAGGTCATGAACTGTTCGACGGTGAGGCCGTACTCCCCGGATGGAGCGACCTTGTAAGCCATGACACCATCAGAGTTAAACCAGGGCGAGGTTTCCATATCCACGGCGCTGGTCAGCTGGTAGCTGGTCAGACCGTCAACTGAAATCAGCCACACATCCCAGTTGCCATCGGTCTGTTTGGCGTAGGCGAGATAATTGCCGTCCGGAGTAAACACCGGCCGCTCAATGCCCTGGCTGCTGCTGTCGAGGGTGGCGACGTTGCCGGAGAGATCGGCGAGCTGCAACAGGTGCATGTTATTGTCGGCGTCATACGCCCAGAATGCGATCTGTTGGCTGTCCGGGCTGAACCGTTGCCAGCCTTGTCGCGAAGGGGAAGGAGCCAGTTGATGCTTATTGCTGCCGTCCGGGTTCATTAGCCAGATCTGCTCCAGGCCGCTGCGGGTGGAGACCCACGAGACCAGATTGCCGTCCGGGCTGGTCACCGGCATGGTGTCCCGGGCCGGGTCACTGGTCAATTGCGTCAGAGGATAGTTTTCACTGCCGTAGGTTGTGGGAAAAACCACCACGGGATCGGCGTCGGGATGATCCGGCGGCATGGGTGAGGGCAGACGATGGCAGCGGTAGCACGATTCAATGGTGTCGTTGGGGATCAGCTGCCGGGTCGGTAACGGCAGTCGCGGCGGAAAGCTGAAACCGAACTCGGCTCCGGCCAGGCTGTAGGAGGCCGGATAGATCAGGCCGTTTGCATCGATCTGATAGCGGCTGGAATCCGGTGTGGAGCCATCACCGCCGGTCAATGCGTTGAGCTCATCACTGCCGTGAGTCAGGGCAGTGTCATGGTGCCAGGTGCGCACCGGGCCGAGGGCGTTGATGAACTTACCTTTGTTGGTGGCTGTTTCGATGCCGGTGAGTTGGCCTTCCGTGATGGTCTGATGCACATTGGCCGGGGCGGTGACCGTGGCATCGCGTCCATGGATGTAACTTTGTTCTTCGACGATCACTTTATAGGCTTTGGCCATCTCCAGAGCCCGTTCACGTGACGGGTAGAGCAGCAGGGAAACATCGTCGTGCAACTCCTGCAATGTGTCGCTGTCGACACTGCCGTCGGCAAGAAAGAAAGTATCCATCACTTCACTGTTGTTACGGAATTCATCGCCGGCACCGTTGTACATCAGGTAAAAGCTGTACTCGTATTGCACACCGGCACCGTCAATTTCGATTTTTGGTTCAACCGTGCCCTGGCGGTTGATCTGGGTCCAGTGATACCAGCCCTGGCGCGCAGTGCGGTCGGCGGCCAGTTTGCGCGGAAACGAAAAAATGCCGTCAACGGTGCCGCCGATACCGCCGTGACAACCGATGCAGAAGGCGGTTTCTTCATAGGTCTGCGGCCGCAAGTCACCGGCGGCATCTTCAATAAATCCCTGATAGAGCCACCCCTGGTCATTGTTCATGCCTTGCTCGACATTGCCGATCAACTGACGGGTGCGGTCGGGGAAATCGTCGTTCTCCTTGACTTCATCCAAGGCGGCTTGCAACAGGTCGGAATAGGTCTGCCAGTTGCGCTTGACGGCGTAACGCAGCTCCTTGATGCGCGGTGCCAGCTTGGTCGCGTCGGTGCTGTCGTCAAGATCGACATAGCGCACGGTATGGAGAAACTCCGTGCCTTCCGGGAACAAACCGGCGGCAAGGTGAATCGCTTGCGCGTCCAGTTGCGTTTTGGCCTGACCGACATAGGTCATGGTGCGTCCTTCGGTCGGCGCCCAGTCAAAGACGACGGTGTCCGTCATGCCCAGCTCGCCGTCTTTATTCAGATCGACGCCGTAGCGGGTTTCATCGACATGGCCATAGAGTTGCACGTCGCGTCGCGTGACCACGGCTTCAACAATGGCCAGATTGATTTTGTACACATTGAGATCGAAGACACCGCTGACGCCATTCTGAAAGCTGTCGGCCAGACGGATCAACACATCGTTGACCGAACCATTGGTCGGCCAGAAGGTGCTGGGAAAGGACGCATAGGCAAACGCCCGCCAGCCGGTGTAGTCCTCACCATGACGATCAAAACCCTGCTCATCAAAATTGAACCGGCAATCGGGGATGTAGCCGTCCCACACACCGTCTTCGTCAAAATCCCAATCCAGCGCCAGATGAGTGAGCTTCTTGGCCAGAATGATTTCGCCGTCGCTGTTCATGTAGTTGTCGGTGCGGATGTAATCGAGGATGGCACTGTCGGAGATCGCCGCGACCCGGGCACGACGGTCGACAAACAGATTGGTCCAGGGGTTGGTCAGCAGGGCTGCCGGGAAGCTGTATTCCAACTGCAGGTCGTAATCATCGACGTAATTGGGTGGAACCGACGCGGTGTGGCAGGTAAAACAGGGATTATAGGCGGTGCCGCCTTCTTCGGGCTGGGTTACCGTATAACACTGCGGCACAATATAGGCGGCGGTATTGGTGATGGTGGTACTGCGTAAATCCGTGGTGGCGTAGGTATAGCTTCCGTCGTCCGGATCGGTCACCGGTGTTGACGTATCCGGGCTTGATGACGAACTGCCGCCGCCACCGCCGCCACAGGCAGTGAGCAGCGCGAGAAGAATAAGTGAAACCAGATATTTCAGCATAATAAACTCCTTCCCTCACAACGAGGAAAGGGGGGCCTTTTCGGCCCCCCGGATTGTATTACATGTACAGGCAACAGCGGCAGAACTGTTGTGACTATTCTTCCATGTTCGGGAACGGACCGACATAACCGGTATACGCGGCGGCCTCACTGGAATCGCTCAACTGGTCCTGATCCGACTCGCCGTACGGATGCTGGATAACACTCATCAGATAACCGTTGCCGCCGACGTTGGGATAGAAATAGGGCGACGTGGTTTCCGAACCGTACGGTGTGGTCTGGATACGGGTCAGTTCACCGGCGGTCAGATTGTAGGACCAGATCAGGTCATTCTGGTGGCCACTGCCGGTATCTTCACCGATAATGAGCGTGTTGTAGCCCGGCATAAAGGTGACGTTGTCCGGGTTGGCGATGCCGTTGACATTACAGGTGTTACCGGCATAGACACTGTCTTCGGGGTAGCTGGTCGGAATACCACTGACCAGACCGCTCATGGTCGTGGCGACATAGTTGCTGCCGATGGTGCCGTCCGTGCCCAGCGCCAGTTCATAAACCGTACCGCATTTGTTCTTGGGCAGGCGAATGTCGTTGTTGCCGTTGAGGTCGTACGTGGCATGGTTGTCTTCCATGCCGTTGCTGACTTCACTCATGCCGATATAGAGGGTATTAGTGTCGGGATTAAAGGTGATCCCTTCCTCTTTGCGCAGCTCCGTGGTCGCACCAAGGTAACCGGCGTAACGACGGGTTTCAAGGCGGGAAGCCGCGGCCTCCATGCCCGCCTTGAGCTGCAGACATTCCAGATAGGGCGACTCATGACCGGCGTTGACCGGGGTGAAGCCGACGGAACAGGTGCCGTCGGCAGCCGGATTTTCAACGCTGAAGAGATCGTCAAAGGTCAGTTTGTTTTCACCGGTGAGCAGGGCGTCAATTTCACTGTTCGTGGCGTGGCCGAGGCTGATCCAGCCCAGGTTGAACGAACCGCCGTTGACGGCGCTGGTTTGGGTGAATTTGGCGGCATACAACGTCCCGGCGCTCAGATCACCGGCTGTATCGGCGATAAACATGAACAGACCGACATTGGTGCCGTCATCCGACATGTACACGGTCTTCTGATCCGGCAAGACATAGGCGAGTTCCAGTGCCATGCGGCCCATGGCGTAATGCTTGGTCACGCTGGTGCCGCCCGCGGCATCGGTGACGGCCACTTCAACCGGGTAACCGTAGTCATAGGGATTGAGTTGCGTCAGATCACCACCGTAATAAGCGCCCATGGCACTGTAATAGGTGTCTTCCGTCACACCATCCGATTCGGTGATGATCCCGGTTGCCGCATCATGGAAGCGGGCATTGGGCTCGTACTCTTCGGAGCCGAGATGTGTTGTCCACGGGGTCACGCTGCCGGCACAGTGGACCCAGCCACCGCGAACGGCGGAGAAGTCGATGGGACGGGTGGAGACGGCTTCAAGAAAACCGTTTTCATCCTGAGAAAGTTCGCTGACGTACATGGCAGCCGGACGGCTTTCAAACTGGGACACCATGAACAATGAACCGTACACATCAAGCAGCGACGAGAAATCGTTACTGTTGGAGATACTGACGGAGCCGTCTTCTTCGGTAACGGCATTGCCGTCACTGTCCAGCAGCAGACCAAAGGTGTTGCCACCCAGAGTGTCGCCGCTACGCAGAATGGTGTTGAAACCGATAGCGGTCCCCGCACCATTGACTGAAACGGACGGTGTGCCCCAGACTTTGCGCTTTTCACTGTCCGTGGTGGGAACCGGCACATCGAGGAAGTTGACGGTGGTCATGCCCTGGCGACCGAGGCTGTTATCGACCGATGTCGGACCTTCTGCACCCAACGCCGGGAACGGCCCGATGTAACCGACATAAGCAGCGGCATCAGTGGAATCGCTGAGCTGATCCTGATCGGACTCGCCATAAGGATGCTGAACAACGCTGATCAGGTAACCGAAGCTGTTGAGGCTCGGGTAGATGTAGGGTGAGGTGGTTTCCGATCCGTACGGTGTGGTCTGGATGCGGGTGAGGGCGGCTTCGGACATGTCATAAGACCAGATCAAGTCATTCTGGTGACCGCTGCCGGTGTCTTCACCGATGATGAGGGTGTCCTGGCCGGTGATAAAGGTGATGTTGTCGGGATTCGCCAGGCCATTAATGTCGCAGGTGTTGTTGGCGTAATCGCTGTCTTCCGGGTAGCTGGTCGGAATACCGCTGACCAGACCGACCATGTCCTGGGCGACATAGTCACTGCCGATGGTCGCATCGGTGGCGACGGCCAGCTTATAGACGGTGCCGCACTTGTTGGCGGGCAGGCGTACATGGTTGGGACCACCGATATCGTAGCTTGAGTTGTCTTCCATCCCTTTGCCGACCTCACTCATGGCTACAAACAAGCTCATGTTGTCGACGTCGAAGGTGATTCCTTCTTCTTTGCGCAGCTCTGTCGTTGCCCCTTTGATAGCGGCATAGCGACGTGCTTCAAGGCGTGAGGCGATGGTGTCCATTCCTTCACGCACGGCCAGACATTCATGGCCCCAGGTGGTGTTGATTGACGTGTAGCCGCTGGCACAGGTATTGTCTTCGTTGGGATCAATGGCATCAAAGATATCGCTGAATACTACGTGGTCATCAAGAGCTTGCTTGATTTCATCAAAGGTCGCGTGACCAAGATTGATCCAGTTGAGGGTGAAGGAACCACCGTTTTGATCCGAAGTCTGATTGAGTTGCGCGGCGTAAAGGGTACCGGCAGTGAGGTCACCGGCGGTATCGGCGACAAACATGAACAGGCCGACATTGGTGCCGTCATCGGAGATATACACGGTCTTCTGGTCCGGCATGACATAGGCCAGCTCAATGGCCACACGCGCCATGGCATAGTGTTTGATGACGCTGTGACTGCCGTCTTCCTGAACGATGACTTCAGTCGGGTAACCGTAGGCATAGGGATTGACCACGGCCTTGATGTCTTCAGCAGAAACCTCATTGTCATAGAAGTTGACGTCGAAATAGTTTGACATGCTGCCGAAGTAGGAGCCGATCTCATCCTTGGTGGTAGCCAGCTCGTAGCTGCGGGCATCCGGTTCGTATTCTTCGGAGCCCAGGTGGGTGTTCCACGGCGTGACGCTGCCGGCGCAAGGGGTCCAGAGACCGCCCCATTTGGAGAAGTCGATGCTGCGGGTGCTAACGGCGGTCAAATAACCGTTTTCATCCTGCTCCAGTTCACTGAGATACATGCCGCCCGGCTGACTTTCAAAATGGGTGACACTGTAGATTTTGTCGCCGAGATGCAGCAGTGAGGTGAAGTCGGTGGAGTTGGAGATGAATTCCGAGCCGTCTTCCTGTAGAACTGGCGCGCCCACATAATTGCGAATCAGACCGAACGTTTCATCGCCAAATGTGTCACCGCTGCGCAGCAGGGTGTTAAAACCGATAGCATAGCTGGTGCCGTCGACGGAGATGCTGTCCGAAGCGAGAATTTCCCGTTTGTCTGCATCGCTTACCGGGGTGGAAACGGCCGAGAAATTCATCTCAATGCCGTCATCGACTGCGGATTTTGAACTGCTGTCACTACATCCACTGAGAGCCAGTCCGGCCAGTAGTGGCAGCATCATGGCTGAACGGTAGAATGTTCGGCCAAATAACCCCTTACATTTCATGCTTTCCTCCTTGGTTGGGTCAACGTTTGTGAAAAAAATCATGGGAATCAACACCGTTGTTTGTGCATCTAACATCTTTGTTGTGATGGTGTGCTTTGTTTTTCTAATCTTGATCCGGCGCGATTAATAAATGATTGTTCAGGAGATAGGTGGTGGTTAGCCGACAAGAAAATGGTTAGCGACGCAGGCGGGTCGTTAGACTTCTAAGAGGGGAAAGTAAACATCCTGTTGCGGCACATCCGCTTCAAATGTTTGTGCAAGGCGAGAATCGTACGATTCCTCGGAACGAAAATTCATTTTATCAGCACGGCATCAGAATGAGATCGGATGCCGTGCTGATATAGAGGATAAGGTAAAAGGGGGGGAAGCGGTGTTGAAACCGTCCAACGGATTAATAGTGGTCCTGTTTTTTATCGTCGTGGCAGGAGACGCATTCCATTTTCCCACGGGTGTTTTCCATCTCACTGCCTTTACCATGACATTCGCGACACTGCTGGACGGATTCCGGTAGCGGATAAGCGGCGACAAATTCACCACGGTGGTCTTTGTTCAACAGCTCGACCAGATAGCGGGCCACGGAACAGTCCACCAGCGCACAACGTTCCTTGCGTTCAACGTCGAAGGATTTGTAACCCGAGGCTTTACACCAGTTGGTGACTGAGGCATGGCAGAGCGGTGAATTGGCAACGGTGCGAACAATTTCTACATCACCGTGACGGCGCTTGGCCGGAAAATGGTTGGGCAGTTTCTCATAGCTGTAAAAAGCATAAATCTCATCAACGACGGCATTGGGCTTTTTGGCGACCAGGGTTGCCACGAGCGCAGAGCCATTCAAGGCTCCGCAAACGGTTGCCCAACCCAGAACACCGCCCAGGCCGTACAGTGATGCCATGCTGGGAAAGGCATGGTAGGGGCCGCCGATTTTTTCCCTCAGTGTGTCCACCAGTGCGGCAGTGACTCCGTACATGCATTCACCTGCCCAGTAGTTGTCGTAAGCCCGTTGCGCTACGGCATCAGGGTCCAGCTCCGTGTACGGCCAGCGAGTGCGCATGGCATGGCCGTTGTGGGTTTGTGCGGCACCATAATAGGGGGAATCCGGAATCGGATTCTCTGTGTTTTTTTCATCCCCGGCAAAAAGTGGCGTTGCCGCCAGAGCTGTCGCTCCAGTAGCCGTCACCAGGCCAAGGGATTTTAAAGCATCCCTTCTGTTCATGTTGTTCTCCTTTTCTGATTAATGTTACGATAGTGTCTAGACGATATGATCGTATCAATGAGGGCGCAAAGCGACAAATATTTAATTTCGATAGTTTTGTGATCAGGCAGAGTGGGAATTAATGACAACAATCATGGTTATGAAAGACAGGCATGCGATCGCAATACACAAACGTAAAGGTACAGACCTGTCGTTTACGTTCAAGGAGAACTGGCCCTCGGTCCGTGTCAATGTTGTCTCTTGCGCCATTGCCAGGGAGGCTGTGGATTGGGTTGTGACCACAGTCCGATCTTTTCGTGCTTGGCTTTGATCTGTGCATCGAGCCAGCCTGAACAGAGCTCTTCGCGGTACTGTTTGTTGTCCACCCAGGCATAGCCTTGTGCCACCATCTGTTCGTTGATTGAACGTCCTGTGCTGGTTATGAGCAGGGCAACGGTTCGTCCCTGTTCATCCTGACGTATGGTTTGAATCTGGAACGGCTGGCGGGCGAGTCGTTTCAAACGGCGGGTTGCGGCGATGCCATAGGGTTGGTCTTCATCAGGGATGTCAATGCCGTATAAGCGCACCTGTTTACGGTGAAAATTATCGACAAGAACCGTCAGGGTGTGTTGCGGGTCAATTTTCTCAATAATGATGACTGCTGCCGCCAAGGACAAAACCGGCAGAAAAAGAACTGTGCTGACGACAACGATTCCGGTAAATTTTTTCAAAGCATTACTCCGTAAAAAACGACCAAAAGTCTTTACGTTTCATGTCGACGGTATGGCGGGCAGAGTTTGTCCGGGTCAAGTACATAGGTAACAGAAAAGTCCACCTACATGGTTTACACATTGAGGCTGATATAGCCGTTGCGATCCGTTGTTATGTCACTCATGTCGAAGTGACCAAGTTTGATATTTGCAAAGTACACATTCCATTGTGTGTCACTGGTCTGCTCCAGCCCTACTTTTTCTCCCTTGAGCAGACACGCGATGTAAACCCGGTGCTTCAAGTGATAAATGACGCCATTGTGATTGACCAGGCAAATATTGAAATGGGCAGGATAGTCCAGCTCAGGCAACTGCTCCGGCATGTTTTTCGATGACGTCACATAAACTGTCGCTGGAGTTTTTTGGCCCAGGCTTTCGTGGGGCCGTTTATGGTTATAGGTGTCAATAAAGTGGTCGAACGCTTTTTGCTGTTGTTGGGCATTACCAGCGGCAGGCGTGATGGCAGCCTTTTTGAGGGTGGAATGCATCCGTTCATGACGTCCGTTCTGTTGCGGCTTCCCTGGCATAATGCGTTCCGGGGCGATCCCCAGACGAATCCACCACTTGGATAGGTGGGATAATCCGGCAAGCCCACTACTGGCAAACGGCGCACCATTATCGGTGCGAATACGCTCCGGCAAGCCATATTGCCGAAATAATTGATCAAAGATCGCCATGGTATCATCTGTTGTTGTCGCACTTAACGTACGACAGGCCAGTAGATAACGGCTGTGATGATCCATGATGGTAAGGGGATAACACCATTTGCCATCAGCGGTCTTGAACTGCCCTTTGAAGTCTGCAGACCAGACCTGGTTAGGTTTATCAACCGGAGCAAAAGGTTGCGGGTGAACAGGAACGCGCCGACGAGACTTGCTGGGCGTAATCAGTTCAGCCTCCAGGAGGATTTTATGGATGGTTGTCTTCGATGGGATATCCCAATCAGGGTGTTCTTGTTCAAGCAACACCTTGATCTTCTTTGCTCCAGGAGGATCTTTGTACTCGCGACGGACCTTGATGATCGCCTCTCGAACACAATAGGGCGTTTTTAAGGGGTTGGTTTTAGGGCAGCGCGATTGATTCTGGAGACCATCAAGTCCCAATTGGCGATAACGATTGAGCCACTTATACCCTGTGCGGCGACTGATGCCATAAGATTTGCAGAGCGTTGAGAAGTTAGCGACACGCCGCAGGTGATCGGCGATAAAGAGCAGCTTCTGTTCCATAGGTTTAACCTCTTTCCAGGGCATAGGCACCTCCTTGTGAAGTGTCTATGAGGATACAAAAGTGTTACCTATGTACCTGGACCAAAGTGTTACCTATGTAGGTTACCCGAACAGTTTGTTATGTTTTTGTAACATTGACCTGTGGCCAAAAGCGCCGTAGCATGGTCATCAAGCTGACAAGACAACTGAAATTATGAGGTTGAATGTGACGCGAAACACTGTGACATGGTTGATGGGGCTGGTCGTGATTTTGGGCCTGCTGGCGGGCTGTCAACGCTCGCATCTTTCTAAAGTTTCTCAAGAGGGTGTCATTCTCGCCTTTGGAGACAGTCTCACCGTCGGGGTTGGCGCCAACCGTTCCGACAGTTATCCCAGCGTGCTGCAACAGCTTACCGGGCGTCAGGTGGTTAATGCCGGAATCTCGGGGGAAACGACGGCTGAGGGTGCCAAGCGGCTGCCGAAGGTTCTGGCCGATACGGAGCCGGAGTTGCTGATTCTGCTGGAAGGCGGCAATGATATTCTACGCAACCACAACCAGATGCAGACCAAAAAACATCTGGCCACCATGATCGAATATGCCCAGAATCAGGGCGTGCAGGTGGTGCTGATTGCGGTTCCCGAAAAGAATCTGTTTTCTGAACAGGCTCCTCTGTACCGGGAACTGGCTGATGAGTATCAGGTGGTGTTGATTGATGACATGATCTCCGATCTGTTGCGTACGCCGTCCTACAAGTCTGACTCCATCCATCTCAATGCCCGTGGTTATCGGGTGATGGCGGAAGAGATCTATTCTGTATTGGAGGGAGAAGGGGCGTTTTAACGGCTGTTTTAAGAGAATCAATGTTTAAAAAAAGCCACATTGCAACCGTTGCAATGTGGCTTTTTTATGATGTTGTGGATGGAAATTCTCTATTGGTTTTCTTCAGGAAATAACACCAGTGCGTCATTAAGTCGGCAACCGATATGTTCAGCGACAACCGGGCACTTGGCTTTAAGGAGAAAGACGATATTGGCGTCAATGTCGCTGAGTGTTTCATAGTTTCCCTGTCCTTTGGCGAGAATCAGGTCGGCAGAGTGAAAGGCGTTGCGAGTGTCCGGCGTGCAGTGGGACAGGTCGGTACCGGGGGTGTTGTCACCATTCTCCAGCACTTGAACAATGTCGGTTAACCCGGCTTGACGGGCTTCGGCATACAGTGCATCGTTGATAATCGGCTTGCCGCGAACCACAACAGTTGTTTTATTCAACGGCAACTGTTCGATCAACAAGCGATCAAGAACGATCTCACCGGCATTATCGGCCAGAAACAGGATCGATTCAGCGCTGGCGACCTCGCTGCGCAGGCGTTCGACGTCACCGACCAGAGGCAGATGTAAGGCGCTGTCGATGGCCTGCAGCGCGCGTGCTTCATCCATGGCATGATAGACGCCATGATCAATACTGTTTCCGGCAATGGCCAGCTTTAAGGCCGTCTTCAACGGATCTTCGCTGTTTTTCACCTGTTCTTCGAGTTGGGGGTAGAGTTGTAAGGCGAGGGTCTGGTAGCGCCGTTTCTCATCGTCATAGGGGTCTGGATGGTCTAATTCCTCACGGATTAAAGCGTGCAGCAGCCGGGCGGTTTGAGGCGGCGTCGCATCGAAGTCGATTTGACTGAGCAGGGACAATGCCTGACGCAGAGTGGTTTCGGTTTGTTGCGGTGAGGCATCGGTCATGCGCAAAACACTCAGGGTCTGTTCGATAAAACACGGCAAGCAGCGATGAGAAGTTTTCATAACAATGCCATTCAGAAGAAAAGCCCGGCGCAACCGGACAATGCATGAGCATATAGTTGATAAGTCCTATGTAGAGCTTTTCAACCAAGCAAGCCGAACATGCGATTTTCGGCTTGCTTGGAAAATTTAAGGATTACCAACTCGTTTTGATTTTTGTCGCCCGTCCATGGGCTCCTCAGATCTTTTTTTAACAGCTTGTCAGATTATAAGGTGTTGTTGGCAAATGAGTGTTCCAACGTCGGTGTCATGGTGCACTGATAGCCTTCAAGGCGTGCGATGAGTTCCTGACTGTCGGCATCAATAAAGTCGATATCCGCTTCGATAACCTGACCACTTTGTTTGATCACCCGGCACTGAATGTTGATCGGAGTCGTACCGAACGATTCTCGGTATTGGCGGTAGTGCCCGGCATACATGGGCAGTGACCCCTGGTCTTTTTCGGCAAAACTCCACAAAATCATCATCTGGAAACTGCTGTCGAGAACCATCGGATCGGTCAGCCAGTCATAACGCAGCGGCGATGCCATCCATTGTTGTGGTGACGGGGCTAACCCGGCAACACCGACGATCCCTTCCGGGCCTTCGCCATCCACCTGTTGGATGCCTTGGAGCAGTGCCCCATGAAACAGGTGGCCTGAGGCATAAATCTGCTCGTGAGATTGCGCCTGATCCGTATTGACGGAGAGTGGCACGATGGTCGGCGGAGTCAATTCTCGAAACGACGACAGTAAAATCTCGCCACTGGCATGAATTCGCTTCGAGTTTGCCGCAACAATTTGCATGGGCACACGCATCAGGTCCTCTTCGAAGCGCCCCTGCTGGTTGCGCAGTTCCACGGCGTACTCTTCGTCGGCTGTCAGACGAATCCCTTTGAAAATGCGCAGGTTATCAAAGCCGATAAACTGCATTCCGGGGTAATTGTGCATGGCACCGTGGGCCATCCACTCGATGATTAATGCCGCAGGGACAACCGCCATCCCATCGATGACATGGTCTTTTAGCACCGCCATGGATTGGGGATTAACCTCAAGGGTTAACGCCAATTCCGGATAGCATTCGGTAATCGGGCTGGTACCCAGGGCAACCGAGGAGTCCGAGCTTTTATCGTCTCTGGGAGCCTGGTGATCGCCGAGAATGACAATTTCAACCTGGCCGTCCTGTTGGGTCAGTTCCTGTAACAGATAACGGGAACCAGCGGCCAGGTCGATCACTTCAATGCCTTCCTCGGCAAACAGCTTCTTCAGGGCCGGCGTAACCATGCCACCGTCCCAGGGGCCCCAGTTGATTGACAGCACGCGGCAGTCCGGTTTCTGGCGCGATAACGCCTGGGCGGTTTTATTCAGCACCTCATTGGCCATGGCGTAATCGACCTGGCCAACCCGGCCGAAACGTCCGGTTGATGAGGAGAACAACACAATAAAACGCAGTGGATCATTGGCGCTGGCGTGTAACAGAGCCTGTAATCCAGCGACTTTCGTTGAGTAAACCTGGTCAAATTGCTCCAGGGTTTTATCTTCGATCTTGCGATCCGCCAACACGCCGGCGCCGTGAATGATGCCGCGAATCGTGCCCTGTTGACGCGCTTCGGCAAGGGCATTGGCCACCGCCTTTTCATCGCGGATGTCCAATGCTTTGTAGATCACTGTGGACCCGGCCTGACGCAGGCGGGCGAGGTTGGCGGTGAGTTCACGCTGCTGAACGATGCGGGTGCATTGATCATTAAGTTGCCGAGGTTTCAGCGGTGTCTCGGCATGCTCCATCAAGGTGCGTTTAATTTCAGCGTCGCTCCGGGCAGCAGCCAGCCAGTCGGGTTCGGCGTCCGGCAGTTCACTGCGACCAAGCAGCAACAGGGTCGGCTGGCCACTCTGGGACAGGTGAGTTGCCACCTCAGCGGTGACACCGCGGGCACCACCGCTGATCACAACGATATCTTCCGCAGTCAGTTGAATGGACGTGCTGTCTTCAGGCAGAGGAGTGTTCACCAGCACTGGTGTGAGCAGACCCTGACTGCTGATACCGATTTCAACCGGACCGGTGTGAAGCAGTTCATCAATCAGTGCCGTAGATAACTCTTTCTCCGTCATGTCGTCACTGATGTCAATCGCTTTACAGGTGAGCTCCGGCCATTCGAGCCGGGCTGTTTTGCACAGTCCGGCCAGGGCTCCGGACAACGGATCACGCAACAGCCTCTGGCTGCCGAAGCCGCATTGGCCGTCGAGGCGTGATACGGTAATCAGGCAGGCACTTTGTTGTTGCGATTGTTTCTTCAGCGCCGGTGCACAACGTTGCACCAAGGCAAAGGCGTCACGCAAGAAATGACTGTCGGTGCCGATTTCCGGAGCAATGATGACCAGACCGGCGAGTTTCTCCGGGACTTCCGTCTGTGTCGGACTGACAATTTTGACCGGATAGCCTTCGCCCTTCAAGGTGCTGGCCAGAGCCGGGACCAGTGACGAGCAGTCATCGACCAGCCACAGCGGGGCGTCGGAGGCCAGAGCATAAGGTTGCCGCTGTTGGCCAACCATATCGAGTTGAATGACCTCACGGCGGACCGTTGCATCCGGATTGGGCTCTTTAACGGCCGCGGTTTGCTCAGGTGCCGGTTGTGGACTGGGCTGAGGCGCCTCAGGTGCGACGACTTGAGCTTCTGCGACTGGCGCCTGCTGGGTCAGTGCCTCAACGATCTGGCGCAAGGTTTCCAGCGTGCCGAGCTGTTCCGGCTGAACAGCGGGAAGTCCGGGCATGGCTTCCTGCAATGCGGACAGGATCTCGACCCGTTTAATGGAGTCAATGCCGAGGTCGGCATCGAGGCTCATATCCAATTCAAGCATGTCCTGCGGGTAACCGGTCTTATCGGCAACAACAGCAACCAGAGCCTCCTGAACAGTATTGGCGGCAGGAGTGGCCGCTGCAGCCGGTGTCGATTCCGCTGCAACATCGGATGATTGTGTGGCATCCGTCGCTCCTAATGCCTCTACAATCTGGCGCAGGGTTTCCAGGGTGCCGAGTTGTTCCGGTTGTACGGCGGGCAGGCCGGGAACCGCCTCCTGCAGTGCAGAGAGGATCTCAACCCGTTTGATGGAGTCAATGCCGAGGTCGGCGTCAAGACTCATATCCAGTTCCAACATGTCCTGCGGGTAACCGGTTTTTTCCGCCACGACGTCTAACAGGGCGGTTTGAACGTTGATGCCGGCGTGGGAAACTGCCAATGCTGCGGCAACTCCGGCTTGGGCAGCGGCTTCGACCGTGCCCAAAGCCTCAACGATTTGGCGTAAGGTTTCCAGGGTGCCGAGTTGTTCCGGCTGGACCGCAGGCAAGCCGGGAACCGCCTCCTGCAGTGCGGAAAGAATTTCAACCCGTTTGATGGAGTCAATGCCGAGGTCGGCGTCGAGACTCATATCCAGTTCCAACATGTCCTGCGGGTAACCGGTTTTTTCTGCGACAACATCAAGCAGGGCCGCCTGAACGTTGGTGGTTGGCCCTGAAACGGTTGGTGATGCCGCCGCTACAGGTTGTGCGGACAATTCGACGGTTCCGACAGCCTCAACGATTTGGCGCAAGGTTTCCAGGGTGCCGAGTTGCTCCGGCTGGACCGCAGGCAAGCCGGGAACCGCCTCTTGCAGCGCGGAAAGAATTTCAACGCGTTTAATGGAGTCAATGCCAAGGTCGGCATCGAGGCTCATATCGAGTTCCAAC
Organism: uncultured Desulfuromonas sp.; assembly: GCF_963676955.1. NCBI lineage: Bacteria > Pseudomonadati > Thermodesulfobacteriota > Desulfuromonadia > Desulfuromonadales > Desulfuromonadaceae > Desulfuromonas > uncultured Desulfuromonas sp. The sequence goes on along the minus strand of NZ_OY781461.1, from coordinate 3,094,779 downwards.
ATCTCCTGCGGGTAACCGGTCTTTTCTGCCACGACGTCCAACAGGGCCGCCTGAACGTTGGTACCGGCTTGTGGCATTGAAGCTGCGGCGGCAACCACGGGTTGCGCAGATGGTTCAACCGTGCCCAAGGCGTCAACGATCTGGCGTAAGGTTTCCAGGGTGCCGAGTTGCTCTGGCTGCACAGCGGGCAAACCGGGAACCGCCTCCTGCATTGCGGAAAGAATTTCAACGCGTTTAATAGAGTCGATGCCGAGGTCGGCATCAAGGCTCATGTCCAATTCGAGCATTTCCTGCGGATAGCCGGTTTTTTCCGCCACCACATCGAGCAGAGCGGCTTGGACCGTAGCACAGGTTTCGGCGCTTGGCTGAGATGCGGGCTGGGGCATAGGCTGGAGAATGGCAGGTTGAGCTGGGGCAAGAGTCGCCGCTTGAGGGGCCACAGCCGTTGGTCGCGTGATCGGAGCCGGGTGGCCACCGGCTATTGTCGGCTGTTGGTGATCCATGAGGACGCGCATGGCATCGACGGCAGCAGCCTGGCCTTCAAGGAACTTCTGATGGAGACGCGCTGTATCTTCCTGCATCTGCTGCAGGACCGCCATGTTGTCCTGCAAGGATTTCAGCGCCGCAACATCGTTGCTGGTGGCATGGGCTACGGCCGGTTGTGGGGCCGTTACCGGTGCCGACGTCGGTGCCGGAATCTGGTCGGCATCAACGAGATGGCGTTTGCTGGCCGGACGTGCCGGTTTTTCCTTAACGTAGTTGGCACCGGTCAAAGTGACGGTCATTTTGGCCGGTTTCGGCTCCGGCATTTGATCCATGCGGCTGACAAACTGGTCATCCCAGCGACTCAGATCAATTGGACACCCCAGGGCCGCCAGTTGTACCAGCGCTTTGCCCAAATCGCCAAGACCGGAGCGTTTGCCGTTGGAGGCATCCAGGGCAATGGTCTGGATCTCTTTATCGGCGAGAATTTTTTTCACCATACCGGTCAGGCGGGCACCGGGGCCGACCTCGAAAAAGGTGGTGAAGCCATCAGCGTACATCTGCTCGATCTGGCGAACGAATTTGACCGGGTTGGCGATCTGTTCGGCGAGTAGTGTCGTAATCTGACCGGGTTCGTGGGGGTAGGCCAAGGCTGTTTTATTGGCATAAACGGCGCACTGTGGTGCCTGAACGTCAATCTTCTGCAAGGCATTGTGGAACGGTTTGGCTGCCGCCGCCACCAATGGGCTGTGAAATGCCGCTGCCACATCCAGGGGCGTACAACGCATCTTGCGTTGTTGACACAGCTGTTCAGCTCGGGAGATCTCTTCGCGCTTACCGGAAAGAACCCCTTGATTCGGCGTGTTGTAATTGGCCAGCACCAGGCACAGATCTTCTTCGCGAATCATCTGTTCGATCTCATTCAATGGTGCGGAAACCGCCAGCATGGTCCCTTTGTCACTGCCGTCACCGGCCATCAGGGTGCCGCGAAGATGAGACAACCTCAGTAAATCATCGCTGCCATAGCAACCGGCGGCACACAGAGCGGTTAATTCACCATAGCTGTGACCGGCAAACGCCTCGGCTTTAAGGCCGTAATGGCTGCGCAGATAATTCCAGGCACCGAGGCTGACCGTGCCGATGGCGGGCTGGGCATGTTGAGTCGCCTGCAACCGTTGCTCGGCCTGTTGGCGTTGTTCGGTGCTGAACAGCGAGTGCGGATAGATCAGGCTGCTCAAGGATGTGCCACCGTCAAGCTGCAGGACTTCATCGGCATCCTGCAATTGAGCGAGAAGTTGCGGTGCATGGCAGGACAGGTCCGCCAGCATTTGCGGGTACTGGGCGCCTTGACCGGGGAACAGCACCGCGAGCTTCCCTTGAGCCGGACCTTGGCCGTACCAGATCCCTTGAGGGGTGCCATTGACCGTGGCTTGTGTGGCCACCACTTTTTTTGCTTTATCGATGACGGCAGGCATATCCGCGGGCTTGTCAGCAACAAACAGCAGACGGTGCGGATCGTCTGATTTAAACGCCTGACGGCTTTGTGCGGCCCGGCGACGGACACTTTCTTGAGGCGCTGAAGCCAGCTGATCCAGAGCCGTTGTCAGTGTTGCGCGATCCTGTCCTGACAGGGCAAACAGCAGCGGAGCGTCACTGAAATCGCAACAGGTCGGCTCGCTGACGTATTCCTCCAGCACGCAGTGAAAATTACTGCCGCCGAAGCCGAAGGCACTGACAGCCGCGCGCCGCGGATGGTCCGGGTTGGCCAGCCAGGGGCGGGTGGTTGTATTGACATAAAACGGACTGTTGCCTTCGGTGATCACCTCTTGCGGTTTTTCAACATTAATGGTCGGCGGTAGGATCTTATGGTACAGAGCCAGGGCCGCTTTAATCAGGCCCGCGGAACCGGCGGCCGCCTTGGTGTGACCGATCTGCGACTTGACTGATCCGAGAGCACACCATGGCGTACCCTCACTTTCTCCGTAGACTTCGCGCAGAGCTTTGATTTCCGTGGCATCACCGACTTTGGTGCCGGTGCCGTGGGCTTCAAGCAGGCTGATGGTGCGGGGATCGATCTGTGACTGCCGATAGGCATCAATCAAAGTACGTTTCTGCCCCGTGGCGCTGGGCTCGTAAATGGCGCCGCCCTTGCCGTCACTGGCCGCACCCATGCCGCGAATGACGGCATAAATATGGTCGTTGTCGCGTTCGGCATCCTCAAGGCGTTTGAGGGCGATCAGCCCGAGCCCCTCACCGATCAGGGTGCCGTCAGACTGCTGATCAAACGGTCGTACGATATTGGACGGCGACAGCGCCGGTGTTTTACTGAAACAGGTGTACATGAAGATGTCATTAAAGGTGTCGATGCCACCGGTAATGACCATGTCGCTCCGACCACAGGCCAGCTCCATGGCTGCCATGTGCACGGCACTCAACGAACTGCCGCACGCCGCATCGACGACACTGTTGGTGCCGCCAAGGTCAAACTGCTTGCTGATCCGTCCGGCGACGACATTGCCGAGCAAACCGGGAAAGGAGTTTTCCTGCCAGGGAACGTAGGAGTCGGCAATTCGTTCTACAACATCCTGAGCCACGTCATCAGGAACGCCGGCATCTTTGAGCGCTTTGCGCCATTGGGGATGACCGAGACGCGCGCCGAGGGGAATGACCATTTCCAGGGCACCGGTAACACCGAGCAGCACGCTGACGCGGTCACGGGCAAAGTCGCTCTGGGGATCGTACCCGGCATCGCGCAGCGCTTCACGGGCGGCAATCAGGCCGAGGAGCTGGGAGGTGTCGATGGCCTCAAGAATATTCGGCTGAATGCTGAACTCCATCGGATTGAATTCGATGGGGTCGAGGAAACCACCCCGTTTGCCGTAGGTATGATCCGGTGTTTTCGGGTCGGGATCGTAGAGATCCGCAATGCGCCAATGGGTTTCCGGAACATCGGTAATACTGTCCACCGCGCCTTTGATATTGGCCCAATAGGCGTCTTTGCCGTTGGCCTGAGGAAACAGGCAGCCGATGCCGATAATCGCTAAAGGTTTGGCTGCGCCGTTCATGTCCGTTGTCTGTGTATGTGCACCCGAATCAGTCACCTAGGTACTCCTTGATCTGTTCAGTGGTTAATGGTGTGGTTGGCAGGTCGGGGTCGCTGATGACAACGCCCTGACGACGCAGGGTGTTGGCCCGTATCAGGACAGCCGCCCCGAAAAGAATGTTGAGATTGACGCAAACCACCCGCCGTTGGTGTGGTTGCTCGAGAAAACTACCGCGAACCCATTCATTGAAGGCTCCCATGGAGGGGCCGCACCAGATTTGAAAATCCATGCGGCGGCTTTCATCGCCGTCGTTGGCCCAATGGGTCGCCTGGCCCAGATAAGAACGAAATACCAGGGCCATCAGATGTTTGGGATCCTGTTCGGCCCGTTGCACTTGACGTGGGTCGCGTTTGAGAAAAAATTCCCGGGTACTGTTCCAGACTTCATCAAGCGAAGCACGGAAAAACGTCTTCTCCAGTTTGTCACGCTCGTCAGCCGGAAGTTGGTTGAGGCCGGCATAGCGTTTATACAGCTCATACAATTTAGCGGCACGCATGGAAAACATGGTGCCACGCTTTAAGACCTGTACGTCAACGCCCATTTCAAACATGTCGGCCGCCGGAGCCATGGCAATGTCGGCCTGGCGAGCCTCAGCGAGCATCTGCCGGACCAGGTCCGAGGTGCCGGATTCGCAACAGGCCTGATTGACGGTTCCCGTCACCAGATAGGCCGCGCCCATGGCAATTGCCGCTGCCGCGGAAGTCGGAGTTGCAATGCCGCCGCCCAAACCGATGCGCGGCTTAACGGCATAACCGAATTCCTGATGAAGTGCATCGCGTAACGCGCAGATGGTCGGGAAAAGCGACAGCGCCGGACGGTTGTCCGTATGTCCGCCGGAGTCCGCTTCGGCAGTGACGTCTTCGGCCATGGGAATCCGGCGCGCCAGCTCCGCCTGCTCAGAGGTGATGACACCCTGAACAACGAGTTCATCGAGCAACTTCTGCGGAGGTGGGGACAGGAAGTGCCGCGCGACTTCTTCGCGCGAGACCTTGGCGATAATCCGGTTCGGAGTGACAATATTACCTTGATCATCACGATGAATACCATCAAGGCGATAACGCACGACAGCCGGACTTAAGGATAAAAACGCCGAAGCTTCAATGAGGCGTACGCCGCGTTTCAGGTAGAGATCAACCAGAGCGTTTTCCAGGTCGGGTTCATTGGGGCTGTGGATCAGGTTGACACCAAAGGGGCCTTGAGGAAGGGCGTGTTGCAATTGGGTTATCGCGGCATCCACGGTTTCAAGCGGAAGCCCCGCCGAACCAAAGAATCCCAACATGCCATGCTGACCGAGTTCAATCACCATGGCGGCTGAACTGATCCCTTTGGCCATGGAACCGCCTACCATGGGGTAACGGACGCCGTGCGCGGCACAAAAAGCGAGATCTCCACAACGATCGAGGGGCAGGGGCAGGGCCAGCCCGGTAAGAGGAACGCCCTGTGTTGATCGAGAGTCGAAGTTTACTGCCCCTCGGGTGTTCACCCCTTCATTCGTCACGCAGACAGGCACGGCAAGGTTCAGCAGTGCATCACGCAAGGTCGCGTTGTTTTCTGACGACACAGAATCCTCTGCCGACGGAATGAAACGACCTAAGGGAGATTGCTCATAAGTCATGATAATCTTAATGCTTTCGTCGTGAAATTAATGTGTGAATTTGGGATCTCTCAGGAACAATGCAAAAGAGGAATTATGCCACTTTCCGTCGGTGAAGGCAAAAAAAAACGCCACCTGAAACAGGCAGCGTTTTTTTCAAGGTAGCAGAAATTATTAAGAGAAGAATCGCTTGAGCAGGCCGGCGAAAGCCATGCCGTGACGCGCTTCATCTTTGCACATTTCGTGAACGGTATCGTGGATTGCATCCAGGTTGAGTTCCTTAGCGCGGGTGGCAAGTTTTTTCTTGCCGGCGCACGCGCCATGCTCCGCATCAACACGCATCTGCAGGTTGGTCTTGGTATCACCGACAACCACGTCACCCAGCAGTTCGGCAAATTTGGCCGCATGCTCTGCTTCTTCCCAGGCAATACGCTTGTAAGCCTCAGCAACTTCAGGATAGCCTTCACGGTCAGCCTGACGGCTCATGGCCAAGTACATACCGACCTCAGTACATTCACCGGTAAAGTTGGCACGCAGGCCCTCAAGGATTTCAGGATCAACATCTTTCGCAACACCAATTCGATGCTCATCTGCCCAAGCCAAGCCATCAGTGCTTTGTTGCTCTTCGAATTTATCCGCACCAACGCCACATTGAGGACATTTTTCCGGAGCTGTTTCGCCTTCGTGAATATAACCGCAGACAGTGCAAACCCATTTTTTCATGGTGATCTTTCTCCTTGATCGATAAGTTGTTGATTAGAAAACAAAACGGGTTATAAATGACCGCGGCATCGTTGTCAATTAAAAAAAGAATTATTCTTAAGTAGTGCTGATTACGTTGTGGCTAGTGTAAGGTGTGGATGGCACTTTCGGCGGCTTTTTTGCTGAAAACTCGACTGAAATCGACCTGAGGAATGTGCAGAGGTGGAAATCCGGCACGGCGAGTCATATCGGCAATGGCTTCACGAAGATAGGGAAACATTGCCGCTGAACAATAGTTGTTGGTCAACAGTTCCAGTTCCGACTCTTCAAAGGTGCGGTTGAGATCAAACAGGGCCATGCCCTCGATCTCGATGTGAAAGGGAGCCTTTTCTTCTGAAAAGGTGATGTTCATATAAACGCGCAAGCGGTTTTTATTGCGCTCATTGCGGCGCTCATGACGGATTTTGAACTCCGTCTGAACTTTGGTTGACGATTGTTTGCCATTAAATTTTTCATTGAGGGAAAAATTGAGGCGACGGATACGGAAATCGAGAAATGTAAAATCAGCTATAGGGTCCATGTCTTTTATGTAGCACTTGGTAACCCGGAGGCGCAACTGAGAATTTCAACGTTCCGTCGGTGAGGGGGATAAAAATGCTTGGTGATGTCACAGTCGCGCAAAAGGGGAGGCTCTTGACCCGTTGGCTGACGGATCAGATGGATACCGACTCGTTGTCATCCGGCTGTAGATAAATGGCTGGAACCAGGGTTTCATTGTCATCGCGCTGGTTCGCAATGTCGCCACTGCGGTTACATAAAACATGGACGGCCGCCAAGGTCAGGCTTGAAACGGTGACCAGAATCAGCAGAATGGATATCAGATCAAAGCCGACATGTTTGAACCTGCCGGAGTCCCGATAGGGTTGTTGACGAACGGAGTAGGGCTTGTGGGATTTGGGGCTCGGTAGGCTCATGTAATTTCCACTTCCTTTGCCTTGTTGATCATGCCAATGAAAAGACAAAACACACGTCGTGTGCTGAGGTATTTTACTTATCGTCTGATGGTCGCCAAAGGATTAGCAGGATGTTGAAAAAAAACCTATTCAAGATTTTTTTATCCGCTCAAGTTGGAAAAATAACCTCTTGCAGACAACCTGAATCAGCCCTTTATCTGGCACGGTTTGATCGTGCGTGCCGCTCCATGGCCTGCACTGGTGGTTTTCAGCAGCCGGACAGGATTAATTTCTTTACAAAAAACACGATTCTGACTAGTCTACAACCGCTCGAACAGAACCTATGATGAGGATTTATGAACCAGAAAAATATTCGCAATTTTTCCATCATTGCCCATATCGACCATGGTAAATCAACCCTGGCAGACCGTCTTCTTGAGGAGACCGGCACTGTCAGTGATCGGGAAAGAACCGATCAGTTTCTCGATAAGATGGATCTTGAGCGTGAGCGGGGCATTACCATCAAGGCCCAGGCCGTTTGTCTGAAGTATCGTGCCGACAACGGCGAGAACTATACGCTCAACCTGATTGACACGCCGGGACATGTCGATTTTACCTATGAGGTGAGTCGTTCGTTGACGGCCTGTGAAGGCGCATTGCTGGTTGTCGATGCCTCGCAGGGCGTCGAGGCGCAAACCCTGGCGAATGTGTATCTGGCGCTGGATGAAGATCTGGAAATTTTTCCGGTTCTCAACAAAATTGATCTGCCCGGTGCCGAACCGGAACGGGTTAAGGAAGAGATTGAAGATATTATCGGTCTCGATACCAGCGATGCCATTGTCGCCAGCGCCAAAGAGGGCATTGGCATTCATGACATCCTCGAACGGGTCGTCCAGCGGGTACCGGCACCCCAAGGGGATGTCGATGCACCGTTGAAGGCGCTGATCTTTGATTCCTGGTACGACTCCTACCAAGGGGTTGTCGTCATGGTGCGCATTGTCGACGGCGAGATTAAAAAAGGCGACAAAATTTACCTGATGGCCAGCAAAGGCAGTTATGAAGTGCTCAAAGTCGGGGTGTTCTCTCCGGGGGCTGTGGCCCAGCCTTCTTTGAAAGCGGGTGAGGTCGGCTTTGTCATCGCCGGGATTAAAGTTGTTCAGGACGCCAAGGTTGGTGACACCATCACCCATTACCACAAGCGTGCGGACAAGGCATTGCCGGGATTTCAGGAAGTGAAGCCGATGGTGTTTTCCGGGCTTTATCCCATTGACACCAGCGAATACGATTTGCTGCGCGATGCTTTGGAAAAACTGCAACTCAATGACGCTTCGATCAGTTATGAGCCGGAGAATTCCGTGGCGTTGGGCTTTGGTTTTCGTTGCGGATTTCTCGGATTGCTGCATATGGAGATCATCCAGGAGCGTCTTGAACGTGAGTTCAATATTGACCTGATCACAACGGCGCCGACCGTTGTCTACCAGGTGACCACGGTCAAAGGCGAGTTGATCCATGTTGACAGTGCCAACAAACTACCGGAAGTGCAGTATATCGATAAGATTGAAGAACCGTTCATTCTGGCGTCGATTCATGTGCCGAACGAATTTGTCGGTTCGATTCTGGCCCTGTGCGAAGAGAAACGTGGCGTGCAACGTGAGATCAAATATCTGACCGAGACCCGGGTCATGATTGTTTATGAGTTACCGCTCAATGAGATCGTCATGGACTTTTATGACCGGCTTAAATCGATCAGCCGCGGCTATGCGTCGCTGGACTATGAACCGTTGGATTACCGCCCCAGCAAACTGGTGCGTATGAATGTGATGATTAATGGCGAGACCGTGGATGCCCTGTCTCTGATTGTTCATCAGGATAAGGCTCAGGCGCGTGGACGTGAGTTGGTGTCGAAAATGAAGGAGTTTATTCCGCGTCAACAGTATGTGGTCGCTATTCAGGCGGCCATCGGTGGCAAGATCATCGCTCGCGAAACAGTCAAGGCGTTGCGTAAGGATGTTACCGCCAAATGCTATGGCGGCGATATCTCCCGTAAGCGTAAATTGCTTGAAAAACAAAAAGAGGGTAAAAAGCGGATGAAGCAGGTCGGCAGTGTTGAATTGCCGCAGGAGGCCTTTTTGGCCATACTTAAAGTCAAAGAATAGGAACTATGACTAAATTGCCTGAATCTAAAGAGGAAATTAAACAGAAGAAATCCTGGTTTCGTGAATACGGTGAAGCTCTGCTCGTTGCGGCGATCCTGGCGTTAATCATCCGTACTTTTGTTGTTCAGGCGTTTAAGATCCCCTCCGGTTCCATGGAAGATACGCTGTTGATCGGCGATCACCTGCTGGTATGCAAGTTTATTTACGGCACTGAGATCCCTTTTACCGACAAAGTGGTTCTTCCGCTGACAGACCCGCAACGCGGTGATGTCATCGTCTTCGAGTTCCCCGGAGATAAAGACAAGCCGTGGCTGCAACGGCGTGATTTTATCAAACGGATTGTCGGCACGCCCGGTGATACGGTTGAAGTACGCAACAAGCGGGTCTATGTCAACGGTGAGCGTTATGATCTCCCCCAGGAGGTGCATAAAGAGTCTTCGTTGATTCTTCCCGGCACCCGGGTTGCTCCCGAGGATCGCCGTGATTTCATGCCGAAACTGGTGGTGCCGCCCGGCCAATATTTTGTCATGGGTGACAACCGCGACCGTTCCTATGACAGCCGCTTCTGGGGTTTTGTCGACCGAGATCTGATCAAGGGGAAAGCGTTTATCAAGTATTGGTCGTGGGACGGTGAAGAGCACTGGCCGCGATTCAACCGCATCGGTCGCCTGATTGATTAAATCCCCCGGATGCCGAAGTCTTACCGCTTCGGCATCCGTCGTTCTATCTGATCGATTTCTTCTCCAATCCTGTTGAGGTGTTCCATGGCTACACCCACGCCAATGATGCGTCAATATCTCGAAATCAAAAGTCAATATCCCGATGCAATTCTGTTTTTTCGTCTGGGCGACTTTTATGAAATGTTTCTGGATGATGCCGTCACAGCTTCGCGGATTCTCGACATTACCCTGACATCGCGCAATAAAAATTCGGATGAAGAAGTTCCCCTATGCGGCGTGCCGTACCATAGCGCGCAACCGTATATTGCCAAGTTAGTTGCCAGTGGCCACAAAGTCGCCGTGTGCGAGCAGGTGGAGGATCCGAAATCCGTTAAAGGGATTGTCAAGCGCGACGTGGTGCGGGTCGTGACACCGGGCATGGTGCTCGAAAGCGACATGTTAACGCCGGATGAAAACAATTATCTTATGGTTCTGGCGCGTTGCGATAGCGCGTTTGGCGTTGCCGTCGTTGATATTTCGACGGGAGAATTTCGTGTGACATCGGTTGACTCCGTGGCGGATCTGGGCCGCGAGATCGACGGAAATCAGCCGCGTGAAATTGTGCTGTGTGCCTGCGATGAAGAGGCGTTACGTGACCAACTGGCCGGACATTTTCAGGAGCGCATGGTCAATGTGTTGCCGGAGTGGGTTTTTGAGGGCGACGAGGCACGGCAACGCCTTTATCGCTTTTTCCATTGCGACAATCTCGACGCCTTTGGCTGTCAGCACATGCCGGCGGCGATCTGTGCGGCCGGGGCGGCGCTGTATTATGTCCAGGAAACTCAGAAGAGCACAGTGGAGCATATCCGCACCCTGAAAACCTATCATGTCCAGGATTTTATGGTGCTGGATGAAGCCACCCGGCGAAATCTGGAACTGACCGCTACCCTCATCGACGGTAAACGCCATGGCTCTTTGTTGGGGGCATTGGATCGTACGGTGACCGCCATGGGCGGGCGCAAACTGCGCCAGTGGATTAATCAGCCGTTGATCGATTGCCCGGCGATTGTGCAGCGCCACGAGCTGGTCAGCGAACTGGTCGACGCTCCGTTGTTGCGTGATGAACTCGCGCAATGCCTTGATGATGTTTATGATCTTGAACGACTCAGTGCGCGGATTTCCATGGCCAGTGCCAATGCCAAGGACCTGGTGGCCTTGCGCCATTCTTTGGAACAGTTGCCGGCGATTATCTCTCAGGCCGGCGAGCTGAATTCGGCCATGGGGACGCGCCTTGGCGGAGAGATTGATCCTCTGGATGATGTTTTGCAGCTGATCTCCGCGGCCATTGCCGACAATCCACCGTTTGTGCTGCGTGAGGGGGGGCTGATCCGTGACGGCTACCATGAGGAACTCGATGAATTGCGCCTAGTCAGCCGCGAAGGCAAAGGGTGGATCATCGGTCTGGAGAAAAAAGAACGCGAAAACACCGGGATCACGACCTTAAAAGTGCGTTTTAACAAAGTGTTCGGCTATTACATTGATGTGCCGAAAACCCAGATCAGCAAAGTTCCCGACGCCTATGAGCGTAAACAGACCCTGGCCAATTCCGAGCGCTATTTTACGCCGGAACTTAAAGAGTATGAAGATAAGGTGCTCGGAGCCGAAGAGCGCCTCGTGGCGTTGGAATACGATCTGTTTCAGCAGATTCGTGCCCAAGTCGCTGCGCAAGGGGCGCGCATTCAACAGACGGCCGAGGCTCTGGCGCAACTGGATGTGATGGTGTGCTTTGCCACGGTGGCTCATGAGCGTAACTACGTACAACCGCTGATGGATCAGGGAACGGCTCTGACCATCGAAGAGGGGCGCCACCCGGTCATTGAGAGCATGAACCTTGGTGAGCGTTTTATCCCCAATGATGTGCAGCTTGATACGGAAACTGATCAATTATTGATCATTACCGGACCGAACATGGCGGGTAAATCAACTTTTATGCGCCAGGTGGCGTTGATCACTCTGATGGCCCAGGTGGGCAGTCTGGTGCCGGCCAAGTCCGCACATATCGGCGTGGTGGATCGCATCTTTACCCGGGTCGGCGCCAGCGACAATCTGGCCCGAGGCCAGTCAACGTTCATGGTCGAGATGAGTGAGACCGCCAACATTCTCAATCATGCAACGCCTCGCAGTCTGATCATCCTCGATGAGATCGGCCGTGGGACGTCAACCTTTGATGGGGTCAGTATCGCCTGGGCAGTGGCCGAATATTTGCATGACAACGATCAGGTTGCTGCGAAAACGTTGTTTGCCACGCACTATCATGAGTTGACCGATCTGGCCTTAACGCGCGAACGAATCGCCAATTTCAACATTGCGGTACGTGAGTGGAACGACCAGATTGTCTTTTTGCGTAAGATTGTCGCCGGCGGGGCCAGTCATTCCTACGGCATCCAGGTGGCGCGATTGGCCGGTCTGCCTGATGCGGTGATCGGCCGAGCCAAGGAAGTTCTGGCGAACCTTGAAGGCGGCGAATTTTCCACTCAGGGCGAACCGCGTCTGGCACGGAGTCGGCAGCAACCACAACATCCAAAGAGTCCGCAGATGTCGCTCTTTAATGCGGATGATGATCCGGTGCGCCGGCAACTGCAGCAGGTGGATGTTAATACGCTCAGTCCACTTGAAGCGTTGAACCTGCTTGATGCGCTGAAAAAACTGCTTTAGTCGGCCCCGGAGACATCCGAAAACAATAACGTCGAAAAAACAGTTGCCGTGATGAGCTTTTTGCAAGTGGCTCGTTATAAGCTGCCTTTGCGCAGTCTGACAGGGGTTAAATCAGTGCTGAGATCGAGTCGTTTATTTCTGATTCTGTTGTTTGTCCTTCTTGCTGCATCGGTGAGCCAGGCCAGTGTGTTGCAGGATTATCGTGATGCACGGTATGCCTATCAACAATTACTCAGGGAACCGCAGAAGCAGCAGTATCGCCATCATTGGGATAAGGTCTTTACCCAACTGCAACATTTTGTCGACCGGCACCCAGACCACGAAAAAGCTCCCGGAGCTTATTATCTTCTCGGCCAGGCCCACGAGAAACTCTATGAAGTTTCGCGGGTAAAAAAAGATGCCCGGGCCGCTGTGGATTATTATCAGAGTTTGGCCCGGCGGTATCCGTCAAGCTCTCTGGCCGATGATGCCTTGCTTTACAGTGCCCGCATGCAATGTGAAGTGCTGGGGGCCGACGAGGCGGCGCGTAACGATTGTCAAGTGATCCTGCAGCGCTATCCTTCGGGGGATATGCACGAAAGAGCCAGGGATTTTCTCGCCACACTGCCACCGTCGGCCGCGCCGGCTTCGGTTAATGTCTCAACACCTCAAGCGAAAGTGACTCCAGGACCTCATGTGGTTTCTGCGATCCGCCATTGGCAGGATACGGATCACACGCGCTTGGTTGTCGATCTTGATGGTATCCCAGTTTATCGTGTCAATACTCTGCCTCCGAGTCAAAAAGACAACACGTCCGCGCGGTTATATATCGATCTTTTTCAGACCAATCGTGTCCCGACAGTGCCGGCCAACCAAAAAATTGGTGGAACCCTGGTAAAAAGTATTCGCGTCGGTGAAACGGAAAAACGGACGCGGATTGTTTTCGATCTCAACGAGCTGACCCGCTACAAAGTGATCACCCTTGCCGGACCGCCGCGCATTGTGATTGATTTGGCCAATCATGCCGGGACGATTTTGAAAGAGGACGTGCCGCAACTCGAAACATCAGCGGTGGCTGACAAGGGCGCATCGGCACCGGATCAGATCTCTCAGGTGTTGCAACGGGTCCCTGCCGAAGAGATGCCACGCATTCACTTGCCGGATGTGGCGGCAAAAACACGCGGCAAACTGCGCATCGTTGTTGATGCCGGTCATGGCGGCAAGGATCCCGGCGCGATCGGCCCTGGCAATCTGTATGAAAAGGACGTCGTGCTGAAGCTGGCCAAAACGCTTAAGTCCCGACTCGAATCGTCTTTTCATTGCGAGGTGTTGTTAACCCGTGATCGGGATATTTATATCCCCCTTCTGGAACGGACTGCGTACGCCAACGAAGTCGATGCGGATCTGTTCATTTCCATCCATGCCAATGCCAGTGTCAACAAAAAGGCCTACGGCATTGAGACGTTTTATCTGAATTTTTCTAAAACGGACAAGGCCATGGCGGTTGCCGCCCGGGAAAACGGCATGAGCTTGCAGGAAGTCGGTGATCTTGAACTGATCCTGTTTGACATGATGGCCAACTCAAAAATTAATGAATCCAGCCGTTTAGCAGCAGAGATACAGTCGTCTCTGGTGGGGCAACTGAGTCGCAAATACTCGAATGTCAAGGACCTTGGCGTACGTCAGGGCCCGTTCCATGTGCTTCTGGGGGCAACGATGCCTTCGGTTCTGGTTGAAGTGGCGTTTATCAGTCATTCACGTGAAGCCAAGCGATTGAACAACCGAACCTATCGTGAACGTTCGGCCGAAGCGATTGTTCAAGGTGTGCGGCAATATCTGCAATCTCAGAATCTCCTTGCGAAACGAGCCCAAGACTCATGATTACCATTGACAACAGTTCCCTGTTGGCGTTCAGTGACAACGTCGATTCAGCCGATTTTGACCAGCACCGTCCTGAATTTCTCAAGGCGTGTCTTGAATACCGTGACGTCCATCAGGAGTTGATCAAGCATTATCATCGTACCGGTGGCAGCGGCCGTCAGGTGGTTGAAAAAATCACCCTGATGACCGATATGATGATTGACGGCATTTTCCGCTTTGCCATCCAGGACCTTGACATCAGGCAGCCCTGTACATTAATCGCCCTGGGCGGTTACGGCCGGTCGGAAATGAACCCGCTGTCCGATATCGACCTGATGTTCTTTTGTCAGGATCCGGAGACACCCTACATGCTGCAACTTTCTGAACGGATGTTGTATCTGCTGTGGGATCTCGCGTTTGATGTCGGCCATTGTGTGCGTAATGAAAAACAATGCATCGACATTGCCGCGGATGATCTGACCGCCTGCACGGCTCTGCTCGATTCCCGTTTTCTGTGTGGCGATGAAGCGCTGTTTCAACATTATGAAAAAAAGGTTCTTCCGGCGGTCATGAGCCGCAACAGCCGCTCTTTCATTCGTGAAAAGATGGCGGAGCACGATAAGCGTATCAAGAAATACGGGTCATCCGTGTACATTCTCGAGCCCAATATCAAGGAGGGCGAGGGCGGGTTGCGCGATCTGCACACCGCTTTATGGATCTCGAAGATCAAATACAAGGTTTTTACCTTGCGCGGCCTGGTGATCAAGGGGGTCATGAGCGAAGCGGAAGAACAGAAATTTCTCGAGGCGCTCGATTATCTGTGGCGTATTCGCACCGAATTGCATTATCTGTCGTCACGCAAAAACGATCAGCTCCATTTTGAGCAGCAGGAGCAGATCGCGTTATTCCTCGGTTATCGTGACAGCAAACGGGCTCTGGCCGTCGAGCAATTCATGCAGGACTACTATGCCCAGGCCACCCGTGTTGAACATCTGGCCTCGACGATGATCTCGCGGGCGTCGGATCGGGAACGCGAGGAGTCGCGCATTCTCGGCTATTTGCGGCGGCGTAACGTTGATGAGGGTTTTTACGCATTACGCGGCGAATTGAACGTGACCGAAGAGGATCTGTTCGTCAATCAGCCGGAATTGATGATGAAGGCGTTCTGGCTGGCGCAGCGCCAGGAGCTCAAGCTGAGCCTGAAGCTGAAAACCCTGATTCGTGAAAGCCTGCACCTGATCAATGATCGCTTGCGTCGTTCGCGTGCCATGAGCTCAATGTTTCTCGATATCCTGCGCTATAAGCGCGGTGTCTACGAAATCCTGTCTCAGATGCACCATCTGTTGTTTCTCAATCAGTTCATTCCCGAGTTTAAGCGGATCTATTGCCGGGTGCAGCATGATGCCTACCATATCTACACGGTCGATACCCACACCTTGTTCGCCATCCGCGAGGTGGAGAAATTGTGGCGTGGGGAATATTCGGAAAAGAAACCCCTGTTGACGCGTGTTGCCGATGAAGTGGAAAAACCGGAGCTGCTGATCCTTTCCGTCATGCTGCACGACATCGGTAAAGGCGAGGGCCAGAAGCACAGCGAAAAAGGCGCGGCAATGATTCCGACCATTGCGCGCCGATTGGGACTGAACAAGGAAGACAGCCTGCGCCTGCAATTTCTGGTGCTGGAACATCTGCAGATGGCCCATATTTCCCAACGGCGTGATCTGCACGATGAGAAGATGATCGCCCAATTTGCCCGAACCATGGAGATGAGTGAAAATCTCAAAATGCTCTACATCCTGACCTTTGCCGACATCAAGGCGGTCGGTCCGGAAGTCTGGTCGGAATGGAAAGGCTTTTTGCTCCAGGAGTTGTACGAAAAGACCTATGATGTCATAGAGCGTGGCAACTTCTTCAAAGAGCAGCGTTCCGAGAAGATCCGCAACCGCAAACGTAAGGTGGTTGAAGCGCTTAAGGATGAGTTTGATCCACGTGCCATCAAAGAGTGTCTGCGTAACTTTTCAACGCGCTATTTGATGACCTATCGTTCCTTTCAGATTGTCGAGCATGTCCGTCTGATTCTCAGTCGTGGCGACGAACCTCTCGCCATGAGTGTCGTCTATAATCAAGAAAGCAGTTACACGGAAGTGATTCTGGTGACCGTCGACATCGCCGGGCTGTTCAGTAAAATCAGTGGCGTTATGGCGGCAAACGGTGTCAACATCCTCGGGGCTCAGGTGTTTACCCAGAAGAGCGGTATTGCCGTTGATATCCTTCAGGTGGGACGTGATGGCAATATTTACGACGATGATCGCAAATGGGCCACCATTAAAAAGGATCTGATCTGGTATCTGCAAGGACGTGGTGACATCGATGAACAAGTCGAAAAACGTAAGAGTTCCATCCTTGATCTGTCACGCTCTGCTCCGACCATTCCGCCCCGGGTTGACATTGACAACGAGGTGTCGGATGAACACACCGTCGTTGATGTGACCACCATGGACCGGGTCGGTTTGCTGTATCAGATTGCCAACAGCTTGAAAAAAATCGGCATCTACATTGGTGTATCGAAAATCACGACCAAGGGCGATCGTGCCGGCGATACGTTTTATGTTCAGGATATTTTCGGACATAAAATTGTCCAGCCTGAGAAGCTTGAAGAGCTGCGTGAAACCCTGATCAAAGATTTGAGTTCTTAAGTGACGTTACTTGATCTGTTTGACGGTTTTCTGGATTATCTGAGCATTGAGCGCGGCTTGTCGCCCAATACGCTGGAATCTTACGCCCGGGATCTTCAGCGTTATGCCCGGTTTCTCGAAGAGCGCCGGATTCAGCAGATCGAGAATATTCGCCAGAACGATGTCCTTGATTTTTTCACCGCCCTGAAAGAAGAGGGGATGGGCGTGCGCAGTCGGGCACGATTACTGGCGGCGTTGCGTGGCTTTCATCAGTTTGCTGTTGAAGAACACCATCTGACTAATAATCCGGTGGCGTGTCTGACAACACCTAAAATGCTGCAGACGCTTCCGGATACACTCAGCCCTGCAGAGGTCGATGCCCTGCTTGCTGTCACCGATGATGGCCAGGCTCTGACCCGTCGTGACATGGCCATGCTCGAATTACTTTACGCCACGGGCATGCGGGTGTCGGAACTGGTTGGCTTGAAACTGGATGACCTTCATTTAAGCAGCGGCTATCTGCGTGTTTTCGGCAAGGGCAGCAAGCAGCGGATTATCCCGATCGGCGAAATGGCCAGTGACACCTTAAAGGACTACCTTGCCCGTGTCCGGCCGGAACTGGACCGCCAACGCAATCTGAGCCCGTGTGTTTTTCTCAACCGCTCCGGCAAAGGGTTGACACGGCAGGGGTTCTGGAAGATGATTAAGCGCCGTGCCCTGGAAGCCGGCATTACCAAGAATGTGACACCGCATACGTTGCGTCACTCGTTTGCCACCCATCTGCTGGAAAACGGAGCGGACCTGCGGGTGGTGCAGATGCTGCTTGGCCATGTCGATATCTCGACAACACAAATTTACACCCATGTCACCCGTGAGCATGTGCGTCATGTTCATCAATCATTTCATCCCCGCAAATAATTGCGGCTTATGAGGAGTATATGAAGTATCTGGTTTTACTTGGAGACGGTATGGCGGACGAGCCGTTGGAGGCTCTTAACGGCAAAACGCCTTTGGAGCACGCGGCAACGCCCAACATGGATAAGCTGGCGACATTGGGAGAAATCGGTCTGGCTGAAACCGTGCCCAACGGCTTTCATCCGGGTAGTGATGTGGCTAATCTCAGCGTGTTCGGCTACGATCCGTCGCAGTGCTACACCGGGCGTTCGCCGTTGGAAGCCGCCAGCATGCATGTTGAGCTGGGACCTGACGATGTGGCGTTTCGCCTCAATCTGGTCGATATCATGCATCACTACGGCAAATTGTATATGGCGGATTTTGCCGCCGGTCATATCTCCACCGAGGAAGCCAGGCAAATTATCGACACACTCCAAGAGGAGTTGGGTGATGAACGCTTCGAATTTTATCCCGGCGTCTCGTATCGCCATCTGATGGTGTGGCGCAATGGCAAAGACCAGATGGAATTTGTTCCTCCCCATGACATCATCAACCAGAGCATTGAAGATAAAATGCCCAAGGGAGAGGGTGCGGATGAATTGATCCACCTGATGAATTCCGCCCAGATGCTTCTCAGCAACCATCCGGTGAATGTCAAACGCACCCATGACGGCAAAGCACCGGCTAATTCCATTTGGCTGTGGGGCCACGGTAAGGCGCCGCAAATGGAGACGTACCAGGAGAAGTTCGGGTTGAGCGGTGCGGTCATTTCTGCCGTCGACCTGATCAAGGGGATCGGTATTTACGCCGGGCTGGAGATCATTGATGTGCCGGGTGCCACCGGTTACATTGATACGAATTATCAGGGCAAAGCTCAAGCCGCCCTTGATGCGCTACAGCGCCATGATTTTGTTTATCTTCATGTTGAAGCACCGGACGAAGCAGGACATTCCGGCGATTTAGAGGAAAAAATCAAGGCTATTGAACTGTTTGATGAACAAGTGGTCGGCACCATCCTCAATCAGGCGGAACAGTTGGGTGATTTTCGTGCTCTGGTGTTGCCCGACCATCCGACACCGGTTGAATTGCGCACCCATACCCCGGATCCCGTACCGTATATTTTGTATGCCTCCGACGGGTCACTGGCGAGCTCCGCTGAGCGTTGTTACCATGAAAAAGCCGCCAAAGAGAGTGGTATCTACGTGCAGGAAGGGCATCAGTTGCTGACGAAAATGATCCAGCGGAGTTAGGTTTCATGGCTGAGGAACGCACCGTGTCAACCTGGCGACTGATCGCCGCGAATAAAATGGCCATGGCCGGAGCCGCAATGGTTCTGGCCATGTTTGTTTTGGCCATTGTCGCGCCGCTGATCTGCCAGGATCCAGGGGCTGTTGACATCTCCCGCCAGCTCCAGTCGCCTGGCTTTGACGCCTGGCTGGGAACGGACGATCTCGGTCGCGATGTGTTCGCACGCATCGCTTATGGTGCACGGATTTCACTGCTGGTCGGCTTTGTCGCCGTTGGCATTGCCACGGTGATCGGCATTTTTCTCGGTGCCGTAGCAGGCTACTATGGTGGCTGGATCGACACGCTGGTCATGCGCTTTGTCGACATCATGTTGTGCTTCCCCTCGTTTTTCCTCATCCTGGCGGTCATTGCCTTTCTGGAACCGTCCATCTGGAATATCATGATTATCATTGGTTTGACCGGCTGGATGGGTGTCGCCCGGTTGGTGCGTGCCGAGTTCATGTCGTTACGCAACCGTGATTTCGTGTTGGCTATCCGTTCTCTCGGCGCCAGCGATCGGCGGATTATCTTTCGCCATATTCTGCCCAACGCCTTGTCGCCGGTACTGGTTTCAGCCGCTTTAGGGGTGGCCGGAGCGATTCTGACCGAGAGTGCCTTGTCGTTTCTCGGCATTGGTGTGCAACCACCGACCCCTTCCTGGGGCAATATGTTGATTGCCGGCAAGCAAACCCTGGGGACGGCCTGGTGGCTGTCGTTTTTTCCCGGTGTGGCGATCCTGATTACCGTCTTAGGCTATAATTTGCTGGGTGAAGGGCTGCGTGATGCTCTTGATCCGCGTTTGAAAAGATAGGGTGTTCATGTCCGTTGAGCGCAATGCGCCATGTCCTTGCGGCAGTGGTAAGAAATATAAGAAATGTTGTCTGAATAACGGTATGACGACCCGTTTGACCGGAACCGGACCCTCTGAGTTGGTCAAAAAGCGCGTTGCGGCCTTTTCCAGCAACGATTTCGGTTTTATTTTTGATACGTACCACCCCGATTCCAATTTTCGGCTGCAGTTTCCGTCTCGAGCCGACTACATCACCTACGGCCAATCAACCCTCAATGACGATTACCAGATTTGCTCCTGTCAGATTCTCAGTGAACGCGATGTTGAGGAACATGTGGCTCAGGTGCTGTTTTTGTTAACTGTCGAGTATCAGGGGCAGCAGCAGGAATACTTCGAGTTGTCGGAATTTCATCGGCGTCACGGGCAGTGGTATTATCTCCACAGCCACCGTTTGGAGCGCCATGAATTTAACGGCAGCCCCGATGAAATGACCTGTGAGCGTATGCTTGAACAGGGCATCTGTTTCTAGCGGGCTATTGAAAACAGCCTGTGATGGGTTCTCAAGTGCTTAATTCTGTAAGCAGGAATGAGTCTCCCGACCTATACAAAGAGGTGACGCCATGACTCAACGGAGCCAATGGGCCTCCCGTCTCGGTTTTATTCTAGCTGCCTCCGGCAGTTCCATTGGTTTGGGCAATATCTGGAAATTTCCTTATGTTGCCGGACAAAATGGTGGCGGGGCCTTTGTTCTGGTTTATCTGATTTCAATTCTTCTGGTCGGTATTCCGATCATGATGGCTGAGTTCCTTCTGGGTCGGGAGGGGGGCAAAGATGCCATTGGTTCATTTGCCCATCTCGCCGGTAAAAAGAGCCCCTGGTGTCTGGTAGGGTGGGCCGGAGTTGTTGCGGCGTTTATCCTGTTGTCTTTTTATGCGGTCGTCGCGGGGTGGTGTTTTGATTATGTTGCCAAATCAGCCGCCGGTACCTTGCAACACGCATCTGCCGAACAAATCAGCGCGCTGTTCAGTGGTTTGCTTTCCTCTCCGGGGCAGATGATTTTCTGGCAGGCTGTCTTCCTTATCGCCACGGCGGCGATCGTCTCGTGTGGTGTTCAGAACGGTATAGAACGCTGGAGCAAGATTCTGATGCCGGTGTTATTTCTGTTGTTGCTGTATCTGTTTGTCCACGGTCTGTTTTCTTCCGGCGCGAGTCGCGCGGCGCAGTTCCTGTTTTCGGCGGATTTCTCTTCGTTAACACCGAAGGGCCTTCTTGAAGCTGTTGGGCATTCCTTTTTCACCTTGTCGCTGGGCGCCGGTGTGATGATTACCTACGGCTCCTACCTCGACCGTCAGGCTGACCTGTTCAGCATGGCCGTGAAAGTCTCCGCCCTGGATACCATGGTGGCCTTGTTAGCGGGAATGGCCATTTTCCCGGTGGTTTTTTCTGCGGGGTTGGATCCTGGCGCCGGCCCGGGACTGGTGTTTCAGACCATTCCCCTTGTGTTTTCCACGGCTCCAATGGGTCGGCTATTGGCGGTCATTTTTTTCCTGTTACTGGCATTTGCCGCACTGTCTTCCTCCATTTCCATGCTGGAGGTGTCGGTTGCCTGGCTGGTCGATGAGAAACAGTGGTCACGATTGAAATCAACGACATTGCTTTCCTGCGGGGCGTTTTTACTGGGCTTGCCGTCGTTGTTGTCATTCAATCTGTGGCACGAGTGGACATTTTTCGGATCGCTGACATTTTTTGATCTCTGTGACAAGCTGGTGACGTCGTACATGCTGCCGTTAGGTGGGTTGGCGGTCGCACTGTATTGCGGCTGGTTTCTCAAACGCACCTCTCATCAATGCCGCCAGACTCTTCGTTGTGCTCAACCCTGGATCTTTCCACTATGGTCTGTCCTGATTCGCTTCGTTGCACCGGTTGGTGTGATTTTTGTTTTTATCCAACAGTTGGGAGTTCTTTGAAACGATGCCCGAATTACCGGAAGTGGAAACTGTTCGCGCCGGATTACACGACCTTGTCGTCGGACGGCAGATTATTGACGTGCAGGTGTATGAGTCGCGGTTGCGTTATCCGGTGCCGACGAATTTAGCGGACGTCCTGATCGGACAAACGGTTCAGTCCTTCACCCGAAGGGCCAAATACCTTTTGATGTCCATTGGTGCTCAGATCGTTATTCTTCATTTAGGTATGAGTGGCAGCTTGCGCTGGGTTTCAGACGGCCAATCCGCTCAGAAGCATGATCACGTTGATATCGTTTTTGCCGATGGCGGCCGTTTACGCTTTCATGATCCACGCCGTTTTGGCCTGGTTATCCTTGCCCAGCCGCCGGTCGAGCAGCATCCCTTATTGGTGCATCTTGGCCCGGAGCCTCTGTCTGATGGTTTTGACGGCCCATGGCTTTTTGACCGAAGCCGTGGACGCCGGGTGGCGATTAAATCCCTGTTGATGGACAACCGGATTGTTGTTGGCGTTGGCAATATTTACGCGAACGAATCGCTGTTTCTCTGTGGGATATCACCAAAGAAGCCTGCGGGAGAATTAACGGATCAGCAATGTGTGATGCTGGTCGACACGATCAAAAAGGTTTTAACAGCGGCGATTGAGGCTGGAGGAACAACGCTACAGGATTTTGTCAATGGACACGGGAAACCGGGGTATTTTCAACAAGAACTCTATGTCTATGGCCGAGAAGAGCTGCCGTGTCTGCTGTGCGGAACGATGATCGAGCGCTGTCGCATCGGACAACGCTCAACATTTTATTGTCCGGAGTGTCAAAGGCTAGAATGATGTAGGATAAAGAGGGGGTAGATTCAATTTCAAAGCGCACCACTTAAGCTAAGAACAGAACATGACAGGGCTTCTGGTATTCTGAAAAGCGTGACCAAATCAGAGCCAGAAAGGATCCTGTCATGTCCTACACCCATCTTAGCGAACACGAACGTTATGTCATCAGTCATTTGCAATATTCGTTCAGCATACGTGAAATTGCTCGACGATTAGGCCGAAACCACAGCACGATAAGTCGTGAAATCAAGCGGGCTAAAGCGAGATATCCATGGACAATCTACTATTACGATTGGACGCAACCGCTGGCACTCGAACGCCGCCACAAGCCCCGTCATTTTCGTCGACAGAACAATTCACGACTGGTTTCCTATGTTGAGTCGAAACTTAAGCTTGAATGGTCACCGGAAGAAATAGCAAATAGAATCCGCATGGATTATCCCACTGACGATACGATGCGGATTAGTCATGAAACCATCTATCGCTGGATTTATCTTGAGGGCAGTGTTGGTGGCGTTCTTTATCAACGCTTGCGCCGAAAACATAAAAAACGGCGAAAACAGCGCCGGTATGGTGCTGGATATCGCTTTAGAGTAGATCGCATAAGCATTGATCAGCGTCCAGGAATCGTTGCAAATCGCAGCCGGTTTGGTGACTGGGAAGGTGATACGGTCCAAGGAAAACCAGGAAGTGGCTGCATAGCAACCATGGTTGAGCGCAAGAGTCGCTACCTCGTTGCGGTTAAACTTGACAACAAGAAAGCCGCCACATTGACACAGCGATGCGTTAAAGCATTTGGCCCTATCCCCCGCAGGATGCGCCAATCCTTGACGTTGGATAACGGTTCTGAATTTGCAAACTTTAAAGAGCTTGAGAAAAAGACAAGATTGAGCATTTACTTTGCTGATCCGTATGCCGCATGGCAACGCGGTGCGAATGAAAATACCAACGGCTTGTTGAGACAATATTTTCCAAAAGGAATAGATTTTCGCAAAACAGATGAAATCGCAGTCACTGAGGCCGTAAGAAAGTTAAATAATCGACCACGCAAATGCCTTGGATACCGAACGCCTAATGAAGTGTTCTGGTCGGCGGCACGTGGTGCACTTGCAATTTGAATTCACCCGGTATCGCCTAAGCCAAAGTATATTTCGTGATTTGATTTGTAATCTTCTTGTACCAGACGAATTTGATGTAAAGTCGAATAGATCGTAGCCATTTTTGCTGTATCGCGATGAGAAATATAGTGCGGGATAGCTATAGATAAAAGAATTCCGATAATCGTGACGACTGTCAATAATTCTATTAATGTATAACCATATTGATTTTTATATGTGATTGCCATTATGGATTCTCTTTATGGAGTTTGGTTTTTCCTTACTTTAATTGAGAAGGTTGAGCTGCCTTTTTTTTCGTAATCAAAATTATCAAGGTGAGGCTGTAGTTCTTTTGAAAGATAGTGAGGGAAAAGTTGATCAAGTGACTCTGGAACTGTTCCTTGGTGGTCGTTTTGATATGAATTGAGAGCAAATATAAGCAAAGACCTTATGGTCTCGCGATCTTTTTGCAGGTCAATACGAACACTCTTTACAGGCTCAGGACGATTCATATAGTTGAATATTTGAACGAGTCCTAAAAATATAAGGCAAACTATGAATACATAAAAAGTTCTTTGTCGCTGTTTTTTTAAGATGTGCTTGCGTTCCAGTTCGTATTCTTCCTTACGCTGCTGCTTAATAATTCTTTCAGTCTCCTGAACTTCCTTATCGGTGTTTAAAACCACGCAATCACCACATAAAACTTTGCCGGAATCCTCAATGGCGCATTTTTCAAGAATTTTTTTGCCGCATCGAGCACAAGTTGTGTATTTTTCAGGCTGTTTTGGTTCCACAGTCACCTCGTTTTAATTTTCTAATCTCATCTGGCAAATGTTCTCTTTAAATTAATACAATAAATAAAAAAAGGAAACATTATGTCTGACTCGTTATTCAAAAAAATAAATAATTTGCCTGTCAGCGTATACGTGTTAACTGTTCAGTAAAATACTGACGAAGGGGATCACATATGGATGTCTCAAAAACAATTGCTGAAATGAAAAAAGATCCGCATTTTGCAGACAATGTCGGCATGATACTCATTCATAACGGAATTGTCCGTGGCTGGTCACGTGGAGACCGAAGTTCGGTGTGCAAGATGAAAGTGCGTTCTGATCAGGACAAAATTGAACAGATCCGCCAGGAAATCGAAGCCATGGAGGGAATCTATAAAGTCGCTTTTGAGGCCCGTTCCGGTGTGATGCAGCCTGGTGATGATGTTTTGTTTCTTGTTGTCGCCGGTGATATTCGTGAAAATGTTAAACCGGCGCTGGCATTAATGTTGGATCGCGTGAAAGCCGAAGCTGTGACCAAAGAAGAATATTTCGAAGAGGGGTGCGCATGAGTTTCAATCATTTCGATGGTCAGGGTAAAGCGATTATGGTTGATGTCAGTGGCAAGAAAAAGACCTTGCGCACCGCGACTGCTGCAGCGACTGTGCATATGTCACCTGACCTGCTCCAGTCGATTCTCGATCATAAAACGACCAAAGGAGATGTCCTGGGTGTCGCACGCCTCGCCGGAATCGCTGCCAGCAAAAAAGTTCCTGATCTGATTCCGCTTTCACACCCCCTGGCGATTCATCATGCTGCCATTGAGTTCAATTGCGCCCTTGATCAAGGGACCGTCGAAGTTCAAGCAACCGTCCGTGCCTACGAGCGCACCGGCGTTGAAATGGAAGCCATGGTGTCCGCGTCTCTTGCCGCTTTAACGATTTACGACATGTGTAAGGGCAGTGAAAAAAATATTTCGATCGATGCTGTTCATCTTTTGTTTAAAGAGGGTGGCAAGAGCGGTACGTACCGGGCGGAGGCGTGATGAAAACGGCTGTACTGATTCTATCTGACAAGGGTGCCGCAGGAAAACGAGAGGATTTAAGTGGGCCGGCTCTGATTGACTGGCTCAAACAGCATCAGGTGGAAACTTTGCGTTATGAGATGATCCCGGATGACTATGATGTGATTGTTTCGACCCTGACCAACTGGTGCGACGAAGGTTTCTGTGATGTGCTCATCACCTGTGGTGGTACCGGCGTATCTCCTCGAGATGTGACCCCGGAAGCCACCATGGAGGTTGTCGATCGAATCCTACCCGGTTTTGGCGAAGCGATGCGCGCGCAAAGCCTTAAAATTACACCGATGGCTATCCTGTCTCGCGCTACGGCAGGTATTCGTGGGACGTGCCTGGTGATCAATTTGCCGGGCAGTCCGAAAGCCGCGATTGAGAATTTGGAAGCGGTATGGCCTGCGGTTGCTCATGGGGTGGATAAAATCGCTGGAAATCCCTCAGACTGTGCCGAAATTCATCGTTGAGATAACACCTGAAAAAACAGCCACGATGCGCATCGATTTCTCTTGACTTTACGCCGTTAGGATTGTTAGGTTCACGAAAAATATCTTTTCCCCTTTTAAATCAATCCAGAGAGGTTGGTAAAGGCGATACGATGAACCAGACTTTTCAAAAATACTACTATTTCTGTACCCGCGACCTTTTTGCCTTATCGGTGGAAAGGTATTTTTTTGTCCAAAAAACGCATAATTCCAGTGGCTTGATGGAGGGCAATGATGGGGAGTAAAGAAAAAGTTATTCTGGATAAACAAGCGATTGACCGTGCGGCGACCCGGATCACCCATGAAATTCTCGAAAAAAATAAAGGGTGCGATAACCTGGTGTTGATCGGCATTCGCAGTGGCGGCGACCATCTGGCCGCTTTGCTTCGCGAACGGATCAAAGCGATTGAAGGGGGGCAGGTTCCTCACGGCGCCGTTGATGTCACCATGTATCGTGATGATGTCGGGCAGGGGGCTGTTCGTCCGTTAGGGAAAACGGATATCCCTTTTGCTCTGGACGGCCGCCACGTCATTCTTGTCGATGAAGTGATCTATACCGGCCGCACCATCCGTGCCGCCATGGATGCGCTGATGGACATCGGCCGGCCCAGCAGCATTCAACTGGCCGTGTTAGTCGACCGCGGCCATCGTGAATTACCCATCCGGGCGGATTATGTCGGGCGCAATGTTCCATCGGCCCGTGACGAAAATATACAGGTTCTATTTGATGAGGCGCACCAGCCGTATGAAGTTCGACTGATCAAGCCTTGACGACAAAAGGGGAGCGACATGGCATTTGCACACAAGCACATTATCGGCACACAGCAACTGTCCAAAGAGGATATCGAACTGATCCTCGAAACGGCGGAAAGCTTTAAGGAGATCAACCAGCGCGACATCAAGAAGGTTCCGACGTTGCGCGGTAAAACCATCATCAACCTGTTTTATGAAAACAGTACCCGCACACGGACCTCTTTTGAGCTGGCGGGTAAGCGGATGTCGGCGGACACCATTAATATCTCGGCGTCGGGTTCTTCCGTCACCAAAGGGGAGACGCTGGAGGATACGGCCAAGAACATCGAAGCCATGAACGCCGACGTGATCGTCATGCGCCATTCCTGCTCCGGGGCTCCGGATTATCTGGCGAAGCGATTGACCAAAAGTTCGGTGATCAACGCCGGAGACGGTGCCCATGAGCATCCCAGTCAGGCAATGCTCGATCTGCTGACCATCAAAGAACACAAAGGCCGCATTGAAGGACTGACCGTGGCCATTATCGGCGACATCGCCCGCAGCCGTGTGGCCCGTTCCGACCTGTACGCCCTGAAAACCATGGGCGCCACCGTACGCCTGGCCGGTCCGCCAACCATGTTGCCGCCCGGTCTGGAAGAGATGGGTGCCGAAGTCTATACCGATATCAACGAAGCGATCAAAGATGCCGACGTCGTGATGATGCTGCGCATTCAGCTGGAGCGGGAAGGGGGCAACACTCTGATCCCCACCTTGCGTGAATATGCCCAGTTTTTCGCCCTCAATCCTGAGAACATCAAGCTGGCCAAGCCGGATGCGATTGTCATGCACCCGGGACCGTTGAATCGTGGTGTTGAGATCTCCTCCTACGTGGCGGACGGTGGTCAAAACGTGATCCTGGAGCAGGTCGAAAACGGTGTGGCGGTGCGCATGGCCTTGCTGTATCTGTTGGCCGGTGGCAGTGACGAAGAATAATTTCCTTCCTGAGATGAGGTTTTGAGATGAAAACAGTAATTAAAAATGGCCATGTGATCGACCCCTCCCAGGAACTGGACAGCCGTTTGGATGTGATGATCGAAGATGGTCGCATCGTTGAACTGGGAGAAAATCTGACAACCGATGGTGCGGATGAAGTGATTGATGCCGATGGCCTGGTGGTGACACCGGGACTGATCGATATTCATGTCCATCTGCGCGATCCCGGTTTTGAATACAAAGAAGACATCGTCACCGGCACGCGCTCGGCCGCGGCCGGCGGCTTTACCTCTTTGGCCTGCATGCCCAACACCAAACCGGTCAATGATAACAAGGCAACCACCCTGTACATGATCAACAAGGCCCGGACCGAAGGCAGTGCCAATGTGTTCCCCATCTGTACCATCACCAAAGGGCAACAGGGGGCCTCATTGGTTGAAATGGGTGATTTGAAACTGGCCGGTTGCGTCGGTTTTTCCGACGATGGTCTCAATGTGGAATCCGGCGACGTCTTACGCCGTTCCATGGAATACGCGACGGGTTTTGACATGCCGATCATCCTTCATGCCGAAGATGACGCGATTAAGTGTGGCGGTGTCATGAACGAAGGGCGCGTGGCCACGGAGCTCGGCCTGGCCGGCAATCCCTGGGTGGCGGAGGCGGCAACCGTTGCCCGTGACCTGATGCTGGCGGAACTGACCGGAGCACGCGTCCACGTGTGCCACATCTCGACCCGTCGCACCGTTGAACTGATTCGGGAAGCCAAGGCCCGCGGGGTCAAGGTGACCTGCGAAGTGACACCACATCATTTTACCCTGACTGAAGAAGCCGTGCGCGGTTATGACGTCAACGCCAAAATGGGACCGCCGCTGCGTACCGCCGATGATGTTCAGGCCATGAAGGATGGCTTGGCGGACGGCACCATCGATGCCATTGCCACGGATCACGCGCCGCATCATATTGATGACAAAAATGTTGAATTCAATGTCGCCGCCAACGGTTTGGTTGGTCTGGAAACGGCTCTGCCGCTGGCACTCAATCTGGTTCGTGAAGGGGTGCTGACCCTTTCTCAGGCCATCAGCTGCCTGACGGATCGTCCGGCCAAGGCGTTACGTATTCCGCGTGGCACGCTGGCCCAGGGAGCGATTGCCGACATCACCTTGATGGACCCCGAGTATCCATGGACGCTTGATGCCACCCAGATGAAGACCAAGGCACGCAATACCCCGTTTGATGGTTGGGAGCTCACCGGCGCCGCCATGTTGACACTGCGTGAAGGGAAAACCACCTTTCAACGCGAGAAATAACGATAGAAGCACGATACAGCGATTAACTCAGCAATAAGGAGCACACTCAAGAATGAAAGCTATTCTGGCTCTCGCAGATGGCCGCGTTTTTCACGGTCAGAGCATTGGTGCCGTTGGGGAAACCTTCGGTGAAGTTGTTTTTAATACCAGTATGAGCGGCTATCAGGAGATCCTGACCGACCCGTCCTATCATGGCGAAATCGTCACCATGACCTATCCGCAGATCGGCAACTACGGTGTCAACGCGGAAGACGTTGAATCCGACAAGCCGCATCTGGCCGGTTTTGTGGTCAAGGAACTATGTGATTTCCCCAGCAACTGGCGTAGCGAAAAAACACTCAATGCCTATCTTCAGGAGAACAACATCGTCGGTATTCAGGGCATTGACACCCGCGCTCTGGTCAAACATATTCGCGATCACGGGGCGCAAACCGGTGTGATCTCTTCAACGGATCTTGATGTGGACAGCCTGGTTGAAAAAGCCCGTAAAGCTCCGGGTTTGGTGGGCCGAGATCTGGTCAAAGAAGTGACGACGGAGGAATCCTACTCCTGGACACAGGGACTGTGGGACCTGGAAACCGGCTATACTGAGCTGATTGAACCGGCACGCTTTCATGTCGTGGCGTATGATTTCGGCATCAAGCGCAACATCCTGCGTAATCTGGTCAGCGCCGGATGCCGAGTGACCGTGGTTCCGGCAACAACTCCCGCAGCCGACGTTCTGGCCCTGAACCCGGATGGCGTCTTCCTGAGTAACGGTCCCGGTGACCCGGAGCCGATCACCTATGCACAAGAAAACATTCGTCAACTGCTCGGCAAAGTGCCTCTGTTCGGTATCTGCCTCGGCCACCAATTGCTGGCCATTGCTCTGGGCGGCTCCACCTACAAATTGAAATTCGGCCACCGCGGCGGCAACCAACCGGTGCAGCAGGATGAAAATCGTCGCGTCGAGATTACCTCACAGAATCACGGTTTCGCCGTCGACGCCAAAAGCCTTGAGGCCGCCTCAGGCATCAGTCACATCAACCTCAATGACAATACGGTGGAAGGCTTGTGTCACAACAGCTTTCCGGCATTTTCGGTCCAGTACCATCCGGAGGCATCACCCGGTCCTCACGATGCACATTACCTGTTTGACCGTTTTATCGCCCTGATGGAAGACTTCAAGAAAAACTAGAGCTAAGGATAGATAAATGCCTAAACGTACAGACATAAAAAAGATCCTGATTATCGGTGCCGGCCCCATCGTCATCGGTCAGGCCTGCGAGTTTGACTACTCTGGCACTCAGGCGTGCAAGGCGCTTAAAGATGAGGGCTATGAAGTGGTCCTGCTCAATTCCAACCCGGCGACCATCATGACCGACCCGGATTTCGCTGACCGCACTTACGTTGAGCCGGTGACGCCGGCGGTGCTGGCGAAAATCATTGAAAAAGAACGTCCCGATGCCGTCCTGCCGACCCTGGGTGGTCAGACGGCGCTCAATACCGCCGTGGCCGTGGCCAAAGACGGCACCTTGGATAAATTCGGCGTTGAGTTGATCGGCGCCAAGCTGCCGGCCATTGAAAAAGCCGAAGACCGCACCTTATTTAAACAGGCCATGGCGAGTATTGGTGTCGCCGTGCCGCGTTCCGGTCTGGCGCATAACTACGAAGAAGCCATGGAAGTGATCGAAGAGGTGGGTTTCCCGGCGATCATCCGTCCTTCTTTTACCCTGGGCGGCACCGGTGGCGGCATTGCCTACAACCGTGAAGAGTACGAAGCCATGGCCGTGGCCGGTATCGATGCGTCGCCGACCGATGAGATTCTGGTGGAAGAATCGGTCATCGGCTGGAAAGAATATGAGCTTGAGGTGATGCGCGACCTCGCCGACAACGTCGTCATCATCTGTTCCATTGAAAACTTCGATGCCATGGGCGTGCACACCGGTGATTCCATCACCGTGGCGCCGGCCCAGACGCTGACCGACAAGGAATATCAGATTCTGCGTGACGCTTCGCTGAAGATCATCCGCGAAATCGGCGTTGAAACCGGTGGCTCCAACATCCAGTTCGGTATCAATCCCAAAGACGGCCGTCTGGTGGTTATTGAGATGAACCCGCGCGTGTCCCGTTC
Source organism: uncultured Desulfuromonas sp. (assembly GCF_963676955.1). NCBI lineage: Bacteria > Pseudomonadati > Thermodesulfobacteriota > Desulfuromonadia > Desulfuromonadales > Desulfuromonadaceae > Desulfuromonas > uncultured Desulfuromonas sp. Next base: position 3,063,569 of record NZ_OY781461.1, on the reverse strand, counting down.
TTCGGCACTGGCGTCCAAAGCCACCGGCTTCCCGATTGCCAAGATCGCGGCCAAGCTGTCAGTCGGCTACACTCTGGATGAAATTCCCAACGACATCACCCGCGAGACCTATGCGTCGTTTGAGCCAACCATCGACTATGTGGTGACCAAGGTTCCGCGTTTTACCTTTGAGAAATTCCCCAGCACCGATCCGACGCTGACCACACAGATGAAGTCGGTGGGTGAGGCGATGGCCATCGGCCGTACGTTTAAGGAAAGCTTCCAGAAGGCACTGCGTTCCATGGAGATCGGCTCTGACGGGTTTGAAAGTCGTCTGTTTGCCTCTCCCGGCGATGTTGATACGGCATTGAGCGCCCGTGATATGGAATTACTGCGTGATAAGCTGCGCGTTCCCAATGTCGATCGCACCTGGTATCTCGGCGATGCGCTGCGCGCCGGCATGTCGGTTGAGGAGATCTATCAGCTCAGCGGCATTGACCCCTGGTTTGTTAACAATATAGCTCAGATCATCGCCAAGGAAAAAGAACTCTACAGCCATCGTGAATCGGTGCTGACTGGCTCGGAGCAGGGGCTGGATCTGCTGCGCGATGCCAAACAATACGGCTTCTCTGATCGTCGACTGGCTTATCTCTGCGGCACCAATGAAGGGGTGATCCGCCAGCTGCGGTATGACCATGGTATTCGCCCGGTCTATAAACGCGTGGACACCTGTGCGGCCGAATTTGAGGCCTTCACGCCTTATATGTACTCCACCTATGAGGAAGAGTGTGAAGCGGAGCCCAGTGATCGCAAGAAAATCATGATCCTCGGCGGTGGCCCCAACCGTATTGGCCAGGGGATTGAGTTTGACTACTGCTGCGTTCACGGTGCTTTTGCCCTGCACGATGACGGCTTTGAAACCATCATGGTCAACTGCAACCCGGAAACGGTTTCTACCGACTATGACACCTCAGACCGTCTCTATTTCGAACCGCTGACCCTTGAAGACGTTCTGGAGATCGTCGCTGTCGAAAATCCGCATGGGGTGATTGTTCAGTTCGGCGGCCAGACCCCGCTGAAGCTGGCCGTGGCTCTGGAAAAAGCCGGTGTGCCCATTATCGGCACCAGTCCGGACGCCATTGACCGCGCGGAAGACCGTGAGCGGTTCCAGGCGTTGCTGCACAAGCTGGAACTCAAGCAACCGGCCAACGGGCTGGCACGTTCCTTCGAGGAAGCGGAAACCATTGCTGAACAGATCGGCTATCCGGTGGTTGTGCGGCCGTCTTATGTCCTCGGCGGGCGCGCCATGGAAATCGTCTACGGCATTGACCAGTTGCGCAATTACATGAAGTTCGCGGTCCAGGCTTCTCCGGAGCACCCGATTCTCATTGATAAGTTCCTCGATCACGCCATTGAGATTGATGTCGATGCCCTGGCCGATGGTACGGATGTCGTCATCGGCGGCATCATGCAACATATTGAGGAAGCCGGTATTCACTCCGGTGACTCGGCCTGCTCCCTGCCGCCATATTCTCTCGCCGAAGAACTGGTCGAAGAGGTGCGCCGTCAGACCCGTGCCCTCGCGCTTGAGTTGGGCGTCGTCGGCCTGATGAATATTCAGTTCGCGGTGAAGGATAACGTGGTCTATCTCATTGAGGTCAACCCGCGTGCCAGCCGCACCTCACCGTTTGTCTCTAAAGCGACCGGCCGTCCGCTGGCCAAGATCGCGGCACGGCTGATGTCCGGTAAAACGCTGAAGGAACTGGGCATCCTTAACGACATTGTCCCCGATCATGTCGCGGTCAAAGAGTCGGTATTCCCGTTTGCCAAGTTCCCCGGCGTCGATACGCTGCTGGGTCCGGAAATGAAATCCACCGGCGAGGTTATGGGGCTGGATCGGGACTTCGGCAAGGCGTTTGCCAAAGCCCAACTCGGTGCCGGGGTCAACTTGCCGTTGAGTGGCAAAGTGTTTATCAGTGTCAAAGACAGTGATAAGCCGGAAACCATTGCCATCGCCAAAAAACTGGTCGATGCCGGATTCAGCCTGATCGCCACCGGTGGCACCGCAACAACGCTGCAGGACAACGGCCTGCCGGTTGAGCGGGTCAACAAAGTGAAAGAAGGGCGACCGCATTGTGTCGACGCCATTAAAAACGGTGACATTGCCATGGTGTTCAACACTACCTTCGGCATGCAGTCCATCGCTGACTCTTACTCGATCCGCCGTTCGGCGCTGATGTACAGTGTGGCGTACTTTACAACGGTCGCCGGTATGGATGCGGCGGTTGACGGCATCCGTGCCATGCAGAGAGAAACCCTTGACGTTGTCGCACTGCAAGAGTATAGTTCAAACTCTTAAAAGCACATAAAAACAAGCTGATATACAACACAAGGTTGCGGGTAGAAACATTTCTGCCCGTGACTTTGTTTTTTAGAAGAGGAAAAAAGAACCATGGCTGATTCCGTACCGATGACACCCGAATGTTACGCGCGTCTTCAGGAAGAACTTAAAACCCGCATTAAAGTTGATCGGCCTAAAGTCGTTCAGGATATTGCCGAGGCCCGCTCTCATGGAGACCTGTCTGAAAACGCTGAATACGATGCCGCCAAAGACCGTCAAGGCCATATCGAAGGGCGCATTGCCGAATTGAATGACAAGCTGGCACGGGCTGAAGTGATTGATCCGAAAAGCATCAATTCGGATAAAATCGTTTTTGGTGCAACGGTGACCCTGTTTGACACCGACTCCGATGCTGAAGTGATCTACCAGATCGTTGGTGAAGATGAAGCCGATATCAAAAAAGGCAAGATCTCCGTCACCTCTCCGGTTGGCAAAGCCCTGATCGGCCACACCCTTGATGATGAAGTACGTATTCAAGTGCCCTCAGGTACCAGAATTTATGAAGTTACGGAAATTGAATACAAATAGGTCGAATCATGTTTGATAAAACCACCAAAATGACGGAAGTTCTTAAAGGGCATCCCAAGGCGAAAGAGGTTCTTGAGTCCTTTGGACTTCAATGCTCAACCTGTTCCGGTGCCAAGCATGAATCCGTTGAACTGGGTGCCACCAACCACGGTCTTGACGTCAACGAATTGCTTACCCGCCTCAATGCCTTGTTCGACGAGGAATCTGACTCGTAACCTCTTGAGGTCAGCATGGCAATGGGACAGGATACGACATCGTCTGCTGTATTAAACGCCCCTTTGAGCTCCCTCAAAGGGGTGGGTCCCAAACTCTGTGAAAAGCTGACCCGCCTCGGTCTTCATACCGTTGAAGACCTGCTTTACACCTTACCGCATCGCTACGAAGATCGTCGCCACTTTTCCCCGATTAACCAGCTGAAACCGGGAGAATCCGGTCAATTTTGCGGAAAAATTCTCCAGGCCGACGAGGTGCCGCTCGGGCGTAGTCGCAAGAAGATCTTTGAAGTCGTTGCTAGTGACGACAGCGGCCAAATTCTCCTCAAATGGTTTCACTACCGTCGCGACTGGATGAAAAAGCAATATACGCCGGGCCGCACCATTTATGCTTATGGTGAAGTGCGCATATTTTCCGGTCGGCGCGAAATCCTTCATCCTGAAGTCGACTTCAATGCCCACGATAGTTCCGACGCCATGCGTATTCTGCCGGTTTATCCCCTGACCGAAGGATTATCTCAGAAACAGTTGCGCTCTTTCTGCCAACAGGCTGTTTGCGCGTATGCCGATGCCGTTGTCAGTCATCTGCCTGAATGGATTCTGAAAAAGAGGGCGTTACTGCCGTTAAATGAAGCCCTGTTGCAATGCCATTGTCCCCCTCAAGACAGTGATTTTCATCTGTTGCAATCAGGTGAGCATCCAGGCCGACAGACCTTGGTCTACGACGAATTTTTTTATCTGCAGCTCGGTTTGGCTTTGCGTCGGCGTGGTGTCCAGGTAGAGCAGGGCAGAGCGTTCACTCTCGAGCATCGCTACACCCAACCGTTGGCCAAAGCACTGCCGTTCAGTCTAACCTCAGCACAAAAACGCGTACTTGGCGAAATCAAACGGGACATGTTGGCTCCGCACCCGATGAACCGCCTCATTCAGGGCGACGTCGGCAGTGGCAAAACCATCGTAGCGTTGATGTCGGCACTCATTGCCATTGAAAACGGGGCCCAGACAGCAGTGCTGGCGCCGACGGAAATCCTCGCTGAACAGCATTATCGCCAGTTTCACCACTGGATGACACAGTTGCAACTCAACTGCGCCCTGCTCACTGGATCTACACCGAAAGCGGAACGGCAGAGCATCCTCGAAAAACTTTCTCAGGGTGCCATTCAGTTGCTGGTTGGTACTCACGCGATCCTGCAACCGGATGTCCAATTCGAAGATCTGGGCTTGGTTATTATCGACGAACAACACCGTTTCGGCGTCCAGCAACGCCAACAATTGCGTAAAAAAGGTCATAGTCCCGACACCCTGGTGATGACGGCAACACCGATTCCACGCACCTTATCCTTGACGTTGTATGGTGATCTGGCCATGTCGGTGATCGATGAATTGCCTCCCGGCAGAACGCCCATCACCACCCGCATTGCCCGTGCATCACAACGGCAACAACTGCTTGATTTTGTCTGCCGCGAACTCGACAAAGGCTATCAGGTCTATTTTGTGTACCCTTTGGTTGAAGAAAGTGAACGTTCCGAACTCAAAGCGGCGACCGAGGCTTTTGAGGCGCTGCAAGCTGAACTTGGCGGCAAATATAGCGGCGGGTTGCTGCATGGCCGGTTGCATTCACGTGACAAAGAAGCCGTCATGGATCAGTTCAAAAAAGGCGAGATCAACTATCTGGTCTCGACAACCGTCATCGAGGTCGGCATTGATGTCCCCAACGCCTCTGTCATGGTCATCGAGCATGCCGAACGTTTTGGCCTGGCGCAACTGCATCAGTTGCGAGGCCGGGTAGGGCGCGGCGCCGCTAAAAGTTATTGTATTCTGGTACAATCGGATCAATGCAGCAATGACGGACGGCAGCGGCTCCAGATTATGCAGCAGTCCAACGATGGTTTTGTCATTGCAGAAGCCGATCTCGAATTACGCGGTCCCGGCGAGTTTCTTGGTACGCGTCAGGCGGGGATTGAAAATTTCCGCGTTGCCAACCTCCTGCATGATGCCGTTGTTCTTGAACAAGCCCGAGAAGACGCCCTGCAACTGGTCGAAACAGACGATTTGCCGACCTCGGCAAAGTATGCCGGTTTACGTCAGACCTTAAAACAACGCTGGGGCAGCCGTCTGGAACTGGCCAGTGTTGGATAAACAGGATAAAGAAGAGATGATCGATTCAAAACGTTTCGAAAATGATTTCCGCAACGTCGCCCAATTCGGTGTCCTGGACAACGGTGGCGTGACCCGGCTGGCCCTGACCAAAGCCGACCATGACGCCCGCAATTATCTGATCCGGAAAATGCAGGAAGCCGGTTTGGATGTCCATATCGACAATTTCGGCAACATTCGCGGCCGTCGTCCCGGAACAGACGATCACGTGCCGGCCGTGATGATGGGATCTCATCTGGATACGGTGCCTCAAGGGGGCCACTACGATGGGATTATCGGCGTTCTGGCCGCGCTTGAAGTCGTCCGCCAGCTTAACGACCAACACATCAAAACTAAATATCCTGTTGAAATTATTAACTTTTGTTGCGAAGAATCGAGTCGATTCGGTGTCGCGACACTGGGAAGTAAAGGTCTGACCGGGCAGCTGAACCCTGAACAAATGAAAACTATTTGCGACAAAGACGGCATCAGCTTTTATCAGGCCTTGCAGCAGTCCGGATGTTCTCCAGATGAGGCAGCACACGATCAATTAAGCACGGATGACGTGAAAGCATTCTTTGAATTGCACATCGAACAAGGTCCGGTATTGGAACATCACGATGAGCAGTTAGGAATTGTTGAAGCCATTGCCGCACCGAGTCGCTTCAGGGTGACCATTAAGGGGCGCAGTGATCATTCCGGCACAACACCGATGCTTTTACGTCAGGATGCCTTGGTGGTTGCCGCCAAGCTGATCCTGGCTGTTGAACAGTTGGCGCAAAATACAAGTCCGCAAAGTGTTGCCACCGTAGGTGAAATCATCAATCAGCCCAATGCCATGAATGTGGTTCCGGGTCAGGTCACTTTAGGCGTCGATATTCGTGATATCGACGGCGCACGCAAAACAAAAATGGTCGAAGGCTTCAAACAGTTAATCCATGAGATTGAACAACAATCAGGCTGTCAATTTCAATGTGACACGCTCAGTGACGATGAACCGGTCATCCTTGAACGCAGCCTCCAGCAACAATTGATGGACATTGCCGCGGCTCGCAGCTGGAGCTACCGAGTGATGCCCAGTGGTGCCGGTCATGACGCCATGCACATGGCACGTATCGCACCAACAGCACTGATCTTTATTCCAAGCCGGCAAGGGATCAGTCACAACATCGCAGAAAGCAGTTCCCTTGAAGACATTGTTCGCGGTATGAACATGCTGTATGAAGCTGTGCTTAAAACAGCCATTCAAGTCTGATCTTTTACGGATATATCAACCCGGGCTAAAGTTTACATAATATTTCTTGTTAAAATTATGTTCACTTTCAGGGAGTAGTGTATCTTTCGTCCTATGTACTTTGTTGTAATATCAACAATTTACGGAGGTCAAAGAAATGCATCCCTATTACCCACCCGCCAACATTCCCAATGTAGAATTCTCAGAACGTCGCAAGAGAAAACTCGAATTTGAACAAGTCGTTGTCCTCGAAGCGTTAGAAAAATTACGCTCTCTCTCCGTCGATGAGCTGTGTCAGCTCGCCGAAAAATACGTCACAACAAATATCCCTGCCGATCTTCAGTACTGGGCACGTCAGCACAAAAACATGCCCATCATGAATCGCGCTTTCCATGCATGTTGCAATCTTGTGGAAAGGGGGACGATTCAATGCCGTCTCCAGTAGCTGCTGGTCGTTACCAGTTCACTGTTTACAAGTCTGACACCAAACATCCCTTTTTCCGTTCCGGTGCTGTTGATTTCGAAACCATGGTTGCTGACCTTGGGTTCATGGACGTTGATTTGCTTAAGGCTCTCAATGGTCGCGGTCTTGATGCTTACGCTTGTACTTTCTACCCTGCGCATCGTCCTTTCGGTGTCCGTCGTGTAGAGGTTCGCTCGTTTTCTGTTCTTGGGGGTGATCGTGGCTAGTCAAACCCCTGTAATTCCGTCTTATTCCTTCACCCGCTCAAAATCGACCCCGTATAGTATTACGGGGTCGCTAAATACAATCGCACAGGCAGAAATATCAATTGACTGGTTAGCTTTTACGTTTCCCATCACCTCCAAGGTCAAGGACGTTGACCTTTTGCCTGTGGTTCTCGGTTTGACAAATCATCCTGTTAACCATTGTCCGCGTGGCCTTAACGGTTATTCTGCCATGTTTGAGGTTGGCGGTGCGAAGGTCTTGTACAAAGGCTCCCCAGAGATGGGGATACACATCGTACTGTCTGGTCGCTGTCTACGCGATAATTACCCTGATCCTCTTGAGTTGATTCAACATGTTCTTATGCTTGGCGCTCGTTTCTCTCGGATCGACATTGCCTTTGATGACTATGTTGGTCATATCCCCATCCGGCGTGTCCGTAAATCTGTACAAAAAGGCTGCTGTGTCGGTAAGTCTAAGAAGTATCACGTCCTTGAAGAGGGCAAGCTTTCCTCCGGTGAAATTATCGGTCAGGGTGTCCAAATCGGGGTTCGCACAAGTTCTGTCATTGTGCGTTTTTATGACAAGCGCTTGGAACGCCTCAAGGCGCTTCAAGATGATCCTGACTTTCAAGGCAAGCTCCCCGATCAGTGGAACCGCTGTGAGCTGGAAGTTAAAAACAATGCAGCTCAAGAGCTGGCGAAGCAGCTCTACACAATAGAAGATCTGAGGTCCGTAGCCCTCAGGGTGTTGAATGAATACGTATCATTCCGCATTCCTAACGCTAAAGACTCTAATCGTTCTCGTTGGAAGGTCACAGAGTGGTGGTACAAATTTGTTGATCTGGTCAAAGGGATTTGTTTGAGCAAGGCGAAAAACGAATCAACAGAAGACAGTAAACGCCGTTGGTTCGTCAAACAGGTGGCTCCGTCCTTTGCGTATCTCCTGCATCGTTTCGGTGCCGATCACATGGAGGAAATATATAAGCACGGTGCAGCAAAGCTGCGCGGTGAGGATGAATCTCTAATTGACTCCCTGGACGAAAAGCGACGATCTGAACAACGCCCAAAAATCGATTTAGAGCCATTTCCAAGTGTAGATGATCTAGACGACTGTCCTTTCTAGAAGGGGTTTAATTTGATGAATAAAGACGTTTTTTATTGTCCTGTATGCGGTCAACCTTTTGAGGTGTCCATCAAAAAACGTGGTCGCCCTCAAGTGTACTGTAGCTCCGACTGTAAGCAGTATTCCTCCTTGCTGTCTTGGCTAGAAGATAAAACATGTACGATACAGTTTACTGATGATCGTCGCCGCAGTGTACGTGGCGATCTTTGGCGAATTGCAAACTGTTTGAACGGGAAGAGGGTATCAGCGTAACCATGATCGAATGTTAGCTCTCAGAAATTTGCTTACAGTCATGCCTGCTTTTTCTGCGAGTGTTTCAAGCTCTTCGAATTCATTTTGTGTCATTCGGATTTGAACTGTCTTGTCCATGCGTTCAATGTCTTTCTTTTTAGGTCGTGCCATAGTTTCCTCCGTGTTCGTTTTTGTAATACAATAATATCATAATGCGGGGTTTTTGCAATACAAAAATGAGGTGTATATGAATATAGTTCAAGAGCAGAGGTCTGAACAATTTTCTATCCGTGTCCCCTTATCAATAGAAGCCGAGATACGACGTTTACAACAATTGACAGGAGCAAATCGCACTTGTGTAGTAGTGCATCTTTTAAGACTTGCCATTGAATTATCCGACGAATGACAAATAAATGACAAACAAATGACAGACGTAAGATTGGATATGCCCTATGCTCACAAGCGTAGGGCTTATTTTTTAACAACAAACAACGTAATCGAAAGGTTTAAAACCATGCGTGTTAAGCTTAAAGGGGAATATCTCGGACGGGCCGACGTTACTAGAAAGGGTAGCGGTTTTGTACGTCAATTTTTACATCTGAATGAGGATGGTACTAAGGAAGTTTTTAAGGTCTTCTCTCGTGACGAGTCCAGCCTACAAGGTGAACAGGCTGTCGTTAAGGTCTCTGATTTCGTCTTTCTTGGCTAATCATGGATATTGCCGTTGTAACAGTTACGGGTAATCCTGTCTTTGACTATTTCTTCTGTATGGTCTTTTACGGCGGTATGGTTGCAGTGATTCCCGGTCAAGTCTTAAAGCTTCTGAGGTAGTTATGCCTGTTGAATTTGAATCTATTTTAACCGTTCAGGATTTCTATTTTCTTTCAGGCTTGGCCGGTGTTGTGACTGCACTTTTGATACTTCAGTTTTTGGGTAAGGGGATGTGATGGACGTATCAGTTATTCAGACGGGCATTTTGGACTCTACAACGCCATATTATGTTGTCGGCGGCACTGTTCTTGTCGTCCTTGCTGGCATGTGGGGGTTTCGTCAGCTTAAATCTCTTCTTGGTGGCTCTGATTCTTGTTCTATTGAGTCTCGGGCTTCGGATATGGCTGTCGATAAGTTTTATGACCGACATCAGCATCTCTATGATCCCCGTTCTCTCGACGATAGTCTTGCTCAGACTGATCATTTTAATAGTGTCTATGACGACTACTATCGTGAATCTCTAGAGGAGCTTCGCGGGGAATGATGATTCATTATGATTTGGAATTGTTCTGGCTCGTTTTTGGTGTCCTGCTTCTTAGCTTCTCAGGTTTTTGGGGCGTGAAAAGGGTTCGCGCCTTACTCTCCGGCCGTTGAGCCGTTTATATATAGGAAGGAAATACAATGCATAATCGCATGAAGAAATACTTTGGTAAAGCCGGTGTTGCTGCCGGTGCTGTTCTCGGGTCTGCTGCCAGCTCTTTTGCAGCTATCGACGCCACTACTCAATCTGAGATTCAGTCTGCTATCACAAACGCGGACTCCACGTACTACATCATCGGTGGAACCGTTCTCACCGTTGTTGCTGGTATTTGGGGCTTTAAGCAGCTCAAGCGCCTGTTGGGTTAATTTCCCTTCAAGCCTGATAAAAGAGGGGAGGCTTTCAGCTTCCCCTTTTTTTTATGTGATATGTGAGGTTCTATGCATCAAGCACTTAATATAGCATCGTTTTTTCTAGGTTTTCTTCTTGTCGTTTCCGTTGGTCTTGGCTATTGCGAGAATATAGACTTTGAACCACGAGATCTAGCCTATACATCTTGCATTGTAACAAGTAAAACTAATGATCTAGAGGCCTTGGGTGCTGAGCCCTACGGTTCTGATGAGGACACGTCATTCACTAGTAGCTGTGTCTTTAATGATCCAACTACTGGGATCTGTGTTAAGTACTATATCTATTATTATATAGATGGTGCTGGTCCTTATGTTCAAGCTCTTGACTTTGACGCTGCTTGTGTTCAATCCGTCATTGATTCCATGGGAACGTCCAATGATGGCGTTATGGATGGCGACGAAACGGGTATCGATTGCGGCGGTTCTACTGGTCGTGATTGTGTTGATGTGTGCCAGTCTGGTGATATTCTCCGAAACGGTATGTGTACTGATCTTGATTCTGGTGGTGCGCTATATCCTCCTTTTTCCGCTCCTGATGATGATTCTTATCAGTCTATTGTTGATTCCTTAGACCCATATGATGAAAATAGGGATACTGACGATGGTTTTATTGGCGATATTCCTATAAGTTCTGATTCTGATGTTTACATAAGTTCTGCTGAATCATGGAACGATGCAACAACAACCGAAACAAATGACGATGGTAGCACCACTACAACATCAAGCGGCGGTACTTTGTCGATTGTTGATAGTGGAGACTATGAATATACAACTATTACTACCGAGACAACCGAAAAAACTGACGGTACTAAAGACGTAAAAGTAACTGAAACTAAAACTGATTCGTCTGGTAATAAAGTAAGCGTGGTCACGAACAAATATTATGATTCAGATGGTAATCTGACGGGCAGTGATACCACCACAATGGCAACAGGTGACAACATTGATCAGGAGCAAGACGAAGAGAGGGCCGCTAAGTCTCAACATTTCACAGATGAAACGGTTTATCCCGGCTACGGCGAGGAGGACATTCCTTACGAGGAATCCATAGTCGATACTATTTCTAGCTTTGTTTCTGAGGCTCCCATCTTTCAAATGCTCAATGGTATTTCCGTTTCTTACGAAACCCCTCAATGCCTTTTCCAGATAGAAGAAAGCCTGTTTGGCCACACTGTTTCATTTGACATAGACTTTTGCCGCTGGGAGGATTTCTTGCGTACTTGTGGCAACGTATTGCTAATGGTTATTCAATCCGTTGCAGTTTTAATAATCATGTTTGGTCCACAGGGGAGGGGTAATTCATAATGGGTATAGCTGCTGCTGTTTTAGCGTTAATTGCATACGTTGGCGAAGGACTTGCTGCTCTTATAGCATCGCGTCTTTTGATGTTCCTTGCAATCAAAGCCATTCTTCTAACTCTTGTTTCGGTCATACTTCCGATTATCGTCAATAATATACTTCAGGCTTTTCTTGATAAAGCGTTCGACTATGTAAATACAGTTGTTACTACTGATACGGTCTCAGGTTTTAACGGCGCCATGACCTTTACAGGTTTCTTTGCTTGGCTTCTTGATTGTCTTCAAGTTCAGGGCTGTGTCTCAATAATTATCTCGGCTTTCAGTATTCATCTGTTTCTCAAAATGATGCCATTTAGTCCCTTTAGGTAAAACATTGTTTTGTGTTTGCATTGGAATATTTTTTGCTTTAGTTTTTTCTTCATTTTTTTAACTTTATAACAACTTGATTTTATTATGTTTAATTTTTTGTCTTTTTCTAATGTTTTTCGAAACATTGTTTTATCAATATGCCAAACATTTCTTTAGGAAAATATAATTTAAGGTCAACGCTATGATTCAAATGCTTTTCGCTGAACCACGTTCAGGTAAAACGTATTACATGGTGAATTATTTGCTTAAATTTTGCGAATATGATCGTTTGTACCGTGAATATATTCTCAATTCTGATGTTCTTGTCATTTCGAATATTAAAGGTCTTAAAGTCCCCCATTGGGATTTGAAGTATTGTCTTTCAAAGAAGCCTGTTGAGGAATTTTTCACTTATGAGAATTTTGAGCAGATTCAAAGGTCTACCGGCAAGAATCACGTCATTTTGCTAGTTGATGAATGTTATGAATATTTTCCGCCTAATTTTCGTTCTGCTCCTGTAAGGAAGTTTATGGCTATGCATGGCCACCTTGGGCTAGATGTGTTCCTTTGCGCTCAAGGCCCGGATTTGATGACCCGAGAGTTCAGGTCTTGCTACGAAAAAGCTGTTCAGGTTCTTCCTCGTTCAAAAAAGATGGGGCCATTCTTGATTTATCGTCATGTTGATAAGGCTGGGAATGTCATGGATACTGAGCGGATCAGGCCAAGACAATCTGTTTTTGCTGCTTATAAATCTCAAGAACGACAGGAATATAACAAGCCAAAATCGGCTGTAACGAAAATGGCGTTATTTATTCTTTTCTTTGTCGTCCTCGCGTTCGGTCTTTTTAAGTTTGCTATTGATCAGGTTCAAAGCAGAGGAGGTGGTTCTGATCAGGCTGCTGTCATTGATGCTGTACCTGATGATCCGCAGTCACCTATTGATTTATCGACAGGTGTTCCCCGTATTGCTTCCGCACCGGGACGAATTATCACCAAAGAACAGGAACCCGTTTCTATATCGCTTATCGGCAGTATAGAAAAGGGCGGTCAAGTTTATTTATTGACTGATTATGGGCGGATTACCGATTATGTCAGTTATGACCTCGATTATCGCTATGTCCTAGTCCGTCCTGATGTTGCCAAACGTTTAGGCTATCGCCCCGATCGGGGCGATACTGAACCTGAAAGTTCGTCCTTTGATTTTTCATCAACCGATGATTTTGTCCAAGTCTCCAACGAGGATGAACGTACTCCTGTAGACTATCGTCCGAGCGAAGCAATGCTTGAAGAGATTGCTGTTGATCGTTCCCGTCGTGCAAATCTAGCCTCTTTCAACAAGCGAGTAAACCAGCCTCTTAAATTCCCAGAACAGATGGGATATCGTCAAGATTTATAGTGAGAAAACCACGGCAAACGAGTTGTGCCCAATCCCAGATTATCGGCGAAGGGAGCGAAGTAGCCGCGCTCCTGCGCGGGGCGTAGCGGACTGAGTTGAGCAGCCGCAGTTTTGCGGCTGCGGTTCTTCTATTATTCAATGATCCACCTCTTCCTGTTCTGTCAAGACCTTGGCGCGGCCCGCACGGAGCGGTTTTAGCGGAGGAGGACACGGGGTCTTGACAGCTATCTGATTCACACGCTCTCTTTCTGGTGTTCAGGTTTTACCCTGAGCGCCTGCCTAGCGGCGAGCGGAACTTAAATTAGAACTCTTGCAGACAGTCTCTAGATCTGTTTTCATGTCAATCTTTAAGGGAGGTTATGACATGCGAACAGGCTTATTTTTGACATTCTTTATTGCAGTTGTTCTGTCTTTTAATCCTACTGTTTCATTCTCTGAAACGGCTGATGAATATGTGAGGGAGTTTAGGTCAGGTAATCCCCATGATGTTAACGTCCGGGGTAGAACTTTTAAGCATGCTTCTGATGCTGTTGTTGTTCTTTCTTGTTGGCTTAGGGATGGCTTTGTCTATTATAGAGGGGGTTATCACCTTTTTGATGAGGGTCGCTTTGAGGCTGGACAGCATTTTTATTTTATTGTGATGTCTACTTTTAAATCCGGAGTGTCTAAAGATTCTTTGTTTGGCTTTTCTCGTTCGGTTCCATATTTTGTTGACAGTAACACGATTGAATGGTTTGGTCGTTTCCCTGTTGATTCTTCTGTTGTTGATGTTTTTCCCGGCGATTATTCTATCGCTCCTTTTTCTGGTGCTCGTTCTTTTAAGTTTGGTTCGGTCTTTGACTTTGGCGGTTGATTCTGTTATTGTCTTTTTGCTTTAAAGTTCTTTTATTCGTGTAGGGCGAAAGTTTACATAATATTTCTTATGCGACATTGAATAAATTGGTGTTTGTAGTAGAGTCTCCCTATGAAGCCTCCCTCTCTCCGATTTCTCCAAGACGATCTGACCATCACCCATGTTGCTGATGGTCGCGTTCGTGTCACCGTTGTTCTTCCTAGTGAGTATCTTTCTCAGTTTGTCCACCTGGTCGATTCTCTCTCCGGATTCGTTCAGGCGCTTAACCACCAGTCCAGGTTCGAACACTCTCGAGCTGAACGAGACGCCCAAGAATTCAAAGAACGAGCCCAGCACGTCAAGGCTGAGTACTACCGGCTCATAGCCACGCTGTTCGACAAGTACACCGACCGAGGATTCAACCGTACTGAATCAATCAAGCGCATCGGCGCCGATCTCCGCGCCATGAAACACCCGTGGAGTTCGCCCGACCTGATTCGTTTTTCTCTGCCTTATGCCGGCCGACCCGGTAACTGCGGGCGAAGACAATGATGTTTAAATGAGACGCTATGGAAATGAAAATATTTTATCTGGAATTGCTTAGATGAAATTGCTACCCTTCTGCTCTATTCTCAGGGCGGGGTGAAATTCCCCACCGGCGGTAACTCCTTTGCGAGAAGCCCGCGAGCGCCTTTGTCATAGGGACAAAGGGTCAGCAGATCTGGTGAGATTCCAGAGCCGACGGTAACAGTCCGGATGAAAGAGGATATTCAGCTTCCTGTGGTTGTTTCAACTCGCAGCACTGTCTTCCTGTGCGCCCTGATTCCCGCTTAGCTCTATGGAGACTTCGCATGAATCAGACCCTTGATACTCTTTTTGGCTCCTCTCAACAACGTGTACAGCGCGCCCTTCTGGCTCTTCAGCGTGGTCACGGTGTCATTGTTACGGACGATGAAGATCGTGAAAACGAAGGCGATCTTATTTTCAGCGCTGACCATCTGACCAATGAACAGATGGCCCTGCTGATTCGTGAGTGCAGTGGCATTGTCTGTTTGTGCTTGACTGAGGAAAAAGTAGACGCTCTTCAGTTGCCGATGATGGTTGATGATAATCGGAGTCATTATCAAACGGCTTTTACCGTTAGCATTGAAGCGGCCGACGGTGTGACGACTGGCGTGTCAGCGGCTGACCGCGTCACCACCATTCGCGCAGCCAGCGCTCGTGACAGTCGTCCTGAGCACCTGCATAGCCCAGGGCATGTTTTCCCTTTAAAAGCAAAGTCCGGAGGTGTTCTTGAGCGTCGTGGACA
This sequence comes from uncultured Desulfuromonas sp., assembly GCF_963676955.1. NCBI lineage: Bacteria > Pseudomonadati > Thermodesulfobacteriota > Desulfuromonadia > Desulfuromonadales > Desulfuromonadaceae > Desulfuromonas > uncultured Desulfuromonas sp. The sequence goes on along the minus strand of NZ_OY781461.1, from coordinate 3,048,196 downwards.
TACCGAAGCCACGGTGGACCTGATGAGTCTGGCTGGTTTAAATCCTTGTGGTGTCCTCTGTGAGGTTACTTTGGAAAATGGCAAGATGGCCCGTATGGAGCATTTGATTGATTTTTGCCAGAAGCATTATTTCCCCCTTGTGACCATTGACGATATTGCCTGTTACAAAATGCAACAGAAAGTTCAATAAGTTCCTTGGTGCAAAAATGATTTTTTTCAACGATTTTTTGAACCTGTGATATTGTGTCATTATAGATTTAATTCAAATGGAGTAATCCCAATGATGACTCAGGAAGATGTCCTAAATTTTGTTCTCAACTCAGATGAGTTGCCTACATTGTCTGCTGTGGCTTCACGTTTGATCTCTATTACAGCGGAAGAAGATACCACCATTAGTGATATCGCCTCATTGATTTCCAAGGATATCTCCCTATCCACCAAAGTTCTTAAGGTGGTTAATTCATCTTTTTATAGCTTCCCTCAACAGATCGGCACGATTCATCAGGCAGCATCCATTCTTGGAACCAATGCGGTGCGCAGCCTGGTTCTTTCCTTTTCATTTTTGAAACCGGACAAGCAGAAAAAAAATGGTTTTGACTATGCCGCTTTTTGGGAAAAATCATTGTCGGAAGCGGTTGCTTCACGCATGTTGCTGACGGCTGTCGATGCGGATGATACCGAAGAGGGATTTATTGCCGGTCTTTTGCAGAACCTTGGGGTTCTCGTCTTGGCAAAAGCGTTCCCTGATGAGTATAAAAAAGTCGATCAGGTTGTTGCCGATGAAGAGATGGAACGCTGTGAGGCTGAAATTAAGTTTATTGGTGCTGACCACACCTATATCGGCAGTGAAGTGTGCCGCAGCTGGGGCTTCCCTGCTGAGATTGTCGAACCTCTTCGTTATCACCACGAGCCGCATAAACTTCCTTCAAAAGATGCAAAATTAAAGCTTTTATGTGAAGTGGTGTGCCTGTCCGGCATTATTTCTCGTGTTTATAATGCAAAGAAGCCGGATGAACTGGTTGGGCTGTTTAAATCTCAGGCCAAGCGGCGTCTGCATCTGACTGAGAAAAAACTGGAAGATTTTCTTGATCGCGTTCATATGGAAGTCGAGGAAATTGGCAAGTTTTTCGATATTAAGATTCAGAATCAGAAATCAATTGCTGAGGTTCTGCAGATTGCGAATGCGGAACTCAGTGTTCTCAATCTCAGTTATGAGCAGATGAATCGCTCCCTGGTGGAAAAAACCGTTCAACTGGAATTGTTAACGGCCGAGCTGGAAAAAAAGAATAAATTGCTGGAGCGTCTGGCCAATGTCGATGGTTTGACTGAAGCCTATAACCACCGTTATTTCCAGAACTTTCTCGACCGGGAAATTAATCGTTCGGAACGTAATGGCTACACACTCAGTGTTGTCATGGTCGATATTGATAACTTTAAGAAATTCAATGATATGCATGGTCATCAAGTCGGCGATTACGTCCTGAAACAATTTGCTGATGTGGCCCGCAGTTTATTGCGTGAATATGATTTGTTTGCCCGTTATGGCGGTGAGGAATTCGTGTTGGTCCTACCTGAAACCAACGCCAGTGAAGGCGAGATTGTTGCCGAGAAATTCCGTAGCACCCTGTCTGAACATACCTTTAGTCATGAGCGGGAAACCTATTATATCACCGCTAGTTTCGGCGTGGCCGATCTGACTCCGTCAAAGGATAAAATAGACAAAAACGACCTGATCTCTCAGGCCGACTCCGCACTTTATGAATCAAAGAAAAAAGGCCGCAATCGGGTGACGATTTACAGCCCTAAAAAGAAATGGTTTGGTAAGTAAACAAAAGGCCTTCGTTTATAACGAAGGCCTTTTCTGTTGCTTCTGCTCTCCCCTTCTTTCCACGAGTTCACGAGGTCGTATGATTGGGAATTTCACATTGCTCGACCTGAAAATCATGCGAGCAATCACGATAACCCTCTTGAGGATTCCACGTTTTCACCCACATCATATCTGGGAACGCTTGCGCTTTATAAATGGACTTGCCAATCAATAAACGTAAGCATTCCTGCGTTGTTTCCGAGATGCTCGGGTGGGGGTATACCGATTTAAGCACTTCGCCAGCTCCTTTGTTATGATCCATAAAATGCGCAATCGATAGGACGACATTGGAAACCTGAGGGCCGGCAGAACGCATGCCGAGGATTGTCATCTCCGTATCATCCGTCACCACGATTTTAACAAAGCCCCTTTTCGCCCGCATAGCCAACGGCCTGCTGGACATGGCATACGCCACATAGGCTACCCGATAGCTCAATTTTTTGGCCTGACATTGTTCTTCACTGAGCCCGACGGTTGCCACAGACGGATTGAGGAACATGATCGCCGACATATTGCTGTAGTTCAGCGGGCGAATGGCACGACAAAACATCTCTTTGGCGGCCATACGTGCTTCCAGTTCGGCAATGTTGACCAGGTTTGGATGACAGGTTACGTCGCCACAGGCGAAGATATTTCCATCAACACAGCAATCAACACCCGTGGTTAAAAAACCATTTTCACTGATATCAATGCCAATTTTATCCAGTCCAAGGTGTTTTAAATTGGGCTGGCGTCCCACTGAGATGAGTGCGGCATCGACTTCAATCACTTCGCTGTGCCCATCGGGAAAATCCAGAACAACAGCAAGATAATCCTGACGGCGATGGATATCCTGCAATGTTGCCGACTGGTGAAGAACCACACCGGCGCTTTCAAGGCTTTGCTCAACAAAAGCGCTGACATCACAATCTTCATAAGGCAGAACCCGATCTTTATGATCGACCAGATGAACCTGAGTCTGGCCAAAATTAGCAAAAATCGTGGCATATTCACAACCAACAACGCCGGCGCCGAGAATGAGCAGCCGCTTGGGGAATTTTTTGAGGCGGTGAATGCCGTTGGAATTGAAAATCTTCTCCTGATCGACCTGGAGATTGCCATAACCACGCGGATGGCTGCCGGTGGCAATCAGAAAGTTTTTCGCATAGACCTTCTGAGTGGCGCCATCCTCCAGACAGACTTCGACACTGCGACGATCCACAAATGTCGCCCAGCCTCGAACATAAGTGATAGAGCCCTCCCCTTGCCAGCGCCGCGGAGAAAAGGTCTCCAGTTGAGTGAGCATCTGATACTGGCGTTCTTTGACCGCCTGCTCGATGGTTGCATTGACTTCGCGATAATCGACGGTGAGCTGTTGACTGTGATAGCCACGATCCTGTTTCGCGGCAATGGAGTAATCCTTGGAAAGCTCCCACATGGTTTTAGATGCCAAAGCGCCCCATTTCACTCCGGCGCCGCCGATTTCCCCACCTTCAATGACACATACATGTTTACCGAAGTCAAATGCCCTCATCGCTCCGGCAAATCCACCAGGGCCGCAACCGAGTACGCATAAATCATATTCCATCGTCTGTTCTGTCATGAGCAGGCCTTTCAATATGAAGTTAAGTCTAGAAAAGTATACACTATTTTTTAACGGATGCTTCGCCACGTCGCGAAGAGATAAAGGGCAGTTTGAGCAAATAGATTAACGTGTGACCAGCAAAGCTGCGATACCCGGAAAGCCCGATCTGCATCCCATCATGCCCCTTCAGTGGTTGATCGGTATAGCTGTTGAATAAAAAGTCCCACCAGGATAAACAGAAGCCATAGTTAGAGTTGGTTTCACGGGCAATCACCGAATGGTGGATGCGATGCATGTCCGGTGTGACCAGAAATCGGCGCAGAATCCGGTCTGCCGGGATGGGAATGGCCAGGTTGCCATGATTGAACATGGCGGCGCTGTTGATAAGTATTTCTGAAACAATCACCGCGCCGGCAGGAACTCCCATGAAGGCCACGGCTGCACATTTGAGCAACAGAGACAGCAAAATCTCGCCCGGATGAAAGCGTAACCCCGTTGAAACATCAATGTCCAGATCAAGATGATGCACTCGATGCAGACGCCATAACCAGCTGATGTGATGAAACCAGCGATGTTGCCAATAAATCACCAGGTCCATCCAGACCAGAGCCACAAGCCAGACAATGATTTCTGGTAGCGAAATTTGGTTCAAAAGCCCCCATTGCCCATCATGGGCACGTGTCGCCACCATAACGACCGTAAGCGGCATCAGCAGATAAACGACCACAACATCAATTCCGATCAACCCAAGGTTGCGTTGCCAGCGCGTTCTTTTTGGGTAGTGTTTTTCAAGCCTCGGCCAGCGCACTTCGCTATAGGCAATGACTGAAAAAAAAATCGCGAAAACAATGCCGCGCAAACTGTTCACATCCAACATAAGCACCTGTTTGGACCGTTTTAATCAAACAATCTATCCACCGTGTCAAAGTCCAACTCAACCTCAGCCAAATGGCCGACCAAATCAATTTTTTCCTGATCCTGGGCCGTGATTTTAGAGACATCGCTCTGGATGCGAGTAAACGCTTCGGAGTTGGTCAGATGGGTGCGCATATAAGGGATATTGCTGTCATCGACGATTCTGGCAGTAATCGGCGAGACCGGCGCATGCCCGGGAATAATCATACCGGCAATTTTATGGCGGTATTCCGGAAGATGATATAAAGACGCCAGCATCACCATCAACTCGTCGCGAGTGCTGTTCACCAGGAGAAGACTCGACTCTTCAAGCAGATCCGCAACCCGTTGAGCAGAGGCTGCCCCCAACTGCACATGGTGAACAATGCGATGCTGCTCTTCAAGGTTGCCTTTTAACGGCGCGTCAAGCAGACGACTGATGCGATGCAACGTGGGATTGGCCAGAATCGGAGAAAAATTAAAGCCGCCCTGGATATGGATATCACGATCCTCAAAGGCTTTTTTCAGATAGTGCATAGTCAGTTCACGCTTATCGGCGATCAATTTGTTCGCCACCAGCATGCGTACTGGAACCCCTGCCATGTCAAAGACACTGAGGTTCATGATGACGGCATCAATGGCACGACCAACTCCACCATCCGTAATCATCATTACCGGTGCATCCAGTAATTTAGCAACCTGCGCATTATTGTATCCCAGCACTGAACCGACACCGGCATGCCCTGCCCCCTCAATGACCAGAAAATCGCATTCCTTTTCAAAGAAACGACATGCTTCAACCATTTTTTCGGCGAAAGAGTCTGGGTTGACCTGCCCATCAAGGACACGGCGGGTGGTGTCGGAAAACACCGGAACAGGATTCATGTAACGAATGTGTTCTTCGAGACCAAACACCTGAGCCATCAGGACGGCATCTTTGTCAGCGTGGTAATTGTTAAACTCAATCAACTTAGGCCCGATCGGTTTGATGAAACCGATCCGTGGATACTTCCGCGCGGCACGGTATAATAACGAAAGGCAAATCGTCGACTTGCCGCAGTTTTTATTCGTTGCCGCAACAAAGATTTTTTTTGCCATGGCGTCCCTCCGTAACGAACTGACACATCATGAACGGTTCAGACTTCTACCAACGACTGTCGAATTGACTGGCGCAGAGCGCCAAGAGGCACCAGCCGCACAGAAAGGAGACACCTCCGACCGGTGTGATCACTCCGAAAATAGTCACCTGCGTTAAAACCAGAACATAAAGGCTGCCGGAAAAAAGTACTATACCGACAAAAAATAACAACCCTGCCGTTCGTACCCGACGGACCTCCGGCCAGAGTTTGACGCATAAGGCCACCAGCAACAGCGCCAGTGCATGATACATCTGATAGTCAACGCCTTTTTCCCAGGTGATCAGCAGCTCCGGACTGACCCGTTGACGCAAGCCGTGGGCGCCGAACGCACCCAACGCAACGGAAAGAAATGCATTCACGCAGCCAAGGACAAAAAACAATTTCATAACAGCCAAACTCCGTTCAGGGCAAAAGGAAACATTTAACGTGTCAGGGTACGCAGTGAAATTTCTCCTTGTTTTTCAACAGTAATCGCAGGCGTCAGCCAGCCAACATCAAGCTTGGCACGCAAGGTATACGTGAATTGATCGCGAGGCTGCCGGGTTAACTGAGAGATCAGATCGAGGCTGTTGAGCAGGTCTGCTGTGACGGATAAGGTCACTTCCTGTTCAGAAAAACCATCAATAGCCGGTATGTCTGCTTTAACACCACGAAGCAAGGCAATCTCTTCGATTTCAAGGGCATAACTCAGGCCGTCAATTTCCAGAGGTTGCCGGTTATGATTGATAATGTTTAACGTGATCGCAAAACGTGGTGCCAGGCCCTGACTTTCCATAACGGTAAAACGGGTGACTTGTATGGTCGGTGATTCAAAGCCGGGACGCATCCAGGCACAGGAACACAGAGAAAGAATCATCACTACGGAGATAAGTGCTTTTGCCACCGGAAAACCCCTTTCAATAAAGTTCGTGACTTCATTGTTAACCTGAATAGGCAACAATTTCAATCATCTATTGGCAAAATCGCGGATTAAACCCTTCGCGCAAGAACTCTGGTATACTTTTATAAATAATTTTTGCCATTGACGTGGAGGGTGCCATGATTGAATCGATCAACACATCAACACTGGACAGCTTTAAAGTGGAAGCACGGCAACTGTTGGAAGCCGCTGTCCAGCAAAGACAGCAGCAACAAGACCAGGGGGCCGCGACGGGAATCAGGGACACGGTATCCCTTGGCAATAAACCGGTGGAAACCGGCACCTACAGTGCCGCTGTTTCAGATGCAGACCTTGGAACCACCTTTACCATGCTGCGCGATCTTTTTGCGACCACTCTGCAGGAACAGGGGATTGCTGTTGAAGTTTCTACCGGTGACAGCACCATTAATCTGCAAACGCTGACTCCGGATCAAGCGCAGGAGCTGGTGTCGGAAGATGGTTATTTTGGCGTTGAGAATACCGCCCAGCGCATTTTCGATTTTGCAGTCGGCCTTGCCGGAAATGATCCCAGCCGTATCGACGCCATCAGAGCCGGAATCGAAGACGGTTTTGCTCAAGCGGAAGAAGCCTGGGGCGGGACATTACCGGATATTTCTTATGAAACTAAAAATACCCTGATGGCCAAACTCGATGATTGGGTGAATGCCGCCACTGAAACGACTGAAGCTTCCTGAGTCAGGCTAACGGGGGATGCCCCTTTTTTTTCCTGACAAACAGCGCTAGTATGGCCGCTCGGTTTTTCATGCACCTTCGAGAATGTCCCGAGCCAGTGGAGCCCGGGAGCTATTTATAGGAAAGTCGCCGGTCATATGAGTCAAATCAGCGTTCCTCAGGGACAATGGGATTTTTATCGCTATCCGCTTCGTAATAATGACCCGTTACGGGCTTGGGATGCCGCAGACGAGTTTATCCTTCATAAGTTGCAGGATCAGGGATTGCCGCGCCCAGCGCAGAGGATCCTGGTCGTCAACGATTCATTTGGAGCCCTGTGCTGTTGCCTGCACGACTTTGCGCCAACGTTGGTCAGCGACTCCTGCTTGGCCCATCAAGGACTTTTATACAACCTGAAAATCAATCAGCTTGCCGAAGACAGCGTCACGTTTGTCGATAGCTTGACGCCGCTGCCGGATTATTACGACATTGCTCTGATCAAGCTCCCTAAAAGTCTTGCACTGCTCGAAGACCAGCTGATTCGGCTCCGCGGCATGATTAAACCCGACGCAGTGGTGATTGGTGCAGGGATGGTCAAGCATATCACCACCTCGGCAATTGAGCTGTTTGAAAAAATCCTGGGCCCAACCCGCACATCACTGGCCCGGAAAAAAGCGCGCTTGATCATCAGTCAGTTCGATGCGGAACGCGCCTTCTCTCCTTTGCCGCCATCCACCATCACCTTACCGGAATTCCAACTCACACTCATGCAACACCCCGGCGTTTTTTCAATGAACAAGCTCGACTTAGGAAGCCGACTGGTTCTTGAACAGAGTCACCTGCTGCCTCAGGCGAAGACCATTATTGATTTAGGTTGTGGTAACGGCATTCTCGGCATTGCCGCCGCACGGCAGCAGCCGGAGGCACAGCTCACTTTTGTGGATGAATCGTACCGTGCCGTTGATTCTGCTCGAATCAATTTCGCAACGATTTTTGGCCAACGCCCTGCCCACTTTGCAGCGACCGACTGTTTGATGGGCATTGAGCGCGACAGCACCGAGTTGATTTTAAATAATCCACCATTCCACCAGCAACAGGTGGTCGGCGATCAGGTGGCCTGGCAGATGTTTCGTCAGGCACGCCAGGTGCTGCATCGTTCAGGACAATTGTGGGTGGTCGGCAATCGGCACCTGGGCTATCACACCAAACTTAAACGACTGTTCGGTAATTGCAAACTGGTGGCGAGCACGCACAAATTTGTTCTGCTGAAGGCGACGAAATCCTGATCACACCATGGCTTCCGCGCGCTCGTCATTCCCTCCTGCGCGACGATGACGTCAAAATATCAGTCGCATCTGGAAGACTTGCACTTACGACGGATCGGCTTTCCACGCTTGTTGCTGCTCCGGTGACAACGACTCGTAATATTGTCGAATCCCGCGCAGGGAATTGCCCATGAAATAACGTTCCCGGGCATAAATATCGGCATCAAGCTGCTCGATAGAACAGAATGTCGGATCATTATTCAGCAACCAGTCGTAAATGACCTCGTCACGTTGTTCCTCAATAATATGCTCGGTCAGCGCAACAGCTTTCACCCATAAGCCCAATTGATCTCGCGCCGTTTCCAGATAACTCAACGCCGGCTCGACAAGGCCGTGATGTGCAATGACGAGATAGCGCGGTTGCAGCGCAATCATTTTATCGATCGATTGTTTGGCCACCTCATAAATAAAGCGTGGCGGCGTTGCCGGACGCATATAGCGCCCGTGATCAACCGGAATATGAACTCCGGCAACCTCACCGCCGAAGAGCAGATCTTCATAGCCGTAACAGACATGGTGTGGAGCATGCCCCGGTGTTTCATAGACATGAATGCCGCTGGTACCGACCTCTGACGCATAAGATATCGACTGCGCCGGGACCGGAATGATTTCGCCGTAGACTTCGGCTGTCTCGCCCAGGACCTTTAACGATCCCTGCCAGAGTTTTTCTGGAGAAATCATGTGTTTAATACCGTCTGGATGACAAACAACCTGAGCTTTTGGAAAGTATTTAATCAACTCACCGGTGCCGCCGGCATGATCAATATGGATATGCGTCAACAAAATATAATCGATCGACTCAACCTGCAATTCTCTCAAGGCATTTATCAGGACCGGAATAGTCGACAATGGACCCGGATCGACAACGGCACAAAACTCGTCCGTCTCGAGATACCAGCTGCTGATAAAGTTTCGAAATCCTTCGAGACGTGGTTGGTCAAGGTTGATGCATTTCAACTGTCGGACATTCATCGTGGTTGGTCTCCATCTCTTGAGAATAAACGCGTTGCGGCATTGTCCCGTTGAGCGTGATGTTTGTCAATGGGCGTTCGGCGCGGTTTGGAACCTTTGGGCGTTAAAAATCGTTCTCATTCTTCTCATTGAGAACCGTCCCCAGATGGCATTACTCTAAATGGCCAATTGACGAGACGGATCAAACATGCCATTTTGTTGATCTTCCCGCTTAACCCGGAGGCAACACCGTGATTATCCTGACCCTGAACTGTCGCATCCAGACCATTCATTACCACTTATTCGATTATCCCAACCCGATCCCTTTAACACAGGGGTATGTCGAAGGAATCGGCACCCATAGCACCAACTGTATTCTCAACGGCTCTCCCCTGCTGCTCGAAGATCACCATGCGGCCCTTGATTATATTTTGAAAAGCCTCTGTCATCCTGAATACGGCGTACTGGACACGCTCTCGCAAATTCGCGGTGTCGGCCACCGCGTTGTCCATGGTGGCGAAGCTTATCAGCATTCCGTAAAAATCGATGTCGAAGTTTTGCATAATATTCGCAAAGTAGAGCGCATGGCGCCGAAATACAACATCCCCAGCCGACAAACAATCATTGCGGCCATGGAACTGTTGCCTGACATTGACCATGTGGCCATCTTTGATACGGCCTTTCACCACACCATGCCGGCTCAGGCTTACATGTATCCCCTGCCCTACGAGTGGTATGAAAAACACCGCGTACGCCGTTATGGATTTCACGGCAGCTCCCACCTGTACCTGGCCCGACGGGCAGCAGCGCATCTCGGTAAACCCGTAGAGCAATGCAACCTGATTACGATCCATCTCGATCTCGGTGTGTCATTGTGCGCGATTCGCGACGGCCGTTCCATCGATACCAGTACCGGTATGACGCCCGTTGAGGGAACAGCTCAGGAGCGTCGCTGCGGCAACATTGATCCGGGCATTCCCGGATTTATCATGGATTGGGAAGAACTCAGCCCCCAACAGATCGAAGAAGTTCTCAATGAAAAAAGCGGGCTGATGGGATTGACCGGTGGCGACTGTACCACCCGTCATGAAGTGCTTCTCAAGGCGGCACAGAACGATCCTCGTGCCACGTTTGCTGCGCAGATTGAAGCTTATCGCTTACGCAAGTTTATCGGCGAATACCTCTGTGTCCTCGGGCAATGTGATGCGATTGTCTTTTCATCCGGTCAAGGCAATATTGAGGCGGATGTTCGCCGTCGTGTTCTTGAAGGAATGGACTGGTTCCATATCCTGCTTGATGAGAAGAAAAACAGTCAACCTCGCTGCATCCACAGCGAAATCAAAATCAGCCAGCCCGATTCGGCCGTTGATCTGTTTGTCATTCCAACTGATGAAGCCCGCGTTTTCTGTGAAGATACAGCTCAAATCGTCAAAAAAAACTTTGATCCAACCCGCACCATCTCTTATACGTTTGACGACCTGTAGGCACCTATTGATCTTCGCTATCGAAGTAAAAAGGCCACCTCATTTGTACGAGGTGGCCTTCTCTGGTTTCAGTATTTGCCAAATTCATCGTCATCCAAGGCGATTTGAGGCGATCCCCCGGATGAACCCCATCCATCATTTTGAGCTTTTGGCGTGGGTGCCGGCGCTTTAATCCTGGGCTGTGGCACGGCCGTTGGCTTTGGTGCCGACGGTTGCACGGATTGATGCGTGGGCAGTTTAAAATGGCTGACCAGCTGGCGCAGTTGAATCGCCTGACTGTTGAGTTCTTCACTCGCCGCAGCCCCTTCTTCTGCGCTGGCGGTATTCTGCTGGGTCACCTGGTCAATCTGAGTCAGGCCGATGTTGATCTGGCCGATTCCCTGAGCCTGTTCATTACTGGCCGCGGCAATGTCCGCAACCAGATCGGTGACTTTGGTAATCCCATCAACAATTTCATTGAGCCCGTCCGCTGTGCGGTTGGCAATTTCAGCACCATTCTCCGCCTTGCTGACCGATCCTTCGATCAGCTCAGCGGTTTCACTGGCGGCCTTGGCACTACGTGCGGCCAGGTTACGCACTTCCTCGGCGACCACCGCAAACCCTTTGCCATGTTGACCAGCCCGCGCCGCTTCAACGGCTGCGTTCAGAGCCAGCAGGTTCGTCTGGAAGGCAATTTCATCAATGACCTTGATGATTTTTGAAATATTCTGGCCGGACTCGTTGATTTCCGCCATGGCTTGAACCATCTGTTGCATCTGCTCAGAACCGCGCCCCGCCGAACGATGTGATTCAGAAGATAGCTCACTGGCTTGCTTGGCATTATCCGCATTGAGTTGCGTTTGCGATGTCAGCTCATTCATGGAGGCGGCAATCTCTTCGAGTGAACTGGCCGATTCCGTCGCACCTTGCGACAATGCCTGACTGGTATCGGAGACTTCCGTTGAGCCCGCGGCAATCTGATCACAGGCTGCTCGAATCTGCTCAAGCATATGGCATAAATCGTTGGTCATTTTCTGCAGGGCAAGTCCCAACCTGTCCTCGTCAGACGCCAGTTTCACTTCGACCCGCAAATCACCGGCGGCAACGGTCTCAGCCAAGATGGCTTTTTCTTCAAGCCCATCGGCCATCCGGTCCAGAGCTTCAGTGAGAACGCCCAGCTCATCGCTGCGCTGAAGATTGAGTCGCGTGGACACATCGCCACGCCGAACTTTTTCGGCAAAAGCCACGCCGGTCCGGATCACTTTGACGATATTGCTGACGGCGAAATAGATGACCAGCGCAATAATACCGACAACGATCAGGGTTAATGTGATACTGATATTACGTACTGTGACAATCGGAGCAAAAATATCATCCAGTTCAGCACCAAACGCAATCACCCAGCCCGTTGCCTCGACCGGACGGTAGCTGACAATTTTGTCCACACCGTTCCAGGGGTATTCCTGAAAACCGCTCTTCTGGCGCAGTATGGTTTGCCCCCAATCGTAGCCGGCAATGCCGGAATTGATCAGCTTGGCCTTATCAGGATAGGCCACAAAGCGGCCCTTGTCATCGACCAGATACGCATAACCCCGGTTGCCGGCCTTGACCGGTTTGATAAATGCATCGGAAAAACTGTTCATATCGACCACACCGATCAAAACACCAATGGCCTGCCCTTGTTTTTTCAATGGCGTGGCAATGGAGAAAACAGGGTCGCCACTGGCCTTGCTGATCAGCACTTCAGAGAGAACGTCCTTTCCCTGGATGGCTTGCTGAAAATAGTCCCTTTGACTCAGGTTTAATCCCACCAGTTCCTGGTTGGATGCAACAACGACTTGCCCCTCGTCATTGACGGCGGCGAGAAATTCATAGGAGCCATAAGCCGAATAAACCTCGGCAAGAAGATCATGTGCCTGTGTTCTGGCCTCTGCGTTGTCAATTGCCGCAATCATTTCTGTGGTATTGGCCAGGGTCTGAACATCCTCTTGGTGGTCAACAACCCAGTTGTTGATTTGCAGCGCCAATGACTGGGTCATTTGGGTCATCTGACTGCGTATATTACCCTCAAGGGCTTTTTTAGACGCGTTAAAACTGACCACCGTCAGGATCACCATGCCGACAATCGCCACTCCCAAAATTGGTAGCAGAAATTTCATTTTCAAGTTGAACTTCATCTTCTTCCTCCCAAAGCAAGCTAATTTGATCTAAAAATAAGCCTCTCCCCTTTTTTGTCGTCACAATTGAAACACGTTTATCAAAAGTGGCAACAATTCTCATATCTTTGTATACAGAGGATTAATAAAACACAAGTTTGATGTGATTAAATTTAACAAATAAATTAATTGTCCCCATATCGGTGATGTGGGGATTGGACGAGAGCTCGTCTTTATCGATGTGTGGTGTTTGGTTATTTGCTTTCAGAGTGATTTATGCGGGATTCTATCGACTTGAGCTGAAAAGGCTGTTCAAAATCGGGATAATTGTGCCAAAGCTCGTGGTGGAGCGCTAAAGAGTTCTTCATAGGCCGCGGCTAAAGAAGCAAGGTGGTGGTGATTGTAACAGCCTAAAGCCTGAAACATCTTTTTTAAATGGGGAGAAGTAAACTGCAGGGCGTTGCGGGCGTGGACCAAAGTGGTTTGTGCCTCCAGATCAACGGCAATTTTAACCGCCTCAGCATCAGAAAACGTCTTATTTTTCGCTTCATCAAACAGTTCATTGACAAGACAAGATAAATCCTCTAGCGCATCAAAAGAGAGTGCTGCCGAAAAAGACGCATCCTTGAGGGCCAGGCGTGAAGCCAGTTCTATTTCCAGGGCGTGCCCTTCTTCATCTTCGCTGAGTTTTTTCCACATTTGGCGACGCTGGTCTGAATAGGAGCTGTCCTGTGACCAAAGCTGGTAAAGACGACCAATTGAGCGTTCAATGTGAACACAACGGGAAAAAAATTGGTTTGGGATCATAGGCTCTCCAGCACGAAAAGGGATAAATCACACTGTTTCCCATATTAATGAATTTTTGGACAATAAAAAAGCCCCGAATCCGTATTCGGGGCTTGACTCAATTCAGTCGCTACCGAATTTCCAGTCATCATCGGTAACGCCTGTGCTCAAATAGCACACATCTTCCTCCGGATCGATCGGCGGTGGCGGTGGATAAAGACCTTCGGGCCAATTCAAGTACTCGCGAATTCCTTCAGCAGCATTTTCCATAAGGCATCTCCTTTTTACAGCCTGATACAGATGGCGGTTCATCCTGTCGGAGAAAAGTAATTGCGACACGTGTGCCAAAAAATACAAAATAGAATAACTATTCTAAATCATTGGCTCGATCAAAATTTTCTTGTAACATACTGATTTTGTATACAAATATTGAAATGTTCCACAGGTGAACACCATGCACTCATAGATGACATTCTGACCACATATGGAACAAAGAAACATTTGTTGTTTACACTAAGTGGCACTATAGACTGAATCTCAAGCCGTAAGGTCAGTCAGAATCCAACGTTTCGTATCGCTCGAGCATTGATCTATTTGTCTTGACAACGCTTTCAGTTTCACCAACTCTGTGCTGGCAGGGTATTGCTTATCAATGGACGCCATAAGTCACTTCGGCAATGCAATGTTTGTAACGCCTGCTTATTTGGTTCACAACATACGATAATGAGTTGATTTATGACTGTTGAATACCTGGGGAAAAGCGACGAGTTTCCGGCACTTGATATTCCCCTGTTTCTTGAAGCGGTTCCAGCCGGTTTTCCCAGCCCGGCGTCTGATTATTGCGAACGGACGCTGGACCTCAATGAGCTGTGCATCCAGAAGCCGGCAGCCACCTATTTTGTCCGGGTTCAGGGCGATTCCATGATCGAAGCGGGGATCTTTCCCGGAGATGTTCTGGTTGTGGATCGTTCGCTTGTTGCGCAACACGGTGACATTGTCATTGCGGCGCTGAATGGTGAATTGACGGTCAAGAAACTGCAAACAACGCCGACAACCCGCCTGGTGCCGATGAATCAACATCATGTGCCCATTGAGATCCCCGAGGGCGCGGATCTGGAAATTTTCGGTGTGGCAACCACCGTTATTCATTCGTTGAAAAAGTCATGACAAGCTACGCCCTGGTCGACTGCAATAACTTTTATGTCAGTTGCGAGAGGCTGTTTTGTCCGCACCTCAAACAACGCCCCGTGGTCATCTTATCCAATAATGACGGTTGTGTTGTATCACGCAGCCAGGAAGCTAAAACACTTGGAATCCCCATGGCAACGCCGCTGTTCAAGGTTGCTCCCCTGCTGAAGCGACACCGGGTGGCTGTTTTTTCTTCGAACTACACCCTGTATGCCGATATCTCTTCCCGGGTCATGCAGACCCTTGAATCGTTTTCGCCCCAGGTCGAGGTGTATTCCATTGACGAAGCTTTTCTCAACCTGGCCGGGCTGGTTAACAATGAAAACCGGCTCAACTATGGTCAAAAGATTCGTCAGACCGTGCATCACGATGTCGGTGTTTCCGTCTGTGTTGGCCTGGCCCCGACAAAAACACTGGCCAAATTGGCCAATTATGCGGCAAAGACCTATCCGGCAACCCATGGCGTTGTTGACCTTCATTGTCCCCAACGCCGTCAACGCCTGTTGCAGATCACCCCTGTGGCTGAAATCTGGGGAGTTGGTCGGCGCACCGTGTTACGTTTGCAACAGATGGGTATTCATACCGCCTGGCAACTGACTCAGATGCCGTTAAAACAGGCCCGGCGTCGTTTTTCCGTGGTGATGGAGCGATTAATCCGGGAACTGCACGGGGAAAGCTGTCTCGATGTCGACCATCAACCAGCACCTCAACAACAGGTGATCTGTTCACGATCCTTTGGAGAAAAAATCACGGATTTTGATGCATTGCGCGAAACCGTTTGTGAGTTTTCCGCACGCGCCGCGGAGAAACTGCGCCGCAATCAGCAGATGACCCGTCTGATCAACGTTTCAATTCGCACCAGTGCCTATTGCGCTTCGGAGCCTTGCTATGCCAATTCGGCCAGCAGCGTGCTACAACAGCACTGCAGCGATTCACGACAGATCGTTGCCAGAGCCACTCAACTTCTCGAAGGTCTGTGGAAAGAGGGCTATCGTTACGCCAAGGCCGGGGTCATGCTGGGTGACCTGTGTTTGGAAAAAAATGTTCAGCCCGGACTTTTTGATGATCTCGCCGAGCAACACAAAAGCAAAGCGCTCATGGAGGCCATGGATCATATCAATGAACAGTGCGGTTCCATCTGGCTGGGAGGGCAGCGTCCACAGCGCGATTGGTTCATGAACCAGGCCTATCTGTCCCCCGCCTATACCACACGGTGGGATTGTCTGCCGGTTGTATCCTGATTTACTACGGAGATAAAAAATGGCTTCCAAGTCCGATTTGAGCAGCCTGCTCAGGCTCAAGCGCCGCATTCTCGAGTATGTCGCTGTCGTCCGCTCGCCCCAAACACCCGTCCATGTTAAATTCCTGGCCGTCGCCGCCGGTCTTTACCTGCTCATGCCGGTCGACCTGATTCCCGATATGATTCCGGTGTTGGGCCTCACGGATGACGCGGCCCTGATTGGTCTGTTCCTCAGTTATCTCAATCGATTCATCACGGAAGATATCAAGCGGTCTGTCGATCAACAAGACACGGCAAAAAAATAGCCCACACCTCCAATCTTTCAGGCTGTAAACATTAAAAAGCATAATTATAACACATAGTTCGCAATGTTTTATGTTATGTTGTCAACATTTTTAACACTGTCTACGGCTTTGAAAGATTGGCAATGAAGGCATATCACTCCATCACCAGACGTGTTGCTATAGGCTACCTCGTAATTGTGTTTTTCAGCACACTGGCGATTGGTTATGCCTTGACCCGCCTTCACGACCATACCAAGCGCACCCAACAGCTGGTTGAAACCCAGTTCCATGCCTTCACATTACTGCGAGATATCCGGCAAAACCTGCTGGCTCAGGAAAACCTTGAGAAACAGCTGCTGATTCTTGAAGACACGCAATTGCTTGATCTGGTTGAGCGCCGCTGGGATGATTTTGATCTCATTCTCGCCACGTCAAAACGTACCACCTTGCCCGAGCACTTTTCGCCACTGCCACGCGCCCTGGCCACCTACCGTCAAAACGGGAAAATCCTGCTGCAAGCTTTTGTGGATAAAAATTGGCAGCAGGCACGCAAATACAGCAAAGCGGCGACGCTGCAGCGCAATCAACTGCTTGATCGACTGGCAAAGATCCGCAACATTCATCAGATTGCCGTGGATCATGATCTGCATTCGCTTTCGGAGCAGAGCAACCGGGCGTTTACGATTACGGTCCTACTGGCATTTGCCGGCCTGCTTCTCTCAGCGCCTGTCGCCCTGACGGTGATTGTTGGGATTCATCGCTCCGTAAAAGCACTTCAGGATGGCACCCGCGATATTGCCCAAGGGAACTTCAATTCGAAAGTCGGCATCCGCAGCAAGGATGAATTCGGCCAACTGGCCCTTGATTTTTCCGCCATGGCACGAAAACTTCGAGAGTTGGAGCAACTGCATCTCGATGCCAACCCGTTGACCCGCCTCCCCGGCAACTTGGCCATTGACCGCGAGCTGGAACGACGCATTCAGGATCAGGAAGTTTTTGCCCATCTCTATATCGACCTGGACAACTTCAAGGCGTATGGGGACCGCTATGGTTACAAAGCAGGGAGCGATGTCATTCACGATGTGGGAACGATGCTGAAAAACGTGGTAAAAGACCATGGAACGGCAGACGATCTTGTCGGACATATCGGCGGGGATGATTATGTCGTATTGACCACTCCGGACAAAGCGGAGGCCATCGCCAAAAAACTGATACGCGACTTCGAAAATTACGTCCCGTCACTCTACAACGAAGACGACCGCAAAGCCGGATATTACATGGGCACGGATCGTTATGGCGTGCAGCGCAGCTTTCCTTTGCTGACCATGTCTATTGCCGTAATCTTATCCGAAAACATGGAAAATCCTTCCATCCTTGCCATCAGCGATGATTGTGCCAAGATGAAGGAACATCTCAAACGCCTTAAAGGCAGTAACTACCTGATTGACCGAAGAAAGCATTTATAAATGACATTTCGCCATCTCCATCTACTGTTCGGCATAGTCGCCATCACGGCCATCACGGCCTGTACACCACCGACATTCTGGCAGGATAAACAACAGCAACAAACCTTTGCCGAAGCCCTTGATCATTATTTATCCGAAAAGGATCGAACGGCTCTTGAGACAATCGCTCTCAGTGAACCGGCCACCCCCTGGACACAACGCGCGCAACAACTACTAAACCACCTGGACACCCTTGAGCAACAACAGCAAGAGACGGTAAACGAATTAGAGCTGAATCAGCAGAACTGCACAAACCGTCTGCAACTCCTCCAGCAGGAGAATCAGGATCTCAAAGAAACCATGGACCAGCTGAAGCAACTTTTTATCGATATGGAGTTGCGTGAGTAGTCGCCAACCTTCCTTGAATTCTCACTCCAGCATGTTATAGTAATTACTCATTTTTCTTAACCCACGGGAGTGAAAATGTCTCTACAGGGCAACATGCCTCTGATTTTTGGAGAAGTTCTCTACGACATCTTCCCGGACCAGTCAGTTCTTGGAGGTGCTCCGTTCAATGTCTGCTGGCATCTGGCGGGATTCGGCCTCAACCCGCAATTTATCAGCCGTATCGGCAACGATAAACTTGGCGAACACGTTGTGCAAGCTATGCATGATTGGGGATTATCAACCCAGGGGCTGCAACACGATGATACGCATGGCACCGGGCGCGTCTCCGTATCCCTGCAACAGGGCCAGCCCCAGTATGTCATTGAAGAGAACCGGGCTTACGACCATATCATTGCAGAGCGCCACTACCCTTCCTATCCCAAAACGCCATTGCTTTATCACGGCACCCTGGCTTTACGCTCCAGCACCAACAGAAACACCCTGAACCATATTTTATCGTCGACTCAGGCGCCGTGTTTTGTCGATCTCAACCTGCGTGATCCGTGGTGGAGCCCGGCCCAGGTCACCGCTTTGTTGAAGCGCTGCTGTTGGGCGAAAATGAATGATATCGAGTTGGAGATTGTCTCTCGCGAAGCGATGCAATCAGAGTTGCCGCTGAATGAACAGATCAAAAAACTGGCCGAAGCATTCGACATTGATCATCTGTTCGTCACGTGCGGAGCAAGCGGCAGTTATTGCGCCCAACAGGGCGAAGTCTTTTTCCAGCCTTCAGCACCGGTCGCCGAAGTCGTCGATACCGTTGGAGCCGGTGATGCCTTCAGCGCAGTCTGCATCATCGGCCTGCTGCTGAACTGGCCAACGCCCTTGATTCTTTTGCGTGCCGGCCAATTTGCCGCGGCCCTTTGTCAACAGCGCGGTGCCCTGCTTGATGACAAACAGGTGTATATGACTTTTTTACAGCAATGGAACGAAAAACAATGACCGATAAGCGTGGTTTGTATGTTGTTCTCATCAGTATTCATGGCCTGATCCGCGGCAACGATCTTGAACTGGGACGCGATGCCGACACCGGTGGCCAAACAAAATATGTGGTCGAACTTGCCCGGGCACTGGGCAAGCATGGCGATATTGAGAAGGTGGAGCTGTTTACCCGGCAGATTTTTGATGAACGCGTTGCCGACGATTATCAACACAGCGAAGAAGAACTTAACGCTCATGCTCGGATCGTCCGATTCCCCTGCGGGCCCAAACGCTATATTCGCAAGGAAAATTTATGGCCGCATCTCGATGTGTACATTGATAATGCCATTAAACATTTTCGGCGCCAGCGCCGGGTCCCGGATGTCATTCATGCCCATTATGCCGATGCCGGTTATGTCGGCGCGCATCTCGCCAACCTGCTGGGAGTACCGCTGGTCTTCACAGGACATTCGCTGGGGCGGGAGAAAAAACGACTGCTGATGGCTAACGGCATGGACGAAGCTACGGTTGAAAAAAAATACGAAATTTCCCGGCGCACCGAAGCCGAAGAAGTGGCGTTGGATAATGCATTGATGGTGATCGCCAGCACGCATCAGGAGATCAAACGACAATATTCCAGTTACGAAAACTACCGCATCAAACAGATGCATGTTATCCCTCCCGGTGTCGATCTTGACCGTTTTTATCCGGCCAAACGCCGTGGACGCTACCCGGCCATTATCAATTACCTGAAGCGTTTTCTGACCGATCCGACCAAACCGTGCATCCTGGCGATCTCCCGCGCGGATGAACGCAAAAACATTCAGTCGCTGGTGCATGCCTACGGCAAAAGCGAACAGTTGCAAGACCTGGCCAACCTGGTGATCATTGCCGGCAATCGGGATGAAATCCGCCGTATGGATCGTGGCGCGCGTAAGGTTCTGCAGGAGTTGCTTCTCAATATCGACACCTACGACCTATACGGCAAGGTGTGTTATCCCAAGCATCATGACTCGGATGATATCCCGGAGTTTTATCGTCTGGCGGCACGCCTGCACGGGGTGTTCATCAATCCGGCCCTGACGGAACCGTTTGGACTCACCCTGATCGAAGCTGCGGCCAGCGGCCTGCCGCTTGTCGCCACCAACGATGGCGGGCCACGCGATATTATCGCCAACTGTCACAATGGCTTACTGGTTGATCCGTTAAATCAAGATGACATGACTCAGGCGCTATTGCGTGTTCTTGATGATCCCGAGCAATGGAAACGCTACGCCGGTAACGGCATTAAAGGTGTAAAAAGGCACTATTCCTGGGACAGCCATGTCCGCAAGTATCTCAGTACCCTTAAAAAGAAATTGAGGCTCAGACGCGTGAATCGATTTTTTGAAGCCAAACGAACCCAGATTCCCACGGCAAAAAAATTCCTGATCGCCGATATCGACAATACCCTGCTGGGTCATGAAGGAGCCGCCAAACGTCTTGTTGCAGTGCTCAACGCCCATCGGGGGGAACTCGGTTTTGCCGTCGCCACCGGCCGTCGTATCGAGAGCGCCCGCTCCGTCCTCAAAGAATGGGACATCCCGGAACCGGAAGTATTCATCTCCTCCGTCGGCACCGAAGTTCATTACAAAGGTGCCGATCTGCAACTGGACGAAAGCTGGGCCAAGCACATCTCCTACCAATGGGAGCCGGAAAAGATCCGCGAACTGATCACCCCCCTGCCCGGCATCGTCACTCAGGAAAAGGCGGCGCAACGCAGCTATAAAATAAGCTATTTCTACGACCCGAAAAAATCGCCTGCCGCCGGTGAGCTGCGTCGCATTCTGCGCCAGAACAATCTCCACGCCAAAGTCATCATGTCCCACGGGCAATTTCTCGACATTATCCCTATTCGCGCTTCCAAAGGGCATGCGGTACGCTTTCTCGCCATGCGCTGGGGAATCGAACCTGAAGACATCATTGTTGCCGGTGACTCCGGGAACGATGAAGAGATGCTCAATGGCAACACGCTGGGAGTGGTTGTCGGCAATTACAGTAAAGAACTCAATAAACTGCGTGGCAAACATGCCATTTACTTTGCCGAAAAAACGTACGCTGACGGTATTCTCGAAGGAATGGAACATTACGGCTTTCTCGAACAGCTGGAGCACACCTCATGATCAATGAATTAAAAACTCTTTTTAGTGAGCAACGGCGGACACTCTATCTGTTGTGTCAGCAATTTTACACCCATGAAGAGTCCCCATTTTTGCTGCGCAGTGATTTGCATCAATTGTTTGACCTGTTTATCCATTCAGAACAGGGACAAAACCTCAAAGACACGGTGGCCGAAGAATTGTTCTGCTCACTGCAGGAAGCGTCGAAAAACGAGCCGTGGATTTATCTGGCCGCCCGCAGCGCCATCGGCCATTGGCATTATTATCGATTGCACAGTGAAGAAATTGAAATCGATGAGATCGATGTGTCGGAATATCTGGAATTTAAAGAACGCATGGTTGGCTATGAAGCCCCTTCCGATGAATACCTTCTTGAACTCGATATGACCCCGTTTAACCGTGAGTTTCCCAAACTTCAGGAATCACGCTCCATTGGCCGCGGTGTCGAATTTCTCAACCGCCATCTGTCGAGCAAACTGTTTGTGGAGAAAAGAGAAGGCAGTCGCAAAATCCTCGATTTTCTGCGGGTCCACCAATACCGGAGTACTCAGCTGATGCTCAACGGCATGATTGAGGATGTTTCCGGCCTGCAGAACGCGTTGCGCAAAGGGGTTAAATTTCTTAAAAGCTGTGATGAAGACACCTGCTGGGATGACGTTGCACCAACCATGATGTCCTATGGCTTCCAACCGGGATGGGGACGCAACCTTGAAGATATCCTCGAAATGTTTCATATGTTGATGGATATTCTTGAAGCTCCCGATCCGCAGAACCTGGAGAAGTTTCTCGGTCGCATCCCCATGATCTTCAGTATTGTCGTTGTTTCACCGCATGGTTATTTCGGCCAGGAAAATGTCCTTGGCTTGCCCGATACCGGTGGTCAGGTCGTCTATATTCTCGATCAGGTCAGAGCGCTGGAAAAAGAGATGAAAGCGCAGATTTATCGCCAGGGTTTGGATATTGAGCCCAATATCATTGTTCTGACCCGCTTGATCCCCAATTGTGGCGACACCTCCTGCAATCAACCCGAAGAACAGATTGCCGGCACCTCCAATGCCACCATTGTCCGGGTCCCGTTTCGCAACGATCAGGGTGAAGTGGTCAATGACTGGATCTCCCGGTTTAAAATCTGGCCTTATCTGGAGCGGTTCAGCCGCGAATCAGAACGCAAACTGCTGGCGACCATCGGTGCCCGTCCTGATCTGATTATCGGCAACTATTCCGACGGCAACCTCGTGTCCTTTCTGCTCTCACGCAGGCTGCGGGTCACTCAATGCACCATCGCCCATGCCCTGGAAAAAGCCAAATATCTGTTCAGCGGTCTGTATTGGAAGGAGAACCCGGAATACAACTTTCAAACGCAGTTCACCGCGGACCTGGTCAGTATGAATGCCGCTGATTTCATCATCACCAGCACCTATCAGGAGATTGCTGGAACCGAAGAGAGTCTTGGTCAGTACGAAAGTTACAGCTCCTTTACCATGCCGGCCCTTTACCGGGTGATTAACGGCATCAACATCTACGATCCTAAATTCAACATCGTCTCCCCCGGTGCAGATGATCGGATTTATTTCCCCTATTATGATCAGGAAAACCGTTTAACCGAACTTCATGACGAGCTGCATGAGCTCATTTTCGGCGATCATCTTGAAGGTTCGCGTGGTCTGCTAAGCGATCAGGAAAAGCCGCTGATTTTCACCATGGCTCGTCTGGATAAGGTCAAAAACATTACCGGACTGGTAGAATGTTACGCCAAATCAGATCGATTACGCGAACAGGCCAATCTGTTGGTTGTTGCCGGAAGTATTCATGTCGATCACTCCTCCGATGCTGAAGAACGCTACCAGATTGAAACCATGCATCGTCTGTTCGATGAATATCAGCTGGATGGTCAGGTTCGTTGGCTTGGCAAACACCTGCAAAAGAATAAAGCCGGAGAATTGTATCGCTATATCGCCGACAAAAAAGGTGTTTTCGTTCAGCCGGCACTCTTTGAAGCCTTTGGCCTCACCGTTATTGAAGCCATGGCCACCGGATTGCCGATTTTTGCCACCCAGTATGGCGGGCCTCTGGAAATTATTGAAGACGGCCGTAGCGGCTTTCATATCGACCCCAATGACAACGAAGAGATGGCGGAAAAAATTTGCGCGTTTTTCGAACGGGCCGCCAAACACCCACAATATTGGAAGGTCATCTCCGACGCCTGCATCAAACGGGTTGAGGAAAACTACACCTGGTCTCTCTATGCCCGCCGCTTACTGACCCTGTCGCGCGTCTATGGGTTCTGGAAATATGTCTCCAATCTTGAGCGGGAAGAAACGCGGCGTTATCTGGAAATGTTCCACGGTTTGATGTTCAGGAATCTGGCTGCTCAGACGCAATAACGACAAAGAGTCATTCCCCGGCTAAGTCTGACGGTTCCGGCAACATGACCCACCGCGAAAGGACAATCGTCCTTTTACGTCACTCGCCAAAAAATCATCACCCGTTCAAAAGCTGAACCCCTTTTCGGGTTCAGCTTTTGAGTTTTTTTAACCTTCTTTGACACACGAAACGGATTTTTGACCTTGTCACATCGACACAATGACCACATACAGACCCAATCGAGCCGCTTACTGAAAAGTTCTTTTTCGTCCGCGGCTTAGCGCTATATTGGTCAAGGGGAATACCATATCTAGAAATTCACATATCAAACCCTATCCATATTTAATCATTATTCCCTTCATTTTTTTATCGAAGTATCCTATAAGAACGAATCTAATTTAATGCTAATGAATGATTAGGCAGACAGCTTATCAGGAGGGAGCCTGTTAAAGCATGACGGAGGTTCCAGGATGTTCAAAAATTTGAAAATTGATACAAAATTGCTCCTTCTGATCGGCTTGCTGTTGTTGCTTCTGGCCGCAACCGTTGTCATCAGTATCGTCGGTTTATCAACAACCGTGCATAACGGAGAAGAGATGGCCGCCGGAAACCGCTTGCGTGGTGAATTACTTGCCCGCGAGGTTGATCACCTTAATTGGTCAAAGCAGGTCTCATTGTTTCTTACCGATCCCCATGTCGATGAATTAACCGTTCAACTTGATCACGGCAAATGCGCTCTGGGTCAATGGTTGTACGGTCCCGGACGGCAGGAAGCCGAAGCCCTTGTGCCGGAGCTCAAAGACGATTTGAAAAAAATTGAGCGACCCCATCAGCATCTGCATGAATCCGCTCAGAAGATTAAACAGGTCTTTAAAGCGGCAGATGCCGAGTTGCCGCAATTCATCACGGAAAAGGAAATGGACCACGTTTCCTGGGTGAATAAAGTCCAGCAGGCCATCATTACGGGGGACAAAAATCTCAACGTCCAGTTTGATCCCACTCAATGTGGATTTGGGAAATTTCTTTACGGACCCAAGGCTGCGAAAACGGCACGCAGCAACCCGGAAATCGGCAAGCTTTTCGAAGCACTTAAGGCGCCTCATGAGCAACTGCATCACAGCGGAAAAGAGATCGCCGATCTGCTTCGTCAAGGCAAGAAACAGCAGGCCATTGAGCTGTTCAATGAAGAGATCTCCCCCAACCTGCTGAAAACGCGGCTACTGTTGCGACAAGCCAGCACGTTGGCCACGGAGGCCCTTAAGGGTCAGGAACAAGCGCAATTGATCTTCAGCAAAGAAACCCAACAACATCTCGCTGACGTACAGAAACTGATGCATGACATGGATAAGGTCGTTCAAGCCAACATCATGTCAGACACTGTGATGATCAGCACGGCTGTTTTGACACGCAAAGAGATTATTGCCATCGGCGTTATCGCTTTGATTCTTGGTTTATCGCTAGGTTACTTCATTTCACGAAGTATCACCAAACCGCTCCACCGCGCATTTGCCGTTGTTGAAATGTATGGCAAAGGCGATACCAGCGACCAGAACCTCCCCATGGGAGATGCCATTAACTGTTCAGGCATGTTCAAATGCGGTCAAAAAGATTGCCCATCTTACGGTAAAGAAGGCCATTGTTGGGTGGATACCGGGTCATTCGGTGCCAATCCGGTCTGTAAACATCTTACGGACGGGACCCATCAGGATTGTCGTGAATGCAAAGCCTTTCAGGCCAGAGATGAGATCACCGAGCTGGGTTCCGTGCTGGTCGGCATGGCCCACAGCCTGCAATCACGCAGTGAGTTGGCTGAAGCGATCGCTGAAGGTGATCTCACCCAAGATGTGGCCATAACCTCTTCCAATGACCAATTAGGCCATGCCTTGAAAACCATGCTTGAAGGGTTACGCGAAATGGTTGGCGGCATTCAAACCGCTGGGGAACAGATCGCCGCCGGATCGGGTGAAGTTTCTGACGCCAGTCAGGCCCTGTCACAAGGAGCGACGGAATCGGCCAGTTCGCTGGAAGAAGTCACGGCATCCATGAATGAAATGTCCGGCAAGGTCAAGGAGAGCGCCGAACATGCCGATACCGCCAGCCAATTGGCCAGCGACGCCCAAAAATCCGCTGAAAACGGCGATGCGCAAATGGATGAAATGGTTTCGGCCATGGGCGCGATCAATGAATCAAGCCAAAACATCTCCAAGATCATTAAAGTGATTGATGAAATCGCCTTTCAAACCAACCTGCTGGCCTTGAACGCCGCAGTTGAAGCAGCCCGCGCCGGGCAACATGGCAAAGGGTTTGCCGTTGTGGCTGAAGAGGTGCGCAACTTGGCCGCCCGCAGCGCTAAAGCGGCCAAAGAAACCGCTGAAATGATTGAAGGATCGACGTCGTTGACCGAACGTGGGTCGCAAATAGCCCAACAGACATCCGACGCGTTGAAAGAAATCATGACGGGCACCACCAAGGTCTCGACATTACTTGAAGAAATTGCCATCGCCAGCAATGAGCAGGCCCAGGGCATTGAACAAGTCACGGTCGGTCTGGCGCAGATTGATAAAGTCACCCAGCAGAATACGGCAACAGCGGAAGAAAGTGCTGCCGCGGCAGAAGAGCTGTCCGGACAGGCGGCTCAAATGCGCGAAATGTTGAAGAAATTCAAAGTCAGCAACGATAGCAGCCCTCGCCCACCCATGCTGACCATGTAATCTGTGCACAATCAAAATCGAGTAGGGTGAGGTGAGATGGTCAATTCTCACCTCATCCCTCTCACAGAACCGTGCGTACGGGCCTCGTACACGGCTCCTGTTCATTCTTCTCTCTAATAGCTCTGAGGCAGATAGCCCGTCTCTACTCTGCTTAGATCAAAAAGTCCCTGCTTTGCAAACCAGATGTTCGGCATTGCATAGTTGGCCAGGTTGCTGGCGGCATTGCGCCATGAGTTCATTTTGATGGCCTTGAACTCGCCCTGATAGCCTAGCTGCCGGAGTCTGCGGTGGAGCCGTTGCGGCTTTTTCCACAGTGTCAGCTGCTTGGCTCGCAGGCGTCGGCGAATCCACCGGGACAGTTTTCTGAACTGCTCGCGGCAGTTGGCTACCCGGAAGTAGTTGGTGAATCCACGCAGTACCGGGTTCAGGTCGTGGATGACCTTGGCCAGATTGACTGGTGTATTGCGCCGGGTGATCCGCTTCACCTTGGCTTTGAACTGTCGAACCTTCTCGCTCTGTATGCGTGTGTACCGGCTCGTGATGATGACTCCGAGATAGGGTACGCCTTCGCTGCTGTGAACAATCCGGCTCTTGCGTTCGTTGACCCTCAGGTGAAGGGTTTCTTCCAGATAGTTTCTTGCCACGTTGAAGGCGTTTTCCGCCCCGCTTCTTGATCCACACAGGATCAGGATATCGTCCGCGTAGCGGACGATTCGATGCCCTCGGTTTTTCATGTGCTGGTCGAAGGCGTCGAGGTAGACGTTGGCGATTAGCGGACTGATCACCCCGCCTTGGGGGCTCCCTTGTTCGCTTGCTTGCCAGCCGTCTTGCGTCATGTTCCCGCTTTGCAGAAACAGCCGAATTAATCCCAGTATGCTTCCATCGGTCACCCGGCGACGAATGCTCTGGATGATCTGGTCATGGTCTAGGGTGTCGAAGCATTTCGACAGGTCCATGTCCACCACCCAGCGCCGTTGGTAGCGCCTGATAAACAGGCTGGCTTTGGCGATCGCCTGATGGGCACTGCGGCCCGGACGATAACCGTAGCTGGACGGATGAAAGTCAGGATCAAAGATCGGCTGCAAGATGTCCAGCAGTGCCTGCTGGACGACACGGTCACGAACCGTCGGGATTCCGAGCCGGCGGACGCCGCCGTCAGGCTTGGGGATTTCTACCCGCCTCACTGGCTTTGGTCGATAGCTCTTGTCCTTGAGTTCGCCCACAAGGGCGGCGATTTCTTCCGGCAGGTGGTCGGCAAAGTCCTCTACGCTCTGGCCGTCGATTCCGGCCTTGCCTTTGTTGGACCTGATTTTCGCGTATGCCCGAAGTAGTCTCTGTTCGTGTAACAGCCGGTCGTAGAGACTGTAGTAAATTTTCGCCATCTCTTGTGCTTCCTGCGTTTTCCTTCCTCGACGGTGAGCGCGTTTTGCCTGCCCTTCCTGGCCCGAGTGCCGACCTTTTCTATCCCGATGGGCAATATGGCTGCGGCATGGTTCGGGTTGCTTGGACGTGGACGGTTCGTTGCGGCAGTCTGCTTTCCCCTCAACCGCATGCAACGTACCTCGCCTCGTCAGGCGACTTCGTGTCCGGCCCTACGCCTTGCCGTCGTTTCCGGAAACTTTCGAATGAACTTCATCCCTTCGCGTTCTGATGAGGCTTTTGGCGCTCACCAGCCCCTGACGACTGAGCGACAGGTCATCCCGGTTTTATCCTCCAGTCTGTTACCAGCTTTCTCAGGCCGGGACTTCTTCACTACTACGGATTCATCTGCCACCTCGCACCGCGTCGAAAGACCTTGAGTCTCCTCTTGTGCCTTTCTTACCCGACGCCTTGACCGACAGCTTCGGGACAATACGAGGCTTCCCCAGTTACCTTCCGGCTCCCGGTAAACTACCCCATCCTCAATCACGCTACGGGGTACGATCAGGTATCGGGCTTCGCGTTATTTAGCACGCTTACCCCCCCCCGTAGCGCCGAATCAGGTTCGCTTGCGCTATGTGCAGTTTACTTCCTATCGCTTCCTTCAGACCCTGCCGTTGCCAGAAACGCCCTTGCGATTCGGATTGTCTTCCCCCTGATCGGGGCGACGCCTGTTTCTTTCAACAGGCCGGGTTTGCCAGCTCCGCTGGGCAAACCAAAAAAGGCGAGTCGGTTTCCGACTCGCCTTTTATTCGTTTTAATCCATTTTATGGGTCTATTCTTGTGAATCCTGATCCTGTTCTGAATCCTGAATCAGGAGACTTCCGGCCATACCGATCAGGGCAAAGTTTTTAAGCCCTTTAAACGTTGATTTTGCCAAGCGGCCCATCATCAAACGACGCATATTCACATCGGCCACCGGCATGGTCAACGGTGTACAGGTGGTTGTCAGCAAAGACATATCCCGTGCATTGCCGAAATAACGCACATTGGGACCAATCTTAACCGCAGAAGATTCCAAGCCGACAGCGCCTTTTTTGACATATTTCGACACGTCTGAGTTGGGATCGGATAGGTCACCAAAGATCCTTGCCCCGGCCAGGCACGTTTGAACACAGGCCGGTTGTTTGCCCACGGCCAGACGTTCGACACAAAACGTACACTTGTCCGCCTTGGGCTCGTCTTCCTCTTCATTGACATAGCGTGCCCCGTAGGGACAGGCATCGGCACAGGCACCACAACCCCAGCACCCCTCTTTATTGATCTGCACTGTTCCGTTGAAAGGGTCTTTCCAGGTTGCCGCCACTTCCATCGTGATTTTTTTACCGGTTTTCTGGTCGACGAAGGTCCGTGATTCCAGATCGTAGGGACAAGCCTCGACACAGGTCGGTTCGTTACAGTGATTACACAGTCCGGGATAGTAGGTATAAGACATTCCGTGCGGGGTCTTGGCCGGACCCAGACGCTTCACCCAGTTGCGATGTTGTTCGCGGCCTTCCGAATCCTGGCCGATGGGCACTTCCCATTCGGCGCGGCAGGCAACGGAGCAGGCGTGGCAACCGATGCATTTCTCCAAATCGATAATCATGGCGTATTGACTCATGATTCCTCCATTATGTTAAAAAATTGATTCTATAGACAAACCAGCGCACTAGGCGGGAATATCCAACGTTTTCCCCTCTTTAACGATACGGACAAAACTGTTACGCATGCCATGCGTTCCGGTCTCAGGATCGATGGAACGATTGCTGATCAGAGCGTTATCGTCGATACCTTCCCCGGCAGCAACAGAAAGTTGCGGGTTGCGGCTGCCGTAACCATGCGATGTATAGATGACGTCTTTGCGAATCCCCGGCGTGATTTTTAAAATTGAGGCACTGGTGCTTTCAATGCCCACCTCGTTCACCAGCTTGATCTCATCGCCGTCTTTTAATCCCATGGCAGCGGCAACTTCATCATTGATCCATATCGGATTACGCGGAATCTCGTTGTGCAGCCAGGCATTGTTCTGGGTACGGTTAAACGAATGCACCGGCACACGGCCATAAATCAAGCGAGCATGGCCCTTGGGCGGTTGGGGAACCGGAATGTACGTTGGCGTTCCGGGAAAACCGGCTGCTTCCACTTTACTGTTGTGAAAATCAACGTCGTATTGCACGTCATAGGGATCTTGCCCCGGCTGGATATGGATGCCGTCCTCCTGCTGCAATTGTTTCAGCGACAATCCTGCGCCGGCAAGAATTTTTTCGACCATCTCTTCGGAAGACTGGGCAGGGATATGTTCTTCATAGTACATCCGCTTGGCCAGTTCATTGGTGATCCACACCGAATCCTTGCGTTCATGATCGGCCGCCGTCGGCGACACCAACGGAACACGGGCCGAAATATATTGTTGGTGCGGCTGGGAATAATCCCACTGCGTCCCCCGTTTCACGTAATCGTAGCGTTCCAGATAGCAGGTCTCAGGCAGCAGGATATCCGCATACATGGTGATATCCGTCGGCATGACATCACACACCATGACAAAATCCATCTGTTCGATCATTTTAATGGTCAGTTGCTGGTCGGGGATGGTTTGTATGGGGTTCTGTCCCCAGGCGATCAACCCCTTGATCGGAAACGGTTTGCCCGACAATGCGGTCTCGCGAATCAGGTCCGTCGGTGTACCCGGCGGTGAATAGGGGTATTTATGCAGCACATGGTGCAATGCTTCTTCGTGGGGATTCACCACCTTGGGCCAACCGCAGCGTCCCACTTTGGGGTTCTTCGGTTTGACAAATCCCCCTTTGACGCCGATGGCGCCGAGAAGACCCGTCAGACAGCCCAGGCCGCGCTCACGCTGAAAATCGTTACCGTTCCAGCTTGAATGGCGGCCGGGATGAATCGACACGTTGGGCGCATTAGCCGCCAACAGATCGGCCACCTGTTTGATCTGGCTGGCCGGCACATCACAAATTTCAGCCGCCCAGTCCAGCGTGGCATGCGAGATATTCTCGCAAAACTCCTCGAAGCCGTAACCGAAGTCTTCCACGTACTCTTTATCGTATTTTTCCTCTTTAACCAGATAGTTCATGATGGCCAGCAGCAGCGCCGTATCCGTGCCCGGTTTGATCTGCACCCAGATATCGGCTTTGGCCGCTGAAGCGGAGAACCGTGGATCAACGACAATCAGCTTGGCACCACGCTCAAGCCCTTTGAGGTATTTTTTAAGGTGGGAAACGTGGACGTTTTCACCCAGATGAGTGCCGAGCATGAAAATCGCCTTGGCATTGGGCATATCCACCTCTTCTCCGGCCGGCGTACCCAGCGTCTGAATATAGGCGATATCCCGTGAGCCGCGGCATTGGAAGAAAGAGGCCTCGGAGTTGTTCGGCGTGCCGACGACATACTCGAAAAAATCCATGGGATACTTGGCCGATGAACCGTGAGGGAAAATGGCCAGAGCCCTTTCGTCATACTCATCGATAATATCGTTCATCCGCGAAGCACATTCATCAAGCGCTTCTTCCCAGGAGATTCGTTTCCACACCGGGGCACCGCGTTTGCCGATATTTTTCAACGGATATTTCAACCGATCCGGATCATACAACAATTTAATCCCCGCATTGCCGCGGGCACAGATACTGGCACCGTTATCGATGCTTTTGGGGTTGCCTTCCAGCTTGACCAACTTGCCGTCTCTGACCTTGCCGACGAGCTGGCAGCGCCAGAAACACATCCCGCAAATACCGCCGCTAACGGTTTTCGTCCCGGCAAAACTTCCGGGTGCGGTAAAGGGCTTACGCACAAAAGGTTCCTCAGCCTGTGCCATTCGCGCGAAAGGCACGGCCGCTGCAGCGCAACTTGCCGATTGTAAAAACTTACGCCGGGTCAACTTGATTGACATGCTCCTCATCCTCCTTCGTGAAGAAATGGATCAGTTTCATCATGACCCGGTAATACGGGTGGCGGCTTTCGTCGATGACACGTTTGCAAAACACACCAAACCACGGCCGAAAAAACTCGGCCAGAAATTGCTCTGTTTCACAGAATTTGCCATCCTGTAACAAGAGGGATAAAAACCGCAATTCATGATTCAAATGATCCGGAATATCATTAGCACCGCGCAGGTCAAAACCTTGCTGGCGGTAAAATGTTTTTGTTTTTTCAGCGCTGGGACCAAAAAGGATGCCTTCGGAATCGGTATAAATCGAACCGTACGGAGGGGCAATAACATGCGGAACGGCATTGATAAACAGACGCGTATATTCAACCTGCAACGCCGTCAGCCCCGGCTCAGACAGAATATCGTCAGCGGCCGTCAATGCGTTGATCTCGTCGCTACAGCCGAGTTCATCCAGAATTGACAACAACAGTTGCCAATGATCGGAAGTCAACCAGTCCTGATCGGGGTATTCCATCGACTGCGCCATAAAATCAAGCAATCCGGCCAAACGCAAGGCGACCTGATTATTTTGTTCTTCTGCGGCACGACATTGCGCCATAATTCCTCCCCCCAATAATGGTTAAAACAACATTTCGTTCAACAATGTACGAAATATCGATTATTCGTTCTCTTATATCATCAGTATTTATTATTAATCAAATCAGATATTTCGATCTTTATGTGCTGAATAATTAGTTTGCACGATAAGCTGATCAGAGAAGTCCCAAGATGGCCCGTTCAGTCAGAAGAGTGAAAAATGATTTGGGGGATTTTTCGTATCTGCAAGCGAAGCAGAAGTGTTATCGCCTTATGATAACCTGCCACGAAAAAGCCCCTGTATCTGCGGATACAGGGGCTTATACATAGACAAAGAGCTTAGAAAAAATCAGGCAAAGGTATCGAGCAGATCACCCGCCATGGAATCCGCGACGGATACCGTTTTTAAATTGGCTGAATAAAACTGTTTGGTCTGCACCATATCGACCATCTCTTTCGCCAGCTCAACCTTAGAAGTTTGATTCTCAGCGGTTTGAGCATCAGACGTTGCATTGACCGGCTTTTGTAATTGCGCCCGGACTCCGCCCTGCTCATTTTCTGAAAGAGTCACTTGGGATGGGGCATATCCTTCGGTTTGGCTATTCGCTACATTATTGGCTGTTGAATTAAGGCGTAACGTTTGCGCCTGAAGCCCGGACATGGCGCTGCTCATTGCGTCAATCATGGCTTTCCTCCCTGGATGATTCAAGAGTAATATAGTTCTATTTAAAGGAACAATCGCAGACTTGTCAAACGAAAAAATAAACCTTAACCACCTGTTTCTACGTTATAAAGCCAGCAAGACGCTTAACCTTATGACATTACTGACCTATTGACAGGAAGACCAATTTTATTATTTTTTACCAATTCGTTTGAAATACAGATCGCCCCTTTTCCTCCAAAACAATCCCATTATTACGCTTGTCATCGCGAAGCAATCTCCCTAAACTGAGGGCTAAATCACTCAAAAACAACGGGATATGAGGGTTTATGGCATTCATTGAATGGAACCGGAACTTTACAGTTCAGATCGAACACTTTGACGACCACCATCGTCATCTGATTAATCTGCTCAATAAGACTCATGACCAAGTTGTGCGTCATATGGAAAAAGAGAAACTCGGCCTGGTGCTGGTTGAGTTAATTGACTACGCCAAATATCATTTCAGAGCCGAAGAAGTTTGGATGAAAGAGCTTGGTTATCCAAAGCTTAAACAACATTGCGCCGAGCATCATTATTTTATTAATCGGGTGCAGGAGATGTGTGATGATTACAATAACGGCAACACCGCCCTGGCGCAGGAATTGCTCTCTTTTATGAAAAACTGGTTGTCCAGCCATATTTTAGGAACCGACCGGGAATATTCACGTTTTATAGAAAAAAAATCATAATATTTTACGTTTTTCAACAGTTTCAATCTTGCCTTACCACGTGAAAGAGATTAAAATATTTTCCGCTTTTAAAAACACATTAAATATTTTTTTCTTTAAGGTTCTACCCTATGGCTTTGATTGAATGGCAAGATCGCTTCCTGACCGGAGTTGATCCTTTTGACGACCACCATCGACATTTAATTTTTTTGCTGAACAAGGCCTATGATGATTTGGAAGCCGGCAAACTTAATGACTCGATGGGCGGCTTACTGAATGAACTGATCGATTATACGATCTATCATTTCCGCGCCGAAGAAACCTGGATGGAAGAGCACAACTTTCCTAAGCATGAAAAACACTGCCAGGAACATGCCCGGTTTATGGCGCGTATCAGCGAACTTCATGCGGATTACCTCAACGGTCAAACCAAAATCAACCTTGAAGTTCTCGCTTTCATGAAGAACTGGATCGAAGAGCACATTATGATCTCCGATGCAGAATACGGCCGGTTCCACAAAATACACTGATCTGCTCATATGTCTGAGTCAAATTTGTTCCTAAAACAGCAGCCTTTCCGGCTGCTGTTTTATTGTTTCAGCCCGCTGGTTTAAAATCATGGACTTTGAGTCCAAGCCTTTCAGGTGCTACTCATTTTATCCGTCATCCCTGCGAAGGCAGGGATCCAGGGGTGTTGAAAGTCTCTGGATTCCGGCTTAAACCATGCCGGAATGACGATCAATAAACCGGGTCTTGATTTTTGCTTTAGGGACTTTCAGTCCCGTCCAACCTATGCACTTTCAGTGCATAGTGGTTTATTTATTTTATACAAATATTTTTTTCTAATCCTCTTCTCACATGGCCCTGTTTACATAACCTGAACACAGTCCTTTATCTGTCACTGCTCAGGATTCTATGAAACCGGATTCGTTTGTCCTTTATTTTCACAAGATGGCAACTCAACGCACAACCGGCAAAACCAGGCCATCTTCATCGACAAACGCCGGCTCCTGCCCGTGGGGGAAAGGCTGTTCGTTTATGCCTGTTGCCGTCGGAGTGCTGGGGCTGTGCTTATTGCTGGCCGCCTGGGTATTAACCCTCAACCAGCTTAAATCCAATCGGCGCTCCCTCATCGACCGTGTCACCACGGAGCAACACAATCTGGTCTCCATTATCAGCAAAAATCTCACGCAGTCCATTGACGAACATCGCTCACTCGAAACCATCGTCCGTAAAGCCCTGGACAGTCAGGACATGGCGGAACTGGGCCATATTCCTGAATTGCTTTCAGGACAGCATTTTTTCAACCGTATGCTGGTCTGCGCCCAAAACGGCACGCCTCTTTATCAGAGTTCTCCAGGAGCGGATTACGCCAGGCAGAAAAGCTTAATTGCAGAACTTTTGTCAGAACATCAAAAAGAGCACCCACCGTTTCTCTTCAATGCCAAACTGCTCAGGCCGGATACCCCGTGGCAGATACCGCTTCTGTTTCCTATTATGACCAATCGTCTTGGCGCCATTGTCATGATTCTTGAGGCCGATCTCGGCTATCTGCTCAACCTGTATCAAGACGTGATGATCGGCCATACCGGTACCATTCAAATTCAAACACTCAGAGGCCAACCTCTGGTTCACCTTGGACAAGGGGCCCTGATTATGGACCCTGCGTCCACCATAAATATTTACTGGCAGAAGAGTCGTCAGCTCGATCAAACGACATTGGCGACATTTCCGGACCGCGGCCACGAGGTGCTGACCAGCTACCGACACCTGTCGGCGTACCCTCTGACCATCAGTGTCGGGCAGAATCAAGATGAAATCCTGCAAAAATATACTCACTGGCGCCATCAGCAATTAATGATTCTCAGCGTCGTCAGCCTGCTCAGCCTGGTCGGATTCAGTTGGCTGGGCTGGGTGGCTCACCAGAACCAGCACTACCTGCAGGCTCTGATCAAAGCCAATCATCAAAACGCCCAGCTGATTAATCAGCTTGAGCATGAACATCAACAAGCCGTTGACGCCGCTTCACGCGACCCATTGACCAACCTGTACAATCGTCGTTTGTTCATCGAACTGGCCCAAAAACAGCTGCTGTACAGTAAGCGTAAAAACCTGCACTGCTCAGTACTGTTTCTCGATCTGGATCGCTTCAAAGAGATCAACGACACCTTCGGCCATCATATTGGTGATCTGCTCTTAAAAAAGGTCGCGGATCGGTTACGCGACACCTTGCGTGAAGCTGATATCATTGCCCGTTACGGTGGCGATGAATTCGTCATCCTGCTCGATGGAATCTCGCAGGATGACCACACCTTTCAGATTACCGAAAAGCTGGTTCACACCCTGTCGCGGCCTTATGACAATCTTGACGGTCTGACGATTCACACCACGCCGAGCATCGGCGTGGCCCTATATCCCCAACATGCCGAAGATATCCAGACCCTGCTTCTGCAGGCCGACGTCGCCATGTATTGGTCGAAAGAAAATGGTCGTGCCCAATGGACGCTGTTTCATCCCCGGTTGGCCAGTTCGTCAACGGTAAAGCATGGCGGCGCTTTATCAACCAACACCAGGGAGATGTCATGACAAAACGCGGCTTTATTTTTACGTGTTTGTTGCTGGTCAGTTTCGTGTGGCCATGCGGTCTCCTCCAGGCCGGCACGGCAGACCATACCGTGTTGCACTTCGCCATGATTCCGAAGAAAAATCTCGATCAACAGATTGAGGAAGTGCAGCCGTTACTCCGCCTGCTGGCGGAAAAACTTGAACGACCCGTCGATGTCGTTCGCGTCAGTTCCTATCAGGCGGTGATCGAAGGGTTACTTTCCGCGGATATCGATCTGGCTATTCTGGGGCCGGCTTCTTACTCCTTTGCCAAACAACGAGATGCCAGTATCGAAGCCTTTGCCTCCATTAAACGGCGAGAAGGGCCTTTCACGCCGGAAGGCAGCTATTATCAATCGGTGTTGGTGACCCTGACGGACCACGGCATCGAAACCCTCACGGATCTGCGCGGCGCAAAGGTCGCCTTTACCGACCCTAAAAGTACCTCAGGCTCGGTGATTCCCCATCATGAGTTCCGCCGGCAAATCAAGACACCTCTTCAAGATTATTTCGGCGGCATGAGTTACACCGGCTCCCATGATCGGTCGGTCCAAGCTTTGGTCAACAAGCAGATCGATGCCGCTTTTGTCTCCAGCTCACGCCTTGATGAGGCGGTCCGCAAAGGAATCATCGCCCCGCAACAGGTGCGGATTTTATGGCGCTCACAACCGATCCATTTTGACCCGTTCGTTTTTCGCGGCCAATTGCCCCAGGCCCTGAAAGAGCAGATCCGTCGCATTATGTTGTCATCGCCCGACGCTTTGCAGCCGATGTTTGACAAAAAAAATGCCACAGGTATCGTTGCTGTCAGTGACGATGACTATGTAAACATTCATGCCATCACCCATCGGGAGCGCTGATTTATGCCTGATCCCATCATGGCTATCCTGCCATTGGTGTTTACCTTTGCCTTAGGGGTCGTGTTGCGTTCATGGCGTGTCTTTGCCGCGCACGATGCCGACATTCTGCTCAAACTGTTCTTTTTCCTGTGTCTGCCGGCCCTGATCCTGCTGTCGGTCAGCACCATGGAACTCCGCCCCGGCCTGCTGTTTTTGCCCGGGCTGTCCGCAGCCATTATTCTCATCACCTTTGCCCTTGGTAAAGGCATTACACCACTCCTCAACCTGCCACGCGCCACGTTGGGGGTGTTTTATGTCGGCATTCTGGTTATGAACGGTGGGTTCACCTTTCCCTATGTGCTGTCGGCGTATGGCGCGGACGGTATGGCGCAAGCGTCGCTGTTCGACTTCGGCACCGGGTTAATGGTGTTTACCTTTGTCTATTACCTGGCGTGTCGCCATGGTGACAGCGGCAGGAATCACCGCCAACTGCTGACCAAATTCCTGCTCTCGCCGCCGCTGTTAGCCCTGGTTGCCGCCCTGCTCCTCAATGTGACTCACACCGCCTTACCGCCGTTGGTGAACACCTGGTTCAAACTTCTCAGCGACATGACCACCCCGGTGGTGATGTTGGCCCTCGGCATTGCCTTTCGTCCGCACCTGGTCCGCCTCGGTTCTTTGGCCAGCGTCATTGTGTTGCGCATGGGGCTCGGCTTTGTCTTGGCGCAACTGTGTGTTTATCTGGTGGGTATTGATGGGATCACCCGACATATCGTGGTGATGATGGCCTCGGCACCCAGCGGGGTCAATACCCTGGCGTTTGCCACCATGGAGGGATTGGATAAGGAATTCGCCGCCGCCGTGGTCTCGTACACCACCCTCATCGGCATGATCTGGTTTCCGCTCTATCTGTCACTTGCCACGTGAACCGCATGGCACCCAACCCATGAAGCTTTAAAAAACGACCATGACCACACTACAACGTGACCTCCTGCTTATTGACGGTTCTGCCCCGTTCTTCACCCCGTTTGTTGACGGCAGTCGAAAAAACTGGTCCAAAGCACCACTGACCGAGCTGCAGAAACACGGTCGCATCGATGACGCGCTTAAGCAAACCATCCTCGACGCCCTGACCCGCTACTGTCAGACCGTGCGTGACATCGGCTACACGGCCATCACCTTTGATGATCTGGCCCACCTGACCCTGTTTGATTTCTATCCCTACATGCTCAGCCGCACGGTTCACTCCTACCAGGAGTTTTTCCGCCAGGTGTTTGCCATTGCCCGCGACGCCGGTCTGGCCATCTATGTCACCACCGACATCATGTTCTGGAACCGCTTCATCGAAAGCCACACCAAACGGCGCGATGCCAAAATGCGTGAACTGTTTGCCGAAGCCGTTGAACGGCTGTTTGACCTGTTCCCCGAAGTGTCCGGCATCGTCACCCGCATCGGCGAATCCGACGGGGTTGATGTCACCTCGTTGTTCAAAAGCCGTATGGTGATCCGTTCGCCCCGCCAGTGTAACCGCTGGCTCAAAGAGGTGCTGCCGGTATTTGAATCGCACGGCAAAACCCTGCTCTTTCGCACCTGGGGCCTCGGTGCCTTTCGCGTCGGCGATATCATCTGGAATGAAACAACGGAAAAGCAGGCTTTCGGTGATATCGATTCCCCGTCCTTTGTCGTGTCGCGCAAATACGCCAGCGCCGACTTTTTCCGCTACCTGCCCCTCAACGAACGGATTATCCACTCGCACCATCCACACATCGTCGAATTTCAGGCACGCCGTGAATACGAAGGGTTCGGGGTGTTCCCGGCGTATGCGGGTCGCCAGTATCAGACCTATCGCGACCAATTGGCCGATAACGACCTGCTGCGCGGCATTTCCGTGTGGTGTCAGACCGGCGGCTGGTCCCACTTTGACCGGCTGACCTTTCTCGACAACTCGTCACCGTGGAATGAACTCAACACCGTAGCCACACTGCAACTGTTCACCACAAATCAAAACGCCGACGATATCCTGCGGCAGTTCTGTCAACAACGCTTCCCTGAGGAAGATCAGGACACCCTCATCGCATTGGTGCAGCTCTACGACAAACTCATTGACCAGATCTGGTACTTCGCTCCGTTTGCCCGTCAGTCCCTGTGGTTTCGCCGTCTGCGTGTGCCGCCTCTGTTATGGATTTTTTGGGATACCATCCTCGTCAATCGCGCCCTGCGCCTGGTGTTTCGTACCTTCATGGCCAACAGCAAAGAGGTGCGCATCAACGACAAACTGCTGCGCAGTGAAATTCGCCAATTGCGCACCCTGACCAAGAAACTCAGCAAAAATCCCGAAAACCTGCTCCTCGCCGCCGACACTTTTGAGCTGCTCTATGCCCTGCGGCGGTTTTATCTGGGCAAGGCGGGCAACAAGCGGGAGAAAAAAGTCAGCACCCGTTTAAAGAAATATCACACCAAACACCCCAAAGGATTTCTCGTCGAATGTGATTTCTCGCCGTTTCGCATCCGCTGGATCACCACCGGGCTGTTCTTCGGTATCATCCTGCGCAATCAGTCCCGTTATCGCCTGCTTGACCGTTTTCTGCTCATTCCCCTCACCGGCTGGATGTTTCCACTGGTCAAGCGCTGGCAACGTCATCGCATTCCCGATCTGGCCGAACGACAGGCTGTCGGACTTGAAGTCTTTTTTCGCTAAAACGCTGACGTAAATGACTATAAATGCATCTCTGACTGTAACGCCGGCAACGACTCTTTCTTACTGGACTCGAACCATCTCTCGTTGATCTTCATGATCCAGTTGTTGTTTGGAAAAGTTTTCCAGTAATGCGTATGCGAGCATAGAGTGAGACTGAGCAGATACGCTGCATAATTTTTCCATGTTTTCGGCGTCTCCGCACTGAGCGTCGATTTCACCGGAATATCCTTGATCCCCTCACCAAAAGTACCACGCAACGGGCCGCCGATCAGGTCACCAAACACGCCGAATCGGTATTTGAAATAGAGATTGGCCCATCGTGTACACGCGAACGGAGCACCGTGGTGCGGCACCATCCGGGAAATTTTTATCTTTCGGTCGTTTTCGAGAAATTCGAAATTCATTTTATAATACAAACCCTCCAGAGTGACTTGGGGAGGACAGGTCGGAAATTCAAGCTCCTGAACCCGTGCCTCAAAGTCCTTCTTGTTTTTTGCCATCAGCATCAGGCCATGCGCCATGGGTGAACCAATGGTGATGAAATCCGTGATCAGCCAGGGGGTGTCCAAACCCGGTGTGCGCATGGCGCGCCAGAGGTTGTACTGGATCTGCTGAAAATCCTCAATTTTTCGCCCTGTCGACGCAGTGTTCGCGGAAGAAAAAATATCCTTAAACGCATCTTCAAACGCCGCGAGTTTGTCATTCACGACGTGGCCGTGGCCTTGGGGGATGCGAAAATCTTCCCACAACAGGCGAATCAGATCATAGCCGATGACGGAACCCAGACTGTGACCGACAATAATAATTCTCGAGTAGCGATTGGAACTGTGCAGGTTTTTCAGCAGCTCCAACCCCTCATGACGGATTTTGTTGCGCTGCTCAATATTATCCGGCGACGGCATCAGATAGCGGGCCGCATCCGCGACATACCCCAGCATAAAATAACTGAAAAACGCCTGCAGGATTGTCAACAGCACAGACCCTAACAAAGACCAATTCAACGATCCCTGGTTGAGCAATGCCTCCCCCTCTTCCGCCCCGGGAAAACCGGCCAGAAAAAGACAGACAATCATTATCAGTCCAATCCACAACGCCGAATAAGCGGGCACCAAAGCTTTGGGAACCTGCCACGGGCTTCGCAACGCCAACCGGGCAATCCAACAATAGACCTGAGTCAACTTTGAATCGCGCATATGCTGGGCCCAGTAAAACTCATAGAAATCCGTGGTCGGGCGTCGTCCCATCCGCAACGAGCGCAACAATCGCTGTTCATAACCTGCGCTCATATGATCCGGTTTATTGTGAAACTTCGGGTAGTCAGGATTCTTCCGTTCCTTCAGAACCGATGACACCAGCGTGCGCAGCGTTGCCATGGGAACCTGTTCACCAATGCCATGAATAACGACAACAGCCTGTTTTTTCATCTCCCCCTCCCAGATAAAGCGGAACAGCCGTGCGTGCATGGCTGTTCAATCGGAACACCGCGTTCACAACAAAAAATCGTGCACCACAAGCAAAAGCTGTAGTGCAAGTATGCTGCAAAATCGAATGAAGGCAATCTAATCAGCTGGCAACACTCCAGTGGAACGATCTGGAAGCCTCACTTCCATCATTCCCGCTCGAATATCCATGCCCAGATTTTGAGCGGTGCCCATCCCGCGAAAATCAGACAGATTCATGATTTTTTTCAAAATCAATGTTATCCGGTAAAAATGAGGTAGATTTTACAAGAAAGATTAAGGGACGTTCTCCAGGGATTTATTGCCATACCAAGCACTTCTGGACTCCCGCCTGCGCGGGAGTGACGTAAAAGGAAAATTGTCGTATCACGGTGGTTTATCTTCCCGGAACCGTCGAACTTTTTTGGGGGGGGCCAACAAAGCTGGGGGATTACATTTTGGATTTAATCATGGGGGATGCTATGGAAGAGTATTTAAGCACGGAAAAACTCGTACAACTTGCCGACAAAGCCGTTGAACTGTTTATGACCTACGTGCCGAAACTGGCTTTGGCGCTGATTACGCTCCTTGTCGGTCTGTGGATCATCCGCATGATGACCATGGTCACCCAAAAAGCCATGGAAAAATCAAAAGCCGATCCGACCTTGATTCCGTTTATCTGCAGCATGATCTCCTGGGGTTTCAAAGCCCTCCTGCTGATCAGTGTCGCTTCCATGGTCGGCATCGCTACCACCTCATTTGTCGCGGTCCTCGGTGCCGCCGGTCTCGCCGTCGGTCTGGCCCTGCAAGGTAGTCTGGCCAACTTTGCCGGCGGCGTGTTGATCCTGATGTTCAAACCCTATGCCATCGGCGATCTGATCGAAGGTCAGGGTCATTTAGGTGTGGTGAAAGAGGTGCAGATCTTCAACACCATCCTGCTCACCCCGCAAAACAAGCGGGTGATTGTTCCCAACGGCGCCATGTCCAATGGCAGCGTGGTCAATTATTCCGCCGAAGGGCAATTAAGGGTCGATCTGACCATCGGCATTGCCTACGAATCCGATGTGCCGAAAGCCAAACAGGTATTGCTGGAAATGATGAAAAACAACCCCAAAGTCCTCAGCACCCCTGAGCCCCTGGTTGCCGTCTCCGAGCTGGCGGACAGCTCCGTCAACCTGGCCGTACGGCCCTGGTGCAACGTTGCTGATTACTGGGATGTTTACTTTGAAACAACCGAACAGGCCAAAGTCGTGCTGGAGGCCAATGGTCTCACCATCCCCTTCCCGCAAACCGATGTGCATCTCTATCCAACCAATGCCTGATGGTATTGTGCTCTACAAACAAAGGCCTCCAGATCAACCTGGAGGCCTTTGTTCATGTGAATGGGCGATGCAAGGGGCATTATTTTTCAATGCCGGTCCGCGCTTCGACCCCCTTCTGATAGTAATGCTTGATCTCCGTCATTTCCGTGACCAGATCCGCCAGATCAATCAACTCCTGCGGCGCATAACGCCCGGTGATCACTACTTCCACATGGTCAGGCCGCTGTAACAGCGCCTCCTTGAGCGCGTCAAACGCAATCAGGCCGTAATAAAGGGCAATGTTCGCTTCATCCAAAATGACGACATCATACTCACCGGAGGCCAGAATGGCACGGATTTCAGCAAAGCCCTTGGCGGCCGCATCATAATCCGCCTGGGTCGGCTCTCGGGTGATAAAGCAACCCCGGCCGTACTGTTTCAACGTAATGCCGGGCAGTTGAGGGATCAGGTCCAGTTCACTGTAATGCATTCCTTTGACAAACTGACCGATAAAGACTTTTTTACCCGCCGCCGCAGCGCGAAGCGCAAGGCCCAGCGCCGCCGTGGTTTTGCCCTTGCCATTGCCGGTATAAACCTGAATATAACCCTTCATCGTCTCCTCATTTCGGAGGTTATCCCCTAACCGCAGACTTCCGTCGGGAGGGATCCTGCCGGTAGTATTCCCGCAAAACACGATACAGATCCGGCGCCTGCTTGATTAGTGCTCGCGGCTGATCAAAAAACTGCTCCGTGGCCACTGCAAAAAATTCTGCCTCGTTGGTGGCGCCATAGCTATCGAGAAAGGATTTCTTCCCTGTTGCAGCATCACTCCTCAGACGTTGATATTCACGGGAGCAGGTGTCAATCCAGTCGCTGTATTCAGCGCGATTACTTAAAGGCGGCGTGCCATCGGCCGTGCCGTCCAGCATATCCAGCTTATGGGCAAACTCGTGATAAATCACATTATGTCCCGACGCCGGGTGACGCCCTTCACGTAGCGCCGCATCCCAGATAATGACGACCGGTCCCTGTAAAAAAGCCTGGCCGAGAATCGGCGATTGACGGTCCGCCTGAATACTCGGCCGTTCAAAAAAGCCCAGTTGACGTTGCGGCGGCACAACCGTCGTTGGATAGACAATGATGGATTGGACGTTGCGATAATAATTGTGCGGCAGCCCGAGAAGCAGCAGACAGGCCTGGGCTGAAATGGTAACGCGAATTTCGTCGTCAATCTCCAGGCCACCCGCACCCTCCCACTGTTTTTCGGCGATAAACACCTGGATCAGAGCCCGCAACTGAGCACGCTCGGCATCCGTCAACATGGCATCATGGGCCACGTTGCGACGGATGATGTCATCCCATGCAGGCGGGAAAACAGCCTGGGTCAGTTTTTTGCGGCGGCGTTTGCGAAACCAGTCAAACATTGGGAGTCCCTGTTTTTGTTTTTACGACTAAGGAT
Source organism: uncultured Desulfuromonas sp. (assembly GCF_963676955.1). NCBI lineage: Bacteria > Pseudomonadati > Thermodesulfobacteriota > Desulfuromonadia > Desulfuromonadales > Desulfuromonadaceae > Desulfuromonas > uncultured Desulfuromonas sp. The sequence goes on along the minus strand of NZ_OY781461.1, from coordinate 3,004,109 downwards.
GTCAGCATTTTTAGCAATGTGCATATTTTGCACATTGCTTTTTACTCTCGATTCCTTTGCTTCAAGAAAACAATTCCCAGAATCGACAAGGTGTTGCAAATTATGCAACAGCTCGCTTGTGCACCAGCTAAATCTAAAAATTTTATAGCCAATTCTACTTTTTGCTTTCTTCTCCATAAACAGTTGGCCCAACATCACGACAACGCTGTTCCAATTGATGTGACACCTGCTGAATCATTTGTTGGCTGCATACCTGACGGCCATTTTTAAGCGAATAGACCTCTTTGCCACTCATTACCCATACCGACCCGGTGCCTTTTCGTGTGACATACCAACCAGGCAGAACCAAAACACCTTGAACCTTTATAGGAGTTCCAGTGGCGTTGGTAAGCCACTTACTGAGCCACTCAGCTTGGCGTTTTGCCTGTTCCAAAGGTGCCGTTTCAATCCAACCGGGAAAATGAAGTTTCTGACCATCAAAAAGCACATTGTGGTCAGCTTTGCCTTCTTTATCTTTTGGTTTCGTACGCCCTTTCGTCTCTACGGCAAAAATTCCACAAGCACCAGCGACCACATGATCAATATTGAATTTTTCTGCCTGAAAATCATGGTAAACGTGGCATCCAGAAAGCATAAGTTGGTTCAATTCTTGACCAACCGCTTGTTCAGCATCTAACCCAAGAGACAAATTGAAGTGTTTCTTCAAAAGTCGATAAAGCTGACGTGTACCAAAAAAGATTAATACGACGTACAAAACAAAAACCAGTCCCAGTTCCCAGACAGGGATAAGCTTGTCATGAATATAAGCGAAAAATATAAAAAGAATTACCGGGGGGATGAATACAAGAAATAATCGAAAAAACAAGTCTATTGTCTTATCTGTATTTTTCGAGATTTCTTTACGAAGTGATTCTCCTGGCCCCCGTAATAATTTTTCTCCAAGTGGAGATTTTCGACGACGATTCTGTCTTTTGATGACGGAAACACAGAAGAAACAAGCAAACAAAAATGGGAAAACAGCCAATACGGCAAGGATTATCTGTTGCATAGCATCACATTAAATAAGAGGTTTAACAGGCTTCATAACTTCGCTGGAGGTACTCTTTGGCTTTTTCAAGATCACTAGCGTTGCGGATGATGATTTCCAAATCACCAGTACCGTAATGGCCGATCTCCCGCTTATCGCGTAAGAGCCCCTTATTATTTTCAAGGTCTACACTGTCGGGATCGACTTTAACGTGAACAACCATCGACTCAGCTTGATTATAGAGTTCAACACAGGCGAAATTTTTTAGCCGTTTGAAGGCAATGTAGTATTTTAAAGTCTTCTGCTGAACATCATCTCCTAAAGCCAAGAGGTAAGCACACAGCTCCTCATACAAATCACGCATTGCCGGTTTTGCTTGAGCGATATTGTCGCTGACCGTTTTATAGGTGGTTTTCTCCCTACCATTCGCAGAACAGCTCTCGAATGATACGGTTGCCGAAGTCGCATTTACCAATTCCAGAAGTAGCAGCTCATCGGCATATTTTCGATAACGCAGCAATTCGATATTACGATTGATCTGTTGAACAGCGTGCTCATCGTAGCGGGTAAAATCACCGGCAATACAAAGCAGTCGCGGTGTCGACCATTCAATGGCTTCTGCGACATCTTTTCCAAATCGATCCATCACCAGCAGCTTAAATTCTGCTTTGTGATCCATCAGCCAATCGAGATAGAACAGTCCTTGATTGATGACGTTTTCGTTGGTTGAACGTTTATATTCGATGATGACAGGGCAACCGTTTTCATCAAGGCCTAGCGTGTCGATGCGTCCGCCATGTGTTTTGCCGGTTGAGTATTCGGAAGCGAGAAAACGGACACCGAGAAAGGCTTCGAGATTCTTCTCCATCAGCTCCTGAAGAGATTTTTCCAGAGCAACGGATTTGCCTGTTATTTCTACAACATCACCATTATCGATTTTAAACAATTTGATATCTGACATCCGCTACCCTCATCGATTCAACAATAAATCAAACACAATCCGCGCAAACCCTTTAGCCACAACGGGGTTGGAGAGAATCTGCAACATCTGATTCTGATGCGCTTCGCCACTTTCCATCACTGCATCATCCAAAGCCTTGGGAAAATCGCCCAGCATCGCCTGCTCCGGAGTATTATTACGGATCTGATCCATAACGCTCTTGTTTTCACTCACCTTGTCTCGAATGGTGTAGGCATAATTGACCAAATCCTTATCGGTCAGCTTGTCGGTGATAAACAGCTCGTTGAGCCGCGTCAAAACCTGAGACAGCAATTCTTCTTTCTTGTCCTTGGCCTTGGCCGTTCCCAGATTATTGCCCGGCGTCAGACCGTAATCCCCTTCGGTTTCCATCACCAGGTTCTGTTCACGCTGTTTTGACAACCGGTAATGGCTCAAAGCAACGTTACTGAGATCAATATCATCCTCGTCCAGCTTCTCGCGCAGCAGGGGCCGCAAGTGGCGGGCGTAGAGGCTCAATTTTTCCAAATCCTTGTTATCGTAATCAACGATCTGCGACATAAATTCGTAAAAGCGGGTAAAACTGCCGAGGTCCTTTTTAAAAATCTCCAGACGGTCTTTGGCTTTTTTGCATTCCTTAAAGCTTTTCTCGGCATTGGCAATCAGTACGGCATCTGCCGTCGTCTTGGTGCGTTCAAACATCGCCTTAGCGGTCTTATACGCCTCCACCGCATGTTTATAGCGCTGCTGCCAACGCTCCACCGCCGGTTTGCAGATATTGCTGATGGCCGCGCTGCTCTTGCTTTTGGCAAAGAAGGCGACGGCGAACTGCTCCACTTCGTGCCAGGTGAAAATCTCCTCGGCGCGCAACTTGTCAAACAAATCAAAGACAAGGTTCGGGTCGGAGACATCGGTCAATTCAGCGGTCTGATAATAGGGCAAAAAGGAATCCAGAACATCCTGAGGATCGTTGAAGAAATCGAGCACATAGGTGCCGCACTCAGACTTGCCGGGATAGGTGCGGTTGAGGCGCGACAGGGTCTGCACGCATTCGACGCCGTGGAGCTTTTTATCCACGTACATGGCGCACAGCTTCGGCTGGTCAAAACCGGTCTGGAACTTATTCGCCACCAGCATCACCTGAAACTCGTCGGTGTCAAAGGCCTTGCGCATATCGCGGCCCTTCAGCCCAGGGTTCATACTGTGCTCGGTAAACTTTTCACCCACCAGACCATTGGCATTCGGGTCGGCATGACTAAAAACCACCTCACCGGAAAAAGCCACCAGAGCGCTGATCCCCGAATAACCTTTCCGAGTGATGTACTTGTCAAACTCTTTCTTATAACGCACCACCTCTTTACGCGAGCTGGTCACCACCATGGCCTTGGCCTGCCCACCGAGCAGCCCCATGATGTTGTCTTTGTAGTGCTCGATAATCACCTGCACCTTCTGGGCAATGTTGTAATCATGCAGCCGCACCCACTGATTAAGCTTCACCGTGGCCTTTTTGCTGTCAACCTCTTGATCTTTGGTCTGAATCTTCTGTGCCAGCTTATAGGCCACCTTGTAGTTGGTGTAATTCTTTAATACATCAAGGATAAAGCCCTCTTCAATGGCCTGACGCATGGTGTAGACATGAAAAGGTTCCGGCACATTGTCCGTCTTGGAAGGCGGCAACGACGGATCAGGCAGACGACCGAACAGTTCCATAGTTTTTGGCTTGGGGGTCGCGGTAAAAGCAAAATAACTCAGGTTGGCACTCCCGGGCCGGGCGGCAATCGTGGCATCAAGGATATCTTCGGAGGTCAACTCCTCATCATCGTCCGAAGTCTCACAAAGCAGCACCTCCTTCAACTTGCGGGCAGTGGAACCGGTCTGCGACGAATGTGCCTCGTCAGCGATAATCGCGTAGCGGCGTTTCTTGAGGCTGACGCTGTTCTCAATCGCCTGTAGCACAAAGGGAAAGGTCTGAATAGTGACGATGATAATCGACTGTGCGGTTTCCAGAGCGTGGGCCAGCTTCTCCGACTTGCTCCCTTCCCCTTCTTTACGGTTAATCCGTCCCACCACGCCGTCGGCATGCTCAAACTGATAGATGGTTTCCTGCAGCTGATCGTCGAGCACGGTGCGGTCGGTCACCACAATCACCGAATGAAAGAGTTTTTCCCCGGAGTCAGTGTAGAGAGAAGAGAGCTGATGTGCGGTCCAGGCAATAGAGTTTGACTTGCCCGAACCGGCACTGTGCTGAATCAGATATTTTTGCCCCGAACCTTCCGTACCGGCGGCAGCCAACAGCTTATTAACCACATCCCACTGATGATAACGGGGGAAAATCATCGTTTCTTCTCTATATTTCCGCCCCTGCCAGTCCTCTTTCTCCTCAATCTGCAAGTGAACAAAGTGATCAAGGATTTTAAGCAGGTTATCAGGCAGCAATACTTCATTCCACAGGTAGCTGGTGGCATAGTCGTCCGGGTTTTCCGGAATATCATTGCCTGCCCCACCCTCTCTGGTGCCTTTGTTAAACGGCAGGAAGAAGGTCTCATCCCCTTCAAGCCGGGTGGTCATATAAATCTCATATTGACTGACGGCAAAATGAACCAACGCCCCACGCTTAAAAGTCAAAAGGGGTTCCGGCTTCTTGGTGACGGGGTCTTTCGGCGGACGCGTGCGTTTATATTGCTTGATGGCATTATCCACCGCCTGCTTAAATTCCGATTTCAGCTCCAGCGTAGCAATAGGAAGGCCATTAACAAACAACACCAGGTCGATGCGCCACTTCTTCGCCTGTTTACCGGTTTCAAGTAAATGTTCTTCGGTCGCATAAGGGCTGTAGACAAGTTCCGGCACAATCCGCAGCCGGTTCCTCTGGTAATGAGCCAAGGTATCCGGGTTGAGGTCATGCTCCGGTTTGAACTGACAGAGTTTGAAACGGGCACCGCGATCTCGCAGTTCATGGCGCAGCACACCCAAGGTGCCGAAGGTGCGCAACTCTTTGCCCGTGGCGTTGGGATCCACTTTGTTTAGCTGCTGCGCAACCCGTTCAAGAAGATGTTTTTCTGGATTTTGGGGATAGAGTTTGCAGTATTTCTGCCACTGTTTGTCCTGGGTTTCCTGCACAAAGCCGAGCAGATCTTCCTCATACAGGGCCAGCTCCCGATTGTAGCCATCCGGCGTACCGAGCAGCCAGCCGTTCGCAATCATTTGGTTGATGATGTCGTTCTGGAAGGTTTGCTCGTTTGATTTATTCACCACAGCTATTCCCTTCAAGCATTCAACAATTTGCCTTCTAAAAACAATCGTTTCCAGTTATAATTCGACTATTGAGCAAGATCACTGAAAGACGGAATCAAACGTCCAATATTTAACGAAAAGACTGCCGTTATGAGCAAAACACTCGTGAAAAGTAATCGCCATTTACGCGACACCACAGCCCGCCGGCGCAATATGGCGCGTAATATCGAATCGTCATCAGCCGTAGAAGGCGTTTGGGTTAAAAGGGATACTGCCACCGGTCGCTTTGTCGAGCGAAAAACAAAAACCGAGCAAAGTACCCACCTGGTCACAAGCGAAGCTTAATCTTCTCCGCCTTCTTCTATTGAAGAACGGATAACTTCCTGAAACAGCTGCTTCATTGGCGCATAGTCGCGATCCCAGCCTGCTCGTACTGCAGCAAAATAGTCTTCTCTTCTCTCACCAGCCATCACACTGAAATCAAGTAACGGTAAACCAGCCTGCAAAGCCATTAGCGTGGCCAGCAATCGGCCAAGTCTGCCGTTGCCCTCTCGGAAAGGATGGATCAACATCAACTCCACATGAGTCTCGGCCAAAGCCTGGGCAACGTCATCGTAACCATCAAATCGACAGGGTGTGTAGCGGGAAAGCTGATTGCGTTCAAACTCCGACATCAAATCAGGAATCGTGTGCGCCATCGCAAAAACAACCTCACCTTTGCTCACATTCACCCGGCGAGCTTGTCCTGCCCATTCGTACACCCTACTGAGCCAGATTCGGTGCATTTCGAAAATATCACGAGCGGTAAAACACTGATCTTCCTCAATGACATCCAACAAGGATTCCTGGGCTCTCCACAATTCTTCCGTTTCGAGAATCGCCATTTCTTCACGCGAAGTGACCCCAAGCAGATTCTTTAAGACCGTTCCGTCAGAACCCGGTTCGTACTGATCTTCGGTATATCCTGAGGTATCATAGCGATCAGGCATTCCGTTCCTCTCAAACAGATTGTGATATTGAACGTGGTGGCACTAAAAACTGCTTATTCACGTAAGTCAACCGTCTATTCAAGCCGATTTCCTTGCAGGAAAGTCAATATATCAACAGCGTCATGTTCGACTTCTCCAGATCTGGTTCTCACGTCATGTTTGAGCTACCGATTGGACAGCTCTCTGCAATCTACAATCGCCTTCAAAAACTCAAGATACTCAATCGCCTTGACCAAAATCCCCTCGAACACTCTTCGCAAGTTCTGGTCATCAACCCCAAAGGCTTTGGCAATCTTTTTGTAATTGCTTCCTTTACGATGGGCGGCCCCACTGGAACGGAGACTTTGCAGGTCTCGCAGGAATTTAATATGCTCCTCACTCCCATCTACAGGGAGGCCGATAAGGAACTTTTCCAATTTTGCAATGCTTCCTTTTGGTTCTGCCAAATCCTCCTTCGGAATCCTGCTGTTCAATTGCTTCTCATTCAATGAATCAACAAGGACCTTCGTGAGGCCCAAAACAAGTTCATCAAAATCTTTCTGTGCATCACTGGCAGGAATTCTAATAGCGTCAAGATAGTGTTTATCTTCCTTTTCTAGCGGCAAAAGGATTTGCCATCCAAGCCTACTCTTGCAAATGTCAAACAACGATTGATAGCGATATTTAAAAACATGCTCGGGACGGTCAGAATCGGCAAATTCGGCCAATATCTGTCGTTTATGAAAAGTCTCGCTGATTCCGCCTACCGGGGCTACGTTGAAACTCTTCCAATGCAATTGCTCTTCATAAAACAGGCTTTTCCCTAAATCACCAAGCCACGCGACAACAGTCTCCTTATGGTGATTATCCATAGTCAGCCCCCATAATGAGCCACAAGCTAGATAACCATCATCTACAGAGTATTTTTGAGGTTGCTGGTAGTATTTATTCAGGACTTCTTTCTTGAAATGAACAGGCGTCAAATAGTGCGGCATGTCTGGGTTGGCCCCAAAATAATTAGCCAGCATGCCTGGATTGCATGTGCAAAACATATCTTCACCGTCGTCATCTTGACCAATAATAAAGTCTTCATATCGATCTTCTTTTTTTTCTGCAAAGCCCCAGAATCCACTTTTTTCTTTAGGCAGGGGCGAGAAGAGCCTTTTAGCCAAAAGTCGAGAAAATGCTTTGCAATCATCAAAACCGCTGAGATCTCCATACCCAAGAGCATAGGCAAACAAATTGTCTCGTACCTGCGATCGTTCACCTTCAGGAATACCTAAATCTGCCAATGAATATAATGAGTGTTCGCGGCAATCGAACATCTGAACCAGGTACATTTCTTTAATAGCGAGAAATTGCCTGATTTCCTTAAGACGGACTTTGACCCGCCCAGGCTCGACGATCGCTATAACTTCTTCATTTCCCGCATCATCAATTTTTATGTACTGGTCCTGCTTCCGGTCATGATAGAGGCGATGAAACAGGCGAAATTCCTCACTTATCTCTTTATACCCGTCACGCATCCCATAAAAGTCACGACAGATAACAAGCGGCTCGATTCCTGAATCGTCACCAAAACGTAAGTATTTGACAGTTTCCTGGCCCTTATCGTGATAAATCACGGCCCCGGGCAAGCCGTCCCCGCACGATAACTCCCAGCCCATATCTTCCAGGGACTTTTCTATCCTCTCCTTTGGAATCATGCAGCAATAGGTTGCATGGTAATGACTATCAACATGCTCAAAGGAGTATGCCGTAATCATCTCAGCCGGTCGAACAGGGCCTTTGAGCCGCTCAATAAAACTGTCTTGTTCAATGCGTTTTCTGTCTTTTGTGATGGCTTCAGTCATAGGTATGGCCACTATTTAAACAGCTTTCCGAGTTGCTTCGCAAAATCATCCATTAAAACTTGCGCCTGTTCCTCTGCCCATTCGAGACCCTTTCGCTGCACAACGCGAATCAATGAATCATAATCGTTCCAGCGGCCGCAATTTCCACACTGGATGAGTTCACCCGGTTGCGGTTGATAGTCCTCTTCCGGCAACACAAATTGTGTTGAAAAACAGAATAAGCATTGCAGAGATAGCTGAGTGCTTTCTTCCATCACCCCACTCCGCCAAGGGCCTGAATAACAGCTGGACTTAATCCAAGAGCCGTATTGGTCAACGGATGCTCAAGAAATGCCTTTAACCGTCCCTTAACTTCCTGCTTTTCTACATCAGACGCATCGGCCTGATCTATTTGTTCAATGATTGTCGTAAAAACATTTTCGATGTTCTGAGTATTATTGTTGCCAAACTGGGCTGGGCCATAAGCATGCAGCTCACCAATAGTGAACCCGGCAGTCCCTTCCTGTAGCTTAGGCGCATGCTTTGCAGATTCAACTGAAATCGCACGGCCTTGTCCCTCCTCAGTCAACTCAATAACTCCGTATTTCCCAGCTCCAAAAACTTTCTGAGTAATGTATTTTCTGCTGTAGCAAGTATTCAGAATTATCGTCAAATGTTCGTATGACAACTCGGACTTCTCCATAAAACTGATGGCATCTTCTTCCTGATTATTAAAATTAAACCGGACCTGATTGATGGTGTTTCCGGATGCCTCAATCTCTTCATTCATGAAAACCAGAAGTTCATCCATCAAAGCTTCTTTTTGTTGTTTATCCATAAATCTACTCCGTGCGAAAGTCAGTCTTCCAATTACGAACATCTATCTTCCCGGTGACTGCCGAAGAGATGAGAGCAGTACGACGTTCCCGCAACAAATCTAATGATTGCAAAGCGACAAATATCAACTGAGAATATTTTTTAGAAATTTTGTCAACGTAGTTCAGTACCTCCTGCTGCTCTTTATACGGTGGATAAGCTAAAGGAAGACCACCCAAAATCCCCATGTTCAATCCATCCATAGTTGATCCTTGGGCGGCTTTCAGAAGGTAGTTTTGGTGCAGGCTCGACAACATTTGTTCTTTAGCAAACTCTGGTATTATTCGTTTTTTATCAAGCGCATACCGAACTAAACGTGGATTGATAATGCCCTTTTCAACCCCCTCTGGGACAACGGCCACTCTGCCAATCGTTCCCATAACAGTTACTAACAAATCACCTGGGAATACCCGGTACCGGATCATCTCGATATATTTTTCTTGCGAGATATAGTAATCACCAACCTCAAAACAACCCGCAATAACTTGTTGTTGCCCATAAACTCGGTAGCCAGAACTTGTGTACATTGCTTTAGTGAGCGAAGCTCCGTATGGTCCTGCTGCACTCTCTGTCACCAAATATCTTAGTTTTGCTACTGTCCAATGCTCCGGCACCACCCCTAACCACTCAACACCGGAATCTTTCATCGGCGCATCGGGGTTCAGTCCTTTGGTGACGGCATGGCTGATCACCGCCTGACGCTTTTCTTTCAGCAGTTTGATCAGTTGTTGTTGCTTGTCGATCAGAGTGTCGATTTTAGCGGTTTCGTGGTCGAGAAAATCGGCAATTTGCTCTTGTTCATCTCGCCTGGGGGGAATAAGAAGATCAATCCGCTTAAATTCGTCAGGATCAAGATCCCATTGATTCACCCTGATCCCCTTCGACCTTCTCAGGTATTGCGTTATATAGCGTGGACTTCTAAGCAAATAATGAAGGTATTTAGGGTGAATCCGCGAAAAAACATCCGGATTCGGCTGATAAACAAAATATGCAGGACTGACTATACCCTCAAACACTGACATGGCTATTGAACCTTGCCAAGCCTTCATCTTATTCATCACCAAATCATTTGGCCGAACAAGTTGATAAGGGTCAAGGTCTTCAGAGGGTTTATTGTTATTGTCATCCCGACTTGACTTAGGAATAACCCCGAAGTCGCGATAGACCGATAATAGCTCTTTATCGCTGTGGCCCGTTCGTTTAACACGAGTGAATAAACGACCAACGGCGATAGTTTCCCAATGTCTTGGAATCTCGCCCATCCAATCTATTCGAGAATTCTTGTACTCTGGATATGTTTGATACTTCCCCGCCATCAGCTATGCACCTCCCGTAGCAGGCCCATAATCTCTCGACTCACCACATCCAGATCCGCATCAATCTCCTCAAGCGAACGCGGCGGAGTATAAACGTAGAAATGCCGGTTAAAGGGAATCTCGTAGCCGACAATACCCAATTCCCCATCCTTCTCATCCCGCTTATTGGCATCGATCCAGGCATCCGGCACATGCGGCGCAACTTCCTTGCGGAAATAATCTTCCACCATCTCGGTTACGTTGCGGGATGGATCGAGGGGGATATTCTCGTTGTCACGCAGATCGCCATCGCTTTCAAATTCGATGATCTTGCCGTCAATATCAAACTTTCCGTAAAGAGGATCAACCTTGCCGGTGTGAACCTTTTTGACCACCCGTTCGGCGTCCGGGTTCTTCCAGCTCACCGCAGCCAGTAGTTGCTTTCTCTGCTTGGCATCCAACTTACCATTGATAACTTTAAGGGCGTTTTTCAGCTCGACCTCAAAGCGGTTAAAGTCATTGCAGGGGCCATCAACAATAGCAGCCGCACCCATGTGTTTTGCAAGCTGCTGTTGCAATGCTTTGCCAACCTTCAGCAATGCTTTTTGCTGCCGCCATAGCGCCGGATCAAGCACCTCTTTAATTTGCTTTTCTTTCAGTTCTTTAAAGTTGTTCTTGATGTAAGGCCGAGCTTCAGCTTCCCAAGCTGAAAGTCTTCCGTAGTTGTCATCCGTCCACTCGTGGCCGTATTGCTCATAGATCCATTTCATTGACGCATTGAACGGTTTCGGTGCAAAACGCAGCACCGCTAAACGCTCATCGGTAAACTGGACGGAAAGCCGTAACGGCCGCTCAACCGTGATGCGGCGATAACCGAAATCGGTGGTGTTGAAAATCTTGTTGATCCGCTGGTTGGTCGTTGGATCAATGGTATCTGCATCGGCAAAAGCGCCGAAGGTGCGGGTGATGGTTCGGATATCCTCATCCGCCATGACGTTTCGTTTGGAACCAAGGGATTTGCGCATCTTGCCACACAGGTTGACGCCGTTGATCAGTTGCACCTTGCCTTTGCGATCTGACGACTTTTTGTTGGACAGCACCCAGACATAGGTGGCAATGCCGGTGTTGTAGAACATGTCGGTCGGCAAGGCGACTATCGCCTCCAACAGATCAGCTTCGAGAATATAGCGGCGAATTTCGCTTTCACCACTGCCCGCCCCACCGGTAAACAAAGGCGAACCGTTGAGGATAATGCCTATGCGCCCGCCACCAGTCGCTCCCGGCGTCGTGCCTCCCGCGAGACTTGTGCGTCCATGCACATCGTCTTTAGCGTCTCGCAACTTGGAGATCAGGTGCAGCAAAAACAGCAACGAGCCATCGGAAACACGCGGCAAGCCGGGACCGAAACGGCCATCAAAGCCTTTGATGGTGTGTTCGTCCTTGATCTCTTTTTCGACCTTCTTCCAGTCCACCCCGAATGGCGGATTGGACAGCATATAATCGAATTTGTCGGCGTAGAGCTGGTCGTTGGACAGAGTGTTGCCGAGCTTGATGCGGTCAACCTCCTGGCCCTTGATCAACATGTCACCTTTGCAGATGGCGTAGGATTCCGGGTTCAACTCCTGACCAAAAGCTCGCATCACCGCGTTGGGATTGAGTTTGGCGACATACTCCATCCCTTCAGAAAGAAAACCTCCGGTTCCGGCGGTCGGGTCATAAATGGTGCGAATAATCCCCTCACGGGTCAGGGCCTCGTCGTCTTCCATAAACACCAGCGAGGTCGTCAAATGGACAATGTCACGCGGGGTGAAATGTTCACCGGCAGTTTCGTTGGAGCTCTCAGCGAAACGCCGGATTAATTCCTCAAACACTTTACCCATATCGTGGTTGGAGATCCGCTCGGGGCTCAGATCGGCATTGGCAAATTTCTGCACCACCTTATAGAGCAGGTTTGCATCATTGAGCTGGGCGATAAACTCGGAAAACTTGAAATACTCGAAGATCTCCCGCGCATCTTTGGAAAAGGACTGGATATAGGTTTCCAGATTGTCCTTAATGCCGGACTCGCCCAATTTGGACAAATCCATAGGCGAGGTATTAAAAAAATTCGCTTCAGTGGCCCGCAGCAGCAGTTTCTCTGTCGCTTCTTCCGGCAGTTCCATTTTGCTGACTTCGGTATATTTGGCCAGCACCGCGTCTTTGTCTTTTTTCAACACGCATTCAAGGCGGCGCAGCAGGGTAAAAGGCAAGATAATCCGGCCATACTGGCTCTGTTTAAAATCGCCGCGCAATAGATCGGCAACGGACCAGAGAAAGGCCGCGGTGGCAGAAAATTCGTTGGGCATATAACTTCCATTGTAAAAAATAGGAACATTAGAAACTGCTAGGTAAAATACAACATCCCCAACAATCCCACAAGGTTGGAAAGATTATAATCGAAGGAGGCCGAAAAGGACATGGTCCATTAATGGACAGGGGTTCGAATCCCTTTGCCTCCACTACGACATGAAAGATAAACAAAACGTCATTCGCTTCACGCTCATTTCTGCGTAGGCTCCCCTTCACATGCTGCGCTTCGATTCCGGCCTCAGCGATTAAAAAAGGGAGCAACCCGGTTGGATTACTCCCTTTTTTGATTGGTGGAGGCGGCAGTTAACGTATGAAAATGATATGGCTCCCGACCACTATTCCTCAATTTTTCTTTTTAGAGTATTCAACATCAACAAAAGTTCAGGCACATCATCACGAATAATACTCCAGAGCGTATCGTTATCGATGCAGAGATAGCCGTGAATGAAGACGGTTGCCAGTGGCGATAATCATCCGCCAGGGGATTTCAGGATGATTGGAACGAATATCGTCGGGAATGTGGGTAGCGGCTTCACCAATCAGCTCAAGATTACGCAACGTGGCGTCGTAGTTCAGGCCACTTTCTACAAAAGCAATTTGATCAAGCCCTTCGGTGTAACAAAGAACCTTTTCAACAAAGGCAATCATGTCGTCGAGGTAAAACTTCCACTGGCGGCGACTGTCAGACATCGACACGCTCCTGCTCAATAGAGGAACGCAGTTCAGCCCGGAGAGCTTTTTCAGTGACTAGATCAACGGGTCGGCCCAAGAGGTCTTCGAGATAAAATTGGACGCCAAAATAGCGCTTTGAGGTGGCGGGATCATCGAAGGCAACCAGCACATCGATATCGCTATTGCTACCGGCTTCATCGCGCGCGGTTGAACCAAAGAGAGCCAGACGGGAGACGCCGTAGCGATCCTGCAATTCCCGTTTACTTTGTGCTAAAAGCTCAAGGACGCGCTGTTTTTTCATGGTGAACTCCGTCGTAACTTTGATTCCGCAGCGTTGTGGGATGCGTGTCAAACAATTGTCTACATAGAAGCAGGTTGTGTCAACTTAAGGGTCTCATTCGAAAGGGAGCAACCCTTCTCATCAAACGCTCCCTTTTGATCATATTGCCAAGTTTCAAACTTACGTTAATAAAGTGAAAGATATTTATCTCTTTTCAACTGATATTCTTTCTCAGAGATAATTCCCTTATCTTTTAATTTTTTTAGATATACCAATTTATCGTATATTTCATTTTGCTCGTCACTTCTGACAATATCATTGGTAACTTCTGGAGAAGAATCTTCATTTTCCCCAATTAGCTTATATCCCCTTCGGTGCATGCACCTACTTAGAGTGTCAAAAGGCCACCAAAGCGCTGTATTTACTCTACAATCATGAATATCTGCATTTGTTGTTGCAACTGAATTTCCGTTTTTTTGCCACTTCATTCCTGAAGGTGTCGCACAGCCAGATACAAAACATAGTAAAAACAGAAAAAACATTTTTAAAATAACATTCGCCATATCATTCCCCCTTTTATTTATAGACTCAAAGAATCAATAGAAATCAATTAACTATCGAACAGCATCAGCATTCACCCAGTAAAGGGTTTTCTTTCCCGCAGCCACAAAGAAGTGTTAAGAGCAAAACAAAAGCACAAAGCCTGGCTAACATCCCTCCCTCTCCAATGTTAAATAAAATAAATATTTAAAGGTTTTACTCCTTCAGTTAGAGTTAGTCAATTGATTAATTTAAGCTTATGTTTGTAGAAATACGAAACTGATGCATCCACAAGACAGTTTTTCCCTATACTATCGTGAGTAAAGAATGTGGCCAAGCTTTCAAATGGTATGGGAGAAGATACTCCCTACAAATAGAAAAGAGGCTTCAAATCAGCTAGACTAGAGACCTCTTTCTTCGATTGGTGGAGGCGGCGGGAATCTCCTACTACGGTTCGGACGTCATGTCCTCACCTGCGTAGGCTCCCCTTCGCTCGCTTACGCGGCCATCCTTGGCCGCTTTTCTGACATTTAGTCAGCGCTCGCTGCGCTTCGATTCCCGCCGCTGCCTTGCAGCATTAAAAAAGGGAGCAACCCGGTTGGGTTACTCCCTTTTTTGATTGGTGGAGGCGGCGGGAATCGAACCCGCGTCCGAAAATCTTTCACTTAAGGCGTCTACATGTGTAGTCTGTGTTTTAAATTTAACCGCATGCAGCCCCCACAGACAGGCTCTTACATGTGGCGATTCCGTTTAGATCTCGCTGTTGAACCACGGACATGGACAACAACCAGCCTACTAAATTGACGTCGCTAGAAACCCGCAGGCGAAGAGACTAGAGACGTGGCAGACTTAAGCTGCCAGTGCGTACGAAACGTCAGAATCGGCGTTTGTATAAGATGGGCTTTTTTACGGAGCCAGCCCACTCCGACATGCAACCTTAGCTTCCAATCCCCGTCGAAACCTTGGCGCCCCCTTTCTTGAAATTTTATTGTTTTAGAGTAGCATAAATCCGTCGAATTTCCGAATAGTTTTATCGACAGTCTTAACGATTTTCTTTAAATATTTTTGCCATCTCACGGTCGGCCTGTTTCTTCTTCAAGCTCTCCCGTTTGTCGTGCAATTTCTTACCGCGACCCACACCCACTTCCAGCTTCACGTAGCCGTTTTTGAAGTAAATTTTGGTCGGCACCAGCGACAGACCTTTTTCTTCCACTTTACGAACCAGCTTGTCGATCTCGTACTTGTGCAACAGCAATTTACGGATACGCGTCGGGTCGTGATTTTCCCGATTGCCCTGCTCGTAGGGGCTGATGTTCATATTGTTGATGAACAGCTCGCCCTTCATGATGCGGCAGAACGACTCCTTGATGTTGACGTTGCCGAGACGCAGGGATTTCACCTCGGTGCCGGTGAGGACCATGCCGGCCTCGTAGGTTTCCTCGATATAATACTCGTGGTAAGCCTTTTTATTTGTCGCGATAATCTTAATGCCCATGGGCGTTGGTTCTAACCTTTGTTTTCTTCAGCGGCAGGATCATCCTGCTCGGCTGGAGTAATCACTTCAACAATACGTGCCAGGGAGGTCTGTACCACGGCCGGGCGTCCGAAACGAAACACGCCAAGGGTGCCGACCATAAAGGCACCGCCGATGATCAGAGCCAACAACGCCGCCGGAATACCGACGGGCAAAAGGCTGGCGATAAAATAACCGACTGCCAGACCGAGTGCAAGCATGATAAAGGCAATGATGTATAAAAAGTTCTGCGAGTCGGCCAGACCGGCGGTGGTTTCGACTTCCACCCGCACGGTATCGCCGATCCGTGCATAGGGCTGATTGTCGGCCAACAAGCGCCGCTGGCCATTTCCCCCGCCCTGACAGCAGCCACCGGAGGCACCGCAACCACTGCACCCTTCGCTTTGTTCGCGGGCAACAACAGCCAGACGCTTTTCGCGCAGTTCAACAACCACACCGGTTTCACTCAGAGTCGTCTGATGTTCAAACAGACGGTTGACCACCTCTTTGGCATTGGGAATCTCGTCGATCATGCGCCCTCCTCAATGCTTCGATCATAACGGATCTGGCCGTCAATCACCACCAGAGACACATCATTGGTCCGCTCTGCTTGGCACAGGTGCTCCGTTAACGGGAGTCGAACCGGCGACGGCGCAGAGTGAAGCACTTGAAACGTTGCCCGGCACCCAGGAGCCAGACACCCGCGATCATCGAGTCCCATGGCTTTGGCACCGCCCATGGTAGCCATGTACAGCAATTGTTCCGCCGTCAGGTCACCGTTAAACCAGTCGCGGGCAAAGGCCATTTCATCCCAGATCGACAACGAATCATTACTGGCCAGGCTGTCGGTGCCGAGAGCCAGGTTAACCCCTTCAGCAAGATAGTCGGCCACCGGGGCCACGCCGCAATTAAGCCGGGCATTGGAGCGCGGGCACAACACCATGCTGCTGCCGGCCTTGGCCACAGTGCGAATTTCATCACGATTGAGATGGACACCATGCACCAGCAGGGTATCGGGCCGCAGAGCCCCGGCCTTTTCCAGACACGGCAACGGCCGCTGATGGCGTTGTTTGTCGAGAAACGGCGTCCAGCCGACAAAGGGATAAAATTCATCGACCATGGGGCCGCGATGCTGATGCATGAATTCAATCTCGTCATGAGATTCCGCCACATGCACGGTGGTCGGCAGATGGCGACAACTGGTGTAGCGATAGCTTTGCTCCAACAAGTCATCACTGAGGGTGTACGGCGCATGGGGCGCGGCACCCCATTGGCTGGAGGGCCAATGCTCCAGGCAGTGGTCGAGGTTCTGCCACTGATGATGGACGCGCACCGGATCGTGACCGAGCACTTCAATGTAACAGCGGCCCGGCAGTTGTTCGGCAACGGTGGCGTAAAAACCCGATTCCGACAGGATATCGGCAATCACCCCGGTGCCGCTGCGGATGGATTGCCGCAACCCGTTGAGCCAGGAGGCTTTGGAATCATCGCCGTTGACGCGTCGGGCGATCTTGACGCGAATCAGGCGCAACAGCCACGAGGTAAACCCGGCCTGTGCCGGTTCCGGAGAATGCACCTCAGCGGCCCACTGGGGAAAGTCGCTCAGTTCGAGATGGGTATGGGCATTGACAAAGGCCGGCAACAGGATGCCGTCACCCAAGTTGACCACTTCGGCCTGCGGATAGCGCGCTGTCAGTTCCGTGGCCGGGCCAACGGCAACGATGCGCTCCTGATCAATAACCAGCGCACCCTCTTCGATGGGGTCGGTTTGGATCGGCACGATATAGCGACAGCGATACAGCTTCATAACAGACCTCAGGCGCGCACCGGTTGCAACAGGTAGTGGTTGTCGATCAAACGGGTGGTGCCGAAGCGTACCGCCAGCAGAATCACCGCATGCTCATCGACCTGCTTCACATCCTGCAAGGTTTCGTCGTGACAGATCTGAATGTAGTCAATGCGCGCATCGGGCTGAGCGGAAATGATATCCTGCGCTTGCGCGATCAATGTCGCCGCATCACGTTGTCCGGCCACGGCGGCGTCACACACGCTGCGAATCGAGGCAATCAGCGACAAACCCTGCTTGCGCAAATCATCACTGAGGTAGGTGTTGCGCGAACTCATGGCCAGACCATCGGCTTCGCGAACAATCGGCATGCCGAGAATGGTGATGGGCATGTTGAGATCGTTGACCATCTTGCGAATGACGGCCAGCTGCTGGAAGTCCTTCATGCCGAACAGCGCCACGTGGGGCTGCACCAGATTAAACAGCTTGTTGACCACCGTGGTCACACCATCGAAATGACCGGGTCGACTGGCGCCGCACAAGCACTGGGTCAAGCCGGTAACCTGAACGGTGGTGGCACTGCCTTCGGGATACATGGCGTCGGCATCGGGAGCAAATAAGATATCAACGCCGGTTTTGGCGGCCAGCTCGGCATCGCGCTGTAATGCGCGTGGATAGCTGTCAAAATCCTCATTGGGGCCGAATTGTGTCGGGTTGACAAAGATCGACAACACCAGCAGATCACCGCGACCGCGGCCCTCTTCCAGCAGCGACAAATGCCCCTGATGGAGAAAACCCATGGTCGGCACAAAACTGATTTTTTTGCCCTGCTGGCGCTCAGCCAACATGCGTTGCTGAAAGGCCTGAACATCGTGAATGATTTCCATGTCCACCCTCTCCTAAAAGCTGTGCTCGTCGCCGGGGAAGGTTCCGGCACGGACTTCATCGATATAACTGGTCATGGCTTCTTTAATCAGCGGAGCCAGATCAGCGTAGACTTTGACAAACTTGGGCGAGTATTTTTCGCACAGGCCGAGAATATCGTGGATCACCAGCACCTGCCCGGAGCAATGCACCCCGGCACCAATGCCGATGGTGGGAATATCGATGCTCTCAGTGATCTGCTTGGCCAGATCGGCGGGAATCCCTTCAAGTACCACGGCAAACGCCCCGGCCTCGGCCACGGCCTTGGCATCGGCAATGAGTTGCTTGGCCTGTTCCTCTTTGCGGCCCTGAACGCGGTAGCCGCCCATGCGATGGATCGACTGCGGGGTCAGGCCGATATGGGCCACCACCGGAATGTCCATATTGACGATGGCGCGGATGGTGTCGGCCACGTTTTCTCCGCCTTCGAGCTTCACGGCATGCGCTCCGCCATCCTTGACCAGACGACCGGCATTCAAGCAGGCGTCACGCACATCCACCTGATAGGATAAAAACGGCATGTCGGCAATCACCAGGGCGCCCTGGCTGCCGCGCATCACCGCTTTGGTGTGATAGATCATCTCTTCCATGGTCACCGGCAAGGTGGTGTCGTAGCCGGAAAATACACTGCCGACGGAATCGCCGACCAGAATCATGTCGATTCCGGCCTGATCCATCATCCGGGCGAAGGGGTAATCATAGGCCGTGAGTACGGTAATTTTGTCCCCTTTGGCGTACATGTTCTGAATGTCGAGTACGGTCGTTTGTTTCCTCATGGTCTCTTCCTGTTTTGTTTCAACGAAAAAGCCTTCCAGGGTCACGACGACTGGAAGGCCAAGAACAGCATCATGCCCCGAATGGAAACATGACGTCGCGCCGGTGAATGCCTCCGTCCCGGTCAAGCGATCCGGGCAGCATGTGAAAAACGTTCGATCAACGTCAGCGAGCTCGCCTGTCGGCTCCCCAGGCGCGTTGCGGGCCAGCAAAACTCAGGAGTTAAGGCTATAGCCGCGTCCGGTAAATGTCCAGATTTTTCTGGCCGCTCCGTCAAGAGCGGCCAGGCCATTTTTATTTGCGACTTAAAGCATGCCGTTAAGATGATCCAGCATGATCATCAACGGGTGGAAGTTGGCGGCCGGTTGATCAAGCATCAGGGTCTGTAAACGCTTGTAACGGCGGAAACGCACCCGCGCATCGGCCAGCAACCGGTCAACATTGCCGTCAAACTGCTCCAGAACCTTTTGAGCCAGGGTAAACTGAGCATGCTGGTAGCCGGTGCTCAAGGTATGACGGGTCATGCGATCCCAGCGATCACGCTGAGGAACCTGATCCACTTCGTCGAGCATCGCTTTGATTTCAAATTGCGTCTCGACATCACCGAGCACCACGGCCGCGCTGTGCAGATCGACCTCGGCCTGTTGGTGCAAGGCCATCACCGGCAGAAAGTTGACCATCAAAGGCAAGGTGGCAAACTGCACCGCCATCTCCTCGTCCATGTTTTGCGCCACCAGTCCGGCGACCTGCTGCTGGCAAGACTGCCAACGTTTTTCAGGCAGCACGCTGCTGAGCAATTTTCTGTAGGCATCGAGAGCCTCACGCATGGTGGCCAACTGTTTAAAGTCAATCAGCTCGCGAGCCTGGCTCAACGCCCAGTCGCACATGGCCGACAGGGTCTCTTCGAGGGCCATCAGACGTTGGTACTGCTCCTTGGCGGGCATCTGATTATCCAGTTGCTGAATCTGGTCGCGGAGCGCCGCACCGTCAATCAGCCGGTCAAAATGGATATAGGCCTCAGCCACCTGATGCAACGGAATATCGTAGCGCCGCGCCATGCGATAGCAGAAGGCACAGCCGGTTTGGTTAATCACCAGGTTGGTGATCATGGTGGCGATAATTTCCCGTTTCAGCGGTTGACTGTCGAGATGATCGGCAAATTGTTCGGCAATGGCCGCCGGATAGTAGTCGGCGAGAAAATCCTCGGCCAACGGCCAATCGGGCAGATCAGACTCCAGCAGATCCTGATACAGCTGCATCTTGCTGTAGGCAAGTAAAATTGCCAGTTCCGGACGGGTGTAAGCGATTTTCCGCCCCATCACCTCTTTGCTTGACGGCAAGGCTTCACTTTGCCGATCAAGCAGTCCGATGGTCGCCAGGCGGGCGGTCAGGTCGATAAACAGCTCGCGGTCCTGCTGGCTGCGCACACTGTCGAGGGACAGGCATTGGCTCTGACCGTAGTTGTTGGCCAGCACCACATCACAGACATCGTCGGTGACCGCCTCCAACAGGCGATCCCGCTCGTCTTCATCCGCCACCTGACCCGCTTCCATCAGATGCTGCATGAAAATCTTCAAGTTGACCTCATGGTCGGAGCAGTCCACCCCGGCTGAGTTGTCAATGGCGTCGGTGTTGATGCGACCGCCGTTGTTGGCGTATTCAATGCGCGCCAACTGGGTCATACCGAGGTTACCGCCCTCGCCCATCACTTTGGCGCGGATCTGGTTGCCGTTGATCCTCACCGCATCATTGGCTCGGTCGCCGGCATCTTCATCCTTTTGGCTGCTGGCTTTGACATAGGTGCCGATGCCGCCGTTCCACAGCAGATCGACATCCGCCATCAACAGCAGCCGGATCAGGCTGTCGCCGTCAAGAGTGTCGTGGCGTACACCCAGCCAGTCTCGCACCTGCTCGGATAACGGAATCTCCTTGGCGTCACGATCAAACACTCCGCCGCCTGCGGAGATCAGCTCGGCATTGAAATCACTCCACGACGAGCGCGGCAGGTCAAACAACCGCTTGCGCTCGGCAAAGGTGGTGGCCGGATCAGGATTGGGATCGAGGAAAATATGCCGATGGTTGAATGCCGCTTTGAGACAGATCTGCTCCGACAGCAGCATGCCGTTGCCGAACACGTCGCCGCTCATGTCACCGATACCGACCACGGAGAACGGCTCGCTCTGAATGTCGATGCCCATTTCACGGAAATGGCGCTGCACGCACACCCAGGCGCCGCGGGCTGTGATGCCGAGGACTTTGTGGTCATAACCGCGCGATCCGCCGCTGGCAAAACCGTCACCGAGCCAGAAATTGTAATCCCGGCTGACGGCATTGGCAGTATCCGGCAGATGAGCGGTGCCTTTGTCGGCGGCGACCACCAGGTAAGGATCGTCTTCATCGTAGCGCACCACATTTTCGGCAGGCACCACTTTGCCGCCGACGCGGTTGTCGGTGACATCGAGCAGGCCGCGCATCAGGGTCTGGTAGGCTTTTTTCGACAACGCCATGCCCTGTTCACGATCGGACCAGGGTGTCTTGACGATGAAACCGCCTTTGGAGCCGACCGGCACGATCTGGGCGTTCTTGGTCATCTGGGTTTTCATCAGACCGAGGATCTCGGTGCGGAAATCATCCGGGCGATCCGACCAGCGGATGCCGCCACGGGCGACCATGCCGCCGCGCAGATGGATCCCCTCCATGGCCGCATTATGCACATACACTTCAAACAACGGCCGCGGTACCGGCATTTCGGTGATGCCGATGGCGCTGATCTTAAAGGAAAAGAAGTACTCCTCACTGTCTTTACGTTTGAAGAAGTTGGTACGCACCGTCGAGTCGATCAGGTTGAAAACCGTGCGTAAAATGCGGTCTTCATTGACATTATCCACCTCACGCAGCGCTTCGATCAGCTCCATACGCGCCGGGAACAACGCCTGTTCATCGCGCACCACCGGGTCCGCCCACTCAGGCTGGTTGATGAACCGCGATTCAAAATAGCGATACAGTGCCAGGGCGGCACGCGGATTGTTGAGCAGAGCAAAGGCCACGGTGCGCTTGGTAAACGACGAGCCAAGTTGGAAGTAGTAGTTGCGATAGGCGCGGAACACGTCAATCTGCTGCCAGTCGAGCCCGGTAGAGACCAGCAGGCGGTTGAGATAGTCATTTTCCGCCCGCCCGCTGCGCAACGCCCGCAGCGCGTCGAGCAAGCGCTCACGGATATGCAGCAGGCTCTCGTCACCCGGCAGGCGGTTGAGCACGCCAAAGCTTTTGATGAACAGTTCCTGATCATCAATGGTCAGGGTAAAGTCCACTTCATCGATAATAGTCAGATCGAGGTTGACCAGAATCGGCATCAATTCATTGAGAAAGCCCTGTCGGGTACTGTAAAACTGCAGCCGGCAGGAGGAGTTGGCCCCACTGTTGACCGGCCCCCACAAATCCACCTGTTCCCGTTGTTCTTTGAGCAGCGTCTCCAGACAATGGATATCGCGCAAACAGAAGCGTGGATGGATGCGTGAACGATAATCCGGATCAAAGGCGTCGGCATAACGCCGCCACAAGGCCAGACCGTGCTGGTTGCCCTGTTCGCGGACCAATACGGTGCGCAGCTTCTGTTTCCAGCTTTGCAGCAGTGCGGTCAGCGAGCTGGCCAGTTGATCAAAATCAACATCTTTCGGCTTGTCACGGCAAATGAGATTGGCCTGGACGATGTAATACTCGCTGTTGAACTGCAGCACCCGCATGGTCGGTTTACGGGCGTGAAATTGATGGGACAGGAAGTTTTCCAGCTGGCTGAAATCAGCATTCTGACTCAAGGTGCGCGGCACAATGAGCAGCAGAGCCATGGTGCTCAATTCAGTTTCCATGGGCACCACTCGCACACTGCCTTGCGGGGCAAACAGTAGGGAATTGATGATGTGTTTAAGCTGCTCAACGGAGAGGAAAAACAGCTCCGGTTCCGGGAAGGTCGCCAGCAGCGCTTCAATCTTTCGATAATTATAGCTGCCTTCGGCGATGCCCAGCTGTTCCAGCGCATAGGTGATTTTGCTTTGCAGGGCCGGAATATCCAGCGCTGAACGACCGTGAACGTTGTGGGTGTACAAACCGAGCAGGACATGTTCGAGGATGCCGTGCTCATTGTACTTGTCGCGCACGCAGATCGCCGTCAGCGGTTCATCGCGCCATACCTGACTGGGAATCACGGTTTCCATGACCAGCAACGGAGATTTGCGCATCAGGCAGGATTGGATCAGATCATCGCACCGGCTGAGCGCCTGGGGTTGCTGGTAATTGGGATGATCGGGATGGTCGCTGATGCCCAGAGCGTTTTCCGGCAGCGCCTGGACCTGACCATCCTCACAGCAGTTGTCCAACTGTAGCTGGCGATAGCCGAGCAGCAGAAAATGATCGTCTTTGAGCCATTGCCAGAAATCATTGAATCCGGCCGCACCGGCCAGACCTCCCAGCTCCGTGAAGCGTTGTTGCAAAGCCGCCGAGTCATTCCGGAAGCGATGCACCTCGTGAAACACGTCGGCCACGTCCTGTTCAAGCTGCTCGCACCCTTCTACCTGAGCCAGTTGAACGGCGATAAAGGACTCATGCGCATCCGCCAGATCGGCATCGGATAATGCCACGATGCGGCCCTCTTCCCGGGTGACATTGAGACGCAGATGGACAATCTCCTGCCAGTCGAGATGCTGGCGGGTCAGGTAAACCTGCAACGAATCAAACAGGTAGCGGGCATCCTCAACACTGCACAACAGCAACGAGATATGCTGCCCCGTTACCGGGACACAACGCACCACCACCGGCTGTTGCCGCGATTCCATGGTGGTAAAAAAACTGCTGATCACCTCGGCAAGTTCGTCACTGCTCAGTTGCAACAGATCACCGGGAACAGCCTGTCCCTTCAAGGATTTAAGTAAGGAAAAAACAGCCGCCCGTTGCGGATCGCGAAAGCGCTGATTGAGAGGTTCGGTTAACGAGGAAAGTTGTTCATGAAACCGGGCAATAGTCTTGCTGTACGTTTGGCACTGGTGAGATTGGTCCACGATCTGATTACCCCCCTGGTTGGATAATGAGGCTGGATAGGAATCATATTGTAATGTTTAGAGTTTAGTTGAGCGTCCAGGGTTTGGCAAGACCGCATTCGGTTTTGTATACGCTCACAAATCCATGCGTCTTCCCCCGCAAAGAAAGATCAATACAGCATGGTAATTTATCACACGAAACAAGCACTACACGCGGCGAATCAGTGACTTCTTGAGTTGATGTTCAAGACGATGACCGTCGCGACGGATCTGACGATAGTTCAGCCAACCGATTCCGATCAGAATAACGCCACCAAGACAGATGGTTTCAATCATGGTTCTCTCCTATCATTAAAAACTCCGTCTATCCCGACATAGCAATGTAAGAGAACAATGAGTATTGTGTGAAATCACAGAGATTCTGCTCATAGGGGATGGCGCCTGCCGGGACGAACCCCGGCGACCTTGACTTTGATCTTTACACCGAATCAGGCCGAAAGCGATGAAGCAAAGCCAACGTCGCCAGATAACTGAGTGGAAACAAGGCCAGATTAATCCCACCCCACAGGGCCAGCGCCTGTAAGTTGACCAGCCACAGTTGTTCCAGACCGGCCAAGGGCGCATCAAACAGTTGAGCCACAAACGCACGATTGAGCGACATCGGATTGCCGAACAACCGGGCGCCCCAGTAAAAGAATGGAAAAAACAACGCAATCTGCACCGGGTACAACAGATAATTGACCAACTGGATCAGGGGATGGCTCAACCGCCACCACCAGCCGACGACCAGGCAAACGACACAACTGCCCCACACCAGCGGCATGGTGCCCATCATCAGGCCGACGCTGATGCTCAGGGCGATTTTACGTGTACTCAATCCCTGACTGAACGCCCGGGTTACCGCTTGGCGCAGCCGAGAGCGCCACATCAAATCCGCTCGTCATGCACAAAGAAGCTCATCATCGACCCGGTGACCGTGCTTTTGCCGGTATACCAGAAGATGACAACCCATAGCGCCTGCAACGACAGCAACACCAAGGGGCTCCACAACGCGGCCAATCCGGCACTGATGTCAACCGCCAACGGTGCGGTCGTGGGGACCAGCCACGCCACGAGCACCACATAGGCCATACCGACAACGCCCATCCATTGATAGGCGCTGAAGCGATTATTGCCGCGATAATCTGCGCGCAACACTTCGGAAAAAACCCGCCAGCCCTGTGTGACCACGGCGGTCAGCATAAAGGCCCACTGATACAGGCCCAGCAAAAACAGCGCACTGCCGATCACCGACACTGCCACGTAAAGGATGGCCGTGATCGCCTGAATCGGCACCACCGGCTGGCCCTGCAGACCGCTGGCATAGGATATTTTCTTGTTTTCACCATAAAAAACGAAATGGTAGCGTTGAAACAGTTTACGCAGCCACGGTGAGCAGTCGCTCAGCGCCTTGCCGTAACAGCAGCCGAAGCTGATACAGGCCAGCCGCCCTAACCCCTCACCCATGGCATAGGCAATACCGAGGGCCGCCAATGTGGCCAACACCGGCAGACGCGGCACATCGCTGGTCAGATTAATCAGGGCGATCAGCCACGGCGCCACGACAATGCCGACAAACACAGCCCCACCCACGGTAAAGGTGTGGGCTTTGCCTTCAACCACCTTGGCCACCCAACGCGATGCCGGCACGCAAATGCCCAGCAACAGAATGGCCAGAATCAGTAACGGGGCCAGGTCAATGGCCACGGAACGCAGCAGCACAATCAGCATCAACAACGCCATCACGTACGCATTGGCCGTCAACAGACCATACCAGGTCAGATTGACCCCTTGCCACGATCCTGTGCCCTCTGTTTTAACCGGCACCGCGGCCAGCATCTGCCAGCGCTCACCCGGCAGGTATTTACAGCCCAGATACAACAAAGCCCCGCAGATCACTGCCAGGGCCATAAGGAACAACAGGTTTTCCATCAATCTTCTCCTTGTCGGACCGACGCAGCCGTCCGTGATAAGGCAATGGTTGATCGCACCGGCACATCGGTTTCCACCAGGGGACGGCCGAAACCGAGGCTGAACCGGCTGCTGACGCCCTGCCGCTGCTGATTTTCCAGCAGATCAGGACAAAAACGGATACGGCCCGGCTCAAACAACAGTACATCGGTACTGCTGCCGGGACGAAACAGACTCTTGGGTTGGCCGCGTTCCAGACGCACGCCGGCCGTTTGCTCACGCACCGGTTCATAGCCTTGAGGATTGGCGCTGTAGCAGGGCTGGATGTCGCCGATCATTAACGCCACCACTTCGATCATCGCCACCAGACCGACCTGACTGCCGCCTTCAACATCGGTATCGATGATGGTAACCAGACGACGATTTTTCGAATACGGCGTGATCTCGGCCACCACAGCGCCGGGGTTGCAGGCATGGTAGCGGCCATGAAGTTCATAGATGTCGCGAATCACTCCGCTGACCGGGACGTGATTGAAGTGATATTTATCCGGGGTCAGGCGCAGCACGGCAAAGTCCCCCTGGTCAAAGCGCTGCAACCAGTCGCCTTTGTCCGCACCGAGCAACTCGTCGAGTGAGAAAAACTTATCTTTAAGAAACAGCGCATCGCTCTCGGCCAGTGAGCCGACCACCAGACGCGCATCCGCGGTTGACACCACGGTCTCGACCGTGTCCTCCATGGGACGACACTGCCAATAACGGATTTTACGCTCAAAAATCTTGCGCGGCGTGGTCAGGGTCGCTGGATCATCGAGGCACTCGCCGAGATCAACGCCGCAGGTTTTCAGGAACGCCTCCTGACCACTGGCCCGGCTGACCCGGTCGAGGTCATAGTTGATGGTACCCAGCCAGGAAGAGACGCGCGGCCCGGTCAGGGCATTGAACACAACCGGCGCATATTCACGTAACGGGTGGTACATCCAACGCACCAGACGGTCCGCATACAGGGTTTCGTCATAAACCTGGCCACTAGCTCGCTCGATATACTGGTGTGTCGCTTTCATCGCTGTGGAAGCACTCCTCATCGGATTGGGTTTGAGCGGTCTGCTGATCGACATGAATGCTCAGCAGCACCAGATTAATCAGGCGCAACAGGCCGGCGCCATGCAAATTCTGATGGCGGGCGGCATCCATGAGTTGATCATAAGCGTTTGTCAGACTGCGCTGACCACAGACCATGCGCAGGGTGGCGCGAATACTGTCGGACCGTGGAGCCAGTTGTTGCAGGCGCGGCAGCTCATGGCGCAGCAATTCCAGCGCCTCATCAACATGACGTCGCCGCAGTGTCGTACGGTAAAACTCCTCGGCCGCGCGATTGAATTCAGCGGCCGGCACCTGAAGCGGCTGATCCGTGCCCAGGGTACTCATAATATCCGCCGTCAGCCGCCCGGACACGGAGAACTCATCCGGGCACTCAATACGGCGACGCAGATCCGCCATCAACTCCCGGCAGCCCATCTGCTCAATCAGTTCGGCCCCGTCTTCACTGAGCACCTCGATCAGAGCCCGGCAATATTCTTTCTGATAAACACGCAGATACCCGGGATAACGCCGACTGTTGCGGATCTGTTTGGTCTTGCGCAGAATCCGCAATAGAAAACGGTTGCGGGTGGTGCGCTTGACAAAAAAGGTCGGCAGGCCCAGGGCATGACCGAAGAAAATCTGCCGACGTTCACTCTCGATACCGGGTGTGTCGGGAATGTGGCGGTGATCAAAACGCCCTTCAGCCATGTATTTAAAGGCCAGCGCGGTGATCAGAGTCTGCAAAGTGGTTGCCGCGCCCATATCCTGCTCGAAACCGGCAAACAGACTGTAATGGCGCCCTTCAAAGCCGCTGAAGCCCATGGTATTGAATTCACGCATTTTAAAGAATTGATAGAGGGACATGCGCGCATCAAACACGCCCATGGCGTCCAAATCGTGTCGCAATCGATCCTGATTTCCCGCCACGCCGTTGAGGGCCGGACTCTCTTCGCTGCTCAAGAATCCCACCGGATAATCCACCAGGCGAAAATCGGGAACAAAATCCCCTTTAAGACCGAACAGACGGCTCAACGGACGGTCGAGCCATTCCGGGCCGAACGGCGTGCGGCTATGGCTGATCAGATTCAAACTGGCCTTCTTCCGCCAGCGCCGCCACAACATGCGCAAATGGGTGAAATCAAGTTCGTGGGCGAGGAAGCCCAGGGCTTTTTCCGGGTGGAAATCCTCAAAACCGAGGCGATACGGCGCCGCGCTGAAATTGGCGGCAAACAGCGGCAGGAAATGTTCCTGAATCTTGATGGCAAGATCGCCGCAATACTTCTCTTCCGCAGCACCGAACAGCCCCTGCTTCCCCTTCATCTCCGCGGTCAGGCGGCGACTGCCGAGGCTGATGTGGGAGCCGTTGTTGGCCAGACTGATGTTGGACATATTCGGCAACACCACCAGATTGTTGGTGATGATTCCGGCCTCACGCAATTTGGCCACGGCATTGAGCTGGCTGCGACTGAGCACCTGATGACACAGGTGCATGTACTGATGTTTCTCCTCCCCTTTGTCCCAGCCCGACAGGCACGGACTCATATACAGTTCGCGATAAAACGCGTCGGGGATCATCTCATTGAGCTGTTTCTGGCGTTGCGGCGGGTGTGGCGCACAGTAGATCTGGGCCTGTTGACCGCTGGCCGTCAAGCCGAATTGCTCGTTGGCATAATCGGTCAGCAGCTGGGTGAGCAAAAACCGCTTGGCGGTCTCGCGGGCCAACGCCTTGCCTTGACCGGTTTCGGCGGACAGACCCACCACATGAAACGAAAAGGTCTCCGGTGAGGTGTTGTCGTTAAGATAATGATTGAGCAGACCTTCCGCCGTTGCGCGTAAATCCTGATGCAGATACGGCTGAATGCCGATCAGATCAGCCAGAGCCAGTTTGACCAGATAACTCAGCGGCAGACGTAACGTCTCTTCGCCTTGCTCATCAGTGAAGCAATAACGGTGCAAATCGGAGCGTTTGCCCAGTTCCGGACGACTCTTATCGGCAAGGAAATCCCGTTCGAGAACCTGCAGGGCATAACGGCTCAGCGCGGAGCGGTTGAAGCGCACCCAGCTGTTTTCCCACACCTGCTGCCCCTGGTCGGTAATAAAATCACGCAAGGCCTCGACCTGCTTTTCCGGAGTATCCCCGGACTGGGCCCGCTTGATCATGTTGGCGAAGAAACGCGATTGTTCGATGGTCTGCGGCAGGTCAACCTGCGACGCGGATCCAACCACAACCGCCTGCAATTCGCTTTCCGAGCCGGCAGTCACATCGCCGCCGGCAAACGGTAATCGGTTCAGGCTTGTGCAGCCGAGCTGTTCGAACAATTCGGGGAGATGAATGGTGTGACGGGGATGGCTGTGACGGCTTCGATCAAGGACCTGCAGTCGCGGTGACTTCATGGACGACTCCTGACATCTCTTACAAAATATTCCTTGTGACGCGGCGGAGAATGCCCCAAGTCTGTGTGGTTCAGATTTGATTTGTGTAAAGGTGCGATGAGATAGGCAGAAAATCGTGCCGAAAGACACAGAGTGTTAGGAATTAGTTTGAAAAACAGCGGTACGCACATGACGATTTCTCCATTCGGTGCTGCTGAACGGAAGCGCTGGGTTGCAAAATAAGGGACAGCGGATCAAGGTCATGTCGTGAAAGAAACAGAAAGAGGTGCGACTAAATACAAAGAGTAGTTCCCCAGCTTTGCAGTGGGACCCAAAAAGTTTGACGGTTCCGGGAATATGAAACACCCTGATATGACACTCTTCCTTTTACGTCACTCCCGCGCAGGCGGGAGTCCAGAAGCGCCTTTGTATGGCACCAGATCTTTGGATTCCCGCCTGCGCGAGAATGACGGCGAGAAGTGTTTTTGATTTTGAAGATTGCGTTAAAACCCCCGTTTTGGCCGGGGATACTTAACAGCTCTAAACAAAGGCCTCAGGGCTGTTGGATCCAGGTAATTCCCTCACAATTGCCACACCGACACTGGCGCTGACGCATAAATTCTTCAAACTCCTGCGCCGGCAACGGTGGGCTGCAGAAATAGCCCTGAATATAGCTGCAGCGATGATCATGGAGCAACGTCACATGATCCTCACGCTCCACCCCTTCTGCCGTGACTTTCAGATTCAGGCTGCGCGCCAAAGCGAGAATGGATAGCACAACATTGGTGCTGTCCCGCGAATCCGGCACTTCGAGCATAAACGAGCGATCAATTTTCAGAATATCCAGAGGCAGCCGGGTCAGATAGCTCAACGACGAATAGCCGGTACCAAAGTCATCAATGGAAATATCAACGCCGAGTTCGCGCAACGACTGGAGGATCTGGACCGTATCGTCGATATTCTCAATGATCATACCCTCGGTAATCTCCAGCTCAAGGGCGTCAGCACACAGCTGCGTCTCCGCCAGTGTGTCGGCAACCAGCCGCGGCAGATAGTCGAGATCAAACTGTGCCGGAGACAGGTTGACGCCCATCTGGAAATCCGGATTAACCTGACGCCACGTTTGCGCTTGAAGGCAGGCCTGTTTGAGTACCCACTCGCCAATCGGCAGAATCAGTCCGGTTTGCTCGGCAATGGGAATAAAACGATCCGGAGGCACCATGCCGTCACGGCTGTGCCAACGCAGCAGCGCTTCGGCACCAACGATCCTACCGTCTTTAAGGCGCACCTTGGGCTGATAATAGAGTTCAAATTCACCGTTATCGACGGCATCGCGTAACATTTCCGCCAGACTCATCCGTTCAATCACCCGGTCACTCATGCTCTGTTCATAATAACAGGAACGGTTGCGACGACTATCCTTGATGGAATACAGGGCGATCGTGGCATTTTTGAGCAGTTCGGAAACCGTTTCACCATCATCGGGAGCCACGGCAACACCGACACTGGTGGTCAGGCAGATTCGCTGCGCACCAATGATAAACGGTGCCTCCACGCATTCGAACAGTTCGTCCAGCATGGACATGACACGCTGCTTGCGCAGAATAAAGGCGAACTCATCGCCACCAATCCTCGCCAGAAAAGCATCTTCCTGGCTGCACAGGGTCAGACGTTCGGCAAACATCTGCAGTAGTTTGTCGGCCAGAACCGGCCCCAGGGACTCGTTAATCAGTTTGAACGAATCGAGATCAAGGACCATGACAGCCAGATTGCAGGCATCGTCACACAGGGACAGGCGTTCTTCAAGCTGGCCGGAGAACGACAGGCGATTGGGTAAACCGGTCAATGCGTCAAAATACGCCAGTTGATGCAACTGGCGTTCAGCTTCTTTGATCTGGCTGATATCGGACGAAATAGAGAAAAAGTTTTTGATGGACCCGTCATGATCACGAATGGTGTCAATGGTCACCCAGCTGACATAACTTTCACCGTCTTTGCGCCGGTTCCACACCTCCCCTTCCCAGTGCCCTTTGCTGATAAGCTCTTTCCACATCCGGTCAAAAAAGGCGTCATCATGATGATGTGATTGCAGCAGGATCGGGTTCTGTCCGAGCACTTCACTGCGCGAGTAACCGCTGATCGACTCAAAGGCCTGATTGACTTCGATAATACGGTTACGCCGGTCGGTGATAAAAATCGCTTCGGCGGTATTCTCAAACACCTTGGTGATCATCTTCAGGCGCCGCTCAGCGGCAAGGGATTCCGTGACATCGCGACCAAAACCGATAAACGTATCGATCTGGCCGTGCTCGTCGTATTCAAAGATGGCATCCCACAAAAACTGCCGGACGCTGCCGTCGCGCATTTTCAGCGGCGCATGGAAATCTCCACTGAACTCCCCCTGCGACATGGCTTTGGCAATATACCCCCCAAGCAGTTCCGCCGTCTCTGTGGAGGTGAACAGATCGAAAAAGTTTTCCTGGAAAACGTCCGCACGTGAATAACCGGTGGCTTTTTCCGCCGCCCGGTTGAACAAAACGATCCTAGAGGTGTGATCGATGCCGATCACCACCAGGCCGGAATGTTCAATCATGTCGGAAAAACGTTTCTCCTGCTGGAAACGGATCTGATCGCCAAGCCGCAAACGGTCGAGCATCTCGTTGATGGTGTTGCCGATCACGGCAATTTCATCCTCGCCGTCAACCTCAACAACCATGTTTTGATCCGGAGTCTGCTTGTGGCCGATTTTTTCCAGCCTCTGGCCGAGACGCACCAGACGAGACAGCACCAGCACATCAAGGATCATCTGGGTGATGAAGACCATGACCACACAGGAAAAACCAAACAGCCCCAGGAACGCCACCAGGTTACGGCGGCTGAATTCGCGCATAAAACGATAACTTCCGCAATGCAGGACAAAGGAGTTGTGACCATGAAGATCGGGAATTGTTTTTTTCAAACAGCTGTAGGATTTATCAGGACACGAACTCGGAACATTTTCAGCCAATGTCATCCCGGCATGCATCTGCAATTCATGATTGACGCGCTGCCAGAAGTCCTCGCCCAGCAACAGGCCGACAACCAGTATTTCCACGGGTCCATTTTGATCCTGATCATGAACGATAGGATGGGTCACCAGCAGCAACGGCTGATCATCAAAACGGACAAGACCGCGTTGCGGTTGCATCGGCAGCGAAAAAACAGATTCCGAAAGAGCCGAGAGAAGATCGCCTTCATAGTCATCAAGAGCATGAAAGCCTTTTTGAAATACCGCGTGTTGGTCGGACGTGACAATCAGAACGAAATCGACCGCAAGCGTGTCGAAAAACGCCATGGGCAGGCTGTTCTCATTATCGCCTTTGGCAACGGACCACAACGGGTGGAGAACAGAAACTGAATTGGCCAGATGGACCAGATCTTTTTCTTTTTCGTGCAGCAGATTTTCAACCCGCAGCAGTGCTTCGTTGCCGAACTGACTCTCAACCTTTTCAATGCTCTTTTCATTGAACAGCTTCAGGCTGAAAACAAACACACCGGTAAGAACGACCAGGGTCAGCAAAATTCCGAGAAAAGTTTTCGCACGAATCGACAGAGTCATGAATTATCCACGTCATGTAACACGATAACTCCGGTTTGTCGCACAAACCCGTTGCTCTTGATCGGCGGACAATTATCAGAAATAACGAGTAAAAAAGTCATCATATAAGAAACACTCCGAACTATTCTGATTTCAAGGAGATAACGCATAAAACAGCCGCCATCATAACGATAATTGCTTATGAGAACAAGTGGCATTATTAAGATATGGTTGCGTTAACGCTTTTCTCATTCAGCTCCAATAGACCGATTTGAAAAAAGCCTGTTCTAAAGAGATCTTGTTGTCATTATGAAAAAAATAGGCATACAGACGCAATGGGATGACAGGCAACATACCTTTCATTCACCCGCCATTTGTAGTATAAGGATGTGTTTTACATGGGTCCCCTCTCAACGCCCAGTTTACTGATGATGTTTTTTGCAAAAAGCCGTCCGTGGCTTTTGGCACCCACGGTTTTGAATGATAGGATTTTAAAACCTCACAAAACCGCCTGGCCAAACCGCCCGGCTGTAAACGAAACCGACTCTTTTGGTCACCCATCCATGAGCTGTTTTTAAACGCTCTGTTGATGTTCTATACGGAAAATTCATGCACTCTGAATCTAGCCAACGTCCCGCTGTTGCCATTGTTGGAATCGGCGGCATCTTTCCCCAAGCCCCGACTCTGGAACAGTTCTGGTCTATTATTCGTGATGGTGTTGCCACGGCATCCCAACCGCCCAAGGGGCGCTGGCAGTTGCCGGTTGATGAAGCCTACCATCCGGAAGAAGGCAAAACGGATTGTGTTTATTCTAAAAAAGCCTGTTTTGTCGACAACTTCACACTCGACCTGCCCTTTGATCGATTAAATATTGACGAGAATCTGGTCCGCCAATTGGATCCTCTCTTTCAGCTGTTGCTGCAAGCCGGCGTGACGGCCTGGCAGGATGCCAATCCGACAAACATCGATAAACAACGCATGGGCGTTATTGTCGGCAACCTGGCCCTGCCCAGTGAAACCGCCTCCAAGCTGGCTCAGGACTATGTCGGTCGAACCATCTATGAACAACTTTTCGACCAACAGCTCGAAACCAGCACATCGCCGCTCAATCGCTATATGACCGGCCTGCCGGCCGCGGTACTCGGCAAGGCCCTGGGACTCGGCGGCACCTGCTTCACCCTGGACGCTGCCTGTGCCTCCTCGCTGTATGCCATCAAGCTGGCCGTGGCTGAACTGCAATCGGGCCGCGCCGACGCCATGCTCACCGGTGGTGTTGCCCGACCTGACTCACAATACACCCAGATGGGCTTCTCCCAGTTACACGCCCTGTCTCCCACAGGTGTCTGTGCGCCCTTTGATCAGTCCGGCAACGGTCTGGTGGTCGGTGAAGGCGCCGGTGTGCTGCTGCTCAAACGCACCGAGGATGCACTGCGCGACGGTGACCACATTTACGCCCAGATTGCCGGCATCGGGCTGTCCAACGATATCGGCGGCAGTCTGCTGGCGCCCATGTCGGAAGGCCAGCTGCGCGCCATGCGCGCCGCCTACAGACAAGCGGGCTGGCAGCCACAGGATGTTGATCACATCGAATGCCACGCCACCGGCACCCCGGTCGGCGATGCCGTTGAATTTGCCAGTCTCAAACAGCTCTGGCAGGACCGGACCACGGATCATCGCTGTGTTATCGGCTCCGTCAAATCGAATATCGGCCACCTGCTCACCGCTGCCGGGTCGGCTGCGGTGATTAAAACCCTGCTGGCTCTCAAACATGAACAATTGCCGCCCACGGCCGGATTTCATCAGGCCGGTGAACAGATGGGCATGGAAGACAGCCCGTTTGACGTATTACCTACCTGTCGCCCGTGGCAGCGCAGTGAAACGCGACCGCGACGGGCCGCGGTCAGCGCCTTTGGTTTCGGCGGGATCAATGCCCATCTGTTACTTGAAGAATGGACCGGCAACGCTTGCCCACAAACACCGGCCCAGCCACAACATGCGACGGAGCCGATTGCCATCGTCGGTCTGGATGTGCGTCTGGCCGACCATGCCGACAGCGCAGCCTTTCGTCGCGACTGGCTGTCAGACCAGACTGAGGCCCCCTTTTCCTCACCGCATCACTGGTATGGCGCGGAAACCAGTCACTGGTTTAAAAAAGAATTTTCACAACAAAACAGCGGGTCGGGACACTACCTCGATCAGGTTGCGGTGCAGCCGGGCACCTTCCGCATTCCGCCCACGGAACTTAAGGAGATGTTGCCGCGTCAGGCGCTGATGCTGAAAAGTGCCGCGGCGGCTCTGGCTGACGCAGGGCTCAAGGACCATGACCATCTCACCACCGGTGTGTTTGTCGGTACCGGACTCGATCTCAATGCCACCAGCTTCAGCCTGCGCTGGGGATTGCCCGAACGGGTGCGCCGGTGGGCGGAGCAAAGCGGTAGCGATCTCGATCAGCAACAGCTTGAACAGTGGTGTGACACCTTGCGTGACGCCATCTGCCCACCGCTGACCGCCAACCGCACCATGGGTGCCCTGGGCAGTGTGGTGGCCAGCCGCATTGCCCGTGAATTCAAATGCGGCGGCTCCAGCTTTACGGTGGCGGCCGAAGAGAACTCCGCGGTGCAAGCCTTGCAGCTGGCCACGGAAGCATTGCGCCGCAACGATGTCAAACTGGCCATTGTCGGCGGTGTTGATCTGCCCGGCGACATTCGCGCCCAGCTCAGTGCCGGCCGTCTTGCCGGCTATACACCAATCAATGAAGGGGCCTGTTCCGTCGTTCTCATGCCTCTGTCAGAAGCCCGGCAACAGGGCCATACCATTTACGCGCAAATTCATGACATAAACATTGCTTCAGCAGCAGATGACAGTTTGACGACACCACGTCCGGAAGCGATGAGCCAACTTGCCGACGTCAACAACACGGCATATGTCGATCATATTGCCCCGAACGCTTCGGCGCTGGGCCTTTTGCGCCGGAAGATGAATTCGGCGCGGCCCGTTTCCACCTCAGAGCGGTATGGCCACAGTGGTGAAGCGGCGGGTCTCGTCGGTGTCATTGCCGCGGCACTCTCGCTGCACCATCGCATTCTGCCGACAGCGGCAGACAGTGCCGCCCGCTATTGGCTGCATAATCGCCATGACGGACCGCGCCGGGCACTGGTGACCAGCACGGCCACCGGCGGTCTGCTGGCGGCGGTACGCCTTGTCGAGGAGGAGCGTGGCGAAGCGCCGCTACCGGGACGCCTGCCCGCGGGTCCCTTGAGTCGTGCCCTGTTTGCCGTCTACGGATCGACGCCGGGTCACCTGCTCAGCAAGCTGACCGAACTGGACCAGTGGCTGAATCAGCAGAACCAGACTGCCATTCACACCATGGCGACACAGTGGCGACGCAGTTCGCAGCCGGATAATACACCGGGACTGGCATTGACCCTGGTCTGTGCGCATGTGGCGGAACTCAACGAGCAGATTGCCTTTGCCCGTGAGCACCTGACACACCACCCGGAGCAACGTCTCGATGGTCGCGGCGGTGCCCTCCTTCCCGCCCGCGCTCGCGACAACGTGTTCTACAATCCGACACCGCTGAGCGACAACGGCCAGGTGGCGTTTATCTTCCCCGGCTCCGGCAATCACTTCCCTCACATGGGACGAGAGCTGGGCCTGCTGTGGCCGGAGATCTTTGAGCAGCAGCATCGTGACAACCAGCGCCTCAAGGATCAATTTCAGCCGCAGCTGTTCTGGAACGGCTCCGATCGCGCGCAGATCGAGGAGGATCACAACGGCATGATCATCGCCCATGTGGCGTTGTGTACGGCGCTGAGTGATCTGGTGCGTCGCTTTGGCGTTTCACCACAGGCGGCCATTGGCTACAGTCTGGGTGAATCGTCGAGTCTGTTTTCTCTCAAAGCCTGGCAACAACGTGATGCCATGTTGGAACGGATTGAAGCCTCGCCGTTGTTTACCCGCGATCTCGGCGGTCCCTGTGACAGCGCGCGACAACTCTGGCAACTGCCGGACAGTGACGATGTCGATTGGACGCTGGGTATTGTCCCTGTTGCTGCGCAGCAGGTTGAACAGGCGCTACAGAACCGCGAACGGGTTTACCTGTTGATCATCAACACCCCGCAGGAATGCGTCATCGGCGGTCAACGGGCCGATGTCGAGGCATTGGTGGCTGAACTCGGCTGTCCATTCATTGAACTCAAAGGGGTGACCACGGTTCACTGCCCGGTGCCGACCATGGTGGCAAAACCGTATCACGACCTGCACCTGTTTCCGACTACGCCACCGGAGGGTATCCGTTTCTACAGTTGCGCCAGTGGTCAGCCCTACACGCCGGATACGGAAAGCTGCGCCGCGGCCATCCTCGCCCAGGCGGTGGATCGTATCGATTTTGTCCGCGTAATTGAGAATGCCTACAATGACGGTGTGCGCCTGTTTATCGAGACCGGTAGCGGCAATTCATGCTCGCGCATGATTCCGCGCATCCTCGGTGAGCGTCCCCACATGGTGCGACCGGTTCATGTCGACAACCAGCCCATGGCCGTCACCGTCACCCGGTTGATGGCGCAACTGATTGCCGAAGGGGTGGGCTGCGACCAGACGCTTCTGGAGCAGGATGAGATCGGTGTGGCACACCCCACCGCCAAGACGGTTAACGCCGTCATCCTGACCAACGGACTGGCCAAGCCGGCACTGCCGCCCTGCCCGGTGGAGCAACAGAACTCCTACGATGTTCCGTCATCTCCGGCACCGGCGGCAGTCGCACCACAGCCGACACCAAGCACATCAGCGGCGCAAATACAACCGATCAGCGACCCGCTGTTTGCCACCATGAACCGCACCCAGCACCATCATGCGGCCAGCCACGACACTTTTCTCGGCGTGTCGGAGCAGATTCAACAACTCATGCAGCGCAACCTGGAACTGCAAAAACAACTGCGTGCCCATCTGCCCGCCGAGGTGCAGCCGGTGGCTCCACCACAACCCGTGCCGACCGCGCCACCAGTGGCCAAGCCGCAGCAAGCCGTGGCCTTTGATCGCGACAAATGCATGGAGTTTGCTATTGGCTCCATTGCCGCCATGCTCGGTCCGCGCTTTGCCCCCATCGACGACCACCCCACCCGCGTGCGGCTGCCGGATGAGCCCTTAATGCTGGTCGACCGCATCATCAAAGTGGAGGGGGAGCCCTGCTCCATGAGCCATGGCCGGGTGATCACCGAGCACGATGTCACGGCGGACCGCTGGTATCTCGACGGCGAACGCATTCCCACCTGTGTTGCCGTGGAAGCCGGACAGGCCGACCTGTTTTTGTCCGGCTATCTCGGCATCGACTTCCACACCAAGGGCCATGCGGTGTATCGGCTGCTGGATGCCATCGTCGAGTTCCACGGTGAACTGCCCCAGCCCGGTGATGTCATTCGTTACGATATCCGCATTGAGCGTTTCTTCCGTCAGGGCGACACCTGGCTGTTCCGCTTTGAATTCGACAGCACCGTCAACGGCCAACCGCTGATGACCATGCGTAACGGTTGTGCCGGATTCTTCTCTCAACAGGAGCTTGATGCCGGTAAAGGGATCGTCCACACCAAGTTCGACCTGATGGCGCAGCAAGGCAAACGCCCGGCTGACTGGCAGGATCTGGTGCCCATGACCCATGAAAGCTATACGGCGGATCAGGTGGCGGCGCTACGTCGTGGTGATCTGGTCAGCTGTTTTGGCGAGGCGTTCGCGGCACTGGCCGTCCACAAGCCCTACACCCTGCCCAGCGGCCATCTCGAACTGGTCGACCGGGTGACGGAGATCATCCCCGGCGGCGGTCGGTTCGGTCTCGGACAGATCCGCGCCGAGATGGATATTCAACCGGAAGACTGGTTTCTCACCTGCCATTTCTGCGATGACAACGTCATGCCCGGCACCCTGATGTACGAGTGCTGTCTGCATACGTTGCGCATTTACCTGATGCGCATGGGCTGGGTCACCGCCGAGAATGAAGCGGTCTGGCAACCGGTGCCGGGAGTCGGCAGTCAACTCAAGTGCCGTGGTCAGGTGACCGAACACACCAGGACCGTCACCTATGAAGTCACCCTGAAAGAGTTAGGTTACCGTCCGGAACCCTATGCCATTGTCGATGCCCTGATGTATGCCGACGGCAAGCCGATTGTCGAAATCATCAATATGTCGGTCCGCCTCAGCGGTATCAGCCGTGACGCAATCCAACAACGCTGGCAGGCGGCTCCTCAGGTTGAAAAAACCGTGATCAAACCGGCTATCTACGACTATGACAGTATTCTCGCCTACTCCAACGGCAATCCGTCCGAGGCGTTCGGTGAACCGTATAAGGTCTTTGATCAGCAACGGCGTATCGCCCGTCTGCCCCGTCCGCCGTTCCAGTTTCTCGATCGGGTGACCGGAGTCCATGCCGAGGCATGGAAGATGGAAGCCGGTGGCACGATTGAAGCGCAATACGATGTGCCCGGCGATGCCTGGTACTTCGGCGAAGAGCGCACCGGCCAGATGCCGTTCAGTGTGCTGCTGGAGATCGCCCTGCAACCGTGCGGCTGGATGGCGGCCTATGTCGGCTCGGCCCTGACCAGTGATAGTGACCTGTGTTTCCGCAATCTGGATGGCAATGCCGTCCAGCATCGTCAGGTTACCCCGCAGACCGGCACCCTGACCACCACCGTCAAACTGACCCGGGTGTCGAGCAGCGGCGGCATGATTATTCAAAGCTACGATTTTAGCGTGGAAGACCGTCACGGTGCGGTGTACACCGGAGATACGGTGTTCGGCTTTTTCACCGAACAGGCTCTGGCCAATCAGATCGGCATTCGCGATGCCGCGCTGTATCAACCGACAGCGGAGGAACAACAACGGGCGGTGAGCCTGCCGTATCCGCATCCGGCACCGTTCCCGGACGAACAATTGCGCATGATCGACGATATCGCCTTGTTCGTTGCTGACGGTGGCCCGCAGCAGTTGGGGTACATTCGCGGCACGAAAAAGGTTGATCCCGCTGAGTGGTTTTTCCAAGCCCATTTTTATCAGGATCCGGTATGTCCCGGGTCTTTGGGCCTTGAATCTTTTCAACAGCTGCTCAAATATGTCGCCGACCAGCGCTGGAAATGTGATGAACA
This sequence comes from uncultured Desulfuromonas sp., assembly GCF_963676955.1. Classification (NCBI taxonomy): domain Bacteria; kingdom Pseudomonadati; phylum Thermodesulfobacteriota; class Desulfuromonadia; order Desulfuromonadales; family Desulfuromonadaceae; genus Desulfuromonas; species uncultured Desulfuromonas sp. Next base: position 2,963,941 of record NZ_OY781461.1, on the reverse strand, counting down.
CACGGTCTTCGAACCAATCACCCTTAACCACAACCATCATTGGATGTACCGGGGGCAGATCATCCCGACCAACACGATCGTGACGGTCGAGGCGGTGATTACCGCCGTGGATGATACGCGAAAAACGCTCACGGCGGATGGTTTCCTGCAGGTTGACGGCAAAGTGATATACCAGATGAAATCATTCTCGCTACGCGTTATTTAAGCGAATGCTCTATCAACACTAAATTTTCGAGTCTGGCCTTGCCTCGCACCATACACTCGAATTTTCAGCATTGACAGAATACTAGAAAAAACTTTAACTTTTCCATACAACATATTTGTTTTATTAGACTATCCGCAAAGGTAGACACACAACCCCTTGAAACTTAGCGTCAAAGTGGTAGAATAGTTTTCTTTAATATGGTTACTGAACACACAGGAGGAGTTTTATGTTTCGATGGATGACCATTATGACGGTTTTGCTGTTATCAATGACCGCCTGCAGCTCGGACGAAGCGCCGACGCAGCATGCGGCCTCCTTGAGCAAAGCCATTCAGGAAGCCCCGCAACCGGCAGAAGAACCTCAGACCGCAGCTGTTGAACCAGAGTCAACGGCGGAAAAAACATCCCCCCATGCGACTCTCATGCCTTCATCTGATTGCTCTGTCGCCGAGTTCATGCATTCCGAGGTGAAAAAGCCGACGGCCGAACAAGCAACGACGTCGATTGTTTCCGTCGAGCTGCAATGTCCGTTCGGGGCGGTTCTCTTCAATCACCGTGCTCATGTGGAGATGATGAGCTGTGACACCTGTCACACCAGCACCCCGCCCGGTAAAATCACAAAAAGCAAGAAGGAGTTTCACGCCACCTGCCGCGGCTGTCACGCTGACAATGGTGCCGGACCGACCAAATGTCGTGATTGCCACAACCGCGAATAAAACAGCCTTCCACACAAAAACGCCGGCAGAACTTCTTCTGTCGGCGTTTTTGTGTCACCTTATGACGACTTAAATCCGTTTTCCCTGATGCGTCGACGTTCGTTTGCGCGCCTTGCCTTTACGAAACAAACGACTTTTCCCCGCATCTGAGCCCCTGAAAATCTTGATGATCTTTTCCCAAAAATACGCCAGAATAAACAGCGCCGCAAAGGGAAGATATTGATACCAGGGCAAGGGAGTCAGAACCGATACAAAAAAAATCACGACAATCAGGGCGATCGCGCCCACGATAGAATACACTGCCATTTTTGTTCACCTCGTTTTCATTACATGACATCATGAGGCCAAGACTCAGGACTCAGCGCACCACGCAGGAGACCCATGCTCAACCTTAACCGCACCGAACAACAATATATCGAACGCGCCCAACACATCAACCTTCATGATATCGATTACGACTCTTTACTCAAACAGCGTTCGCATCACACCTATTCCGCCTTGGGCATTGGCGCCTGTTTTTTTATGGTTGGCATTCTGTTGTTTGTTGCTGAAATTCTGCCGGATATCCCCGGGATCGGATCCATGCCGGTCAGCATGATCCTGCTGACCGGATTGATGATCATCTTCTACGCCCTGCGTTATCAACGAGAAATTGAAACCCGTGTCACCTACGATATTCTCCAACGAATCCAAGCAGTTGAAGGGCATGATGGTTTTCTCTGGCGTATAAATACCATCGTCAATGCCTATTGTCAGGAGCAATACGGTGGTCTGCCGGAGAGCATTCAGCAACTCCAGATTTCCTCCCAGGCCGGTGGCATTGAGATGAGCGAAATTCGTCTTTACAAGGACGTTCTTGAGAAGACGATCAACTGGTATCGCAACAATATGCCGGAAGATTAATAAAAATCCTTCCTGAGCATAATTCTTCACAGCGTGATCCCATCTTTTGATTCTTCATGGTCCGAATCCGTCACTTCATACACACACTGCGTTGAGCCGGATTGTAAATAAGAGACCGTCGAGAGGATGATGCCACGGAAAAACAAGGGAATCTCTGTTATGAAAATTCAGCGCCGAACCTGCCGACATCATTACAACGTCTTACGAAACTTGGCTGCGGCAATGGTCAGAAAGCCGACGGCATGAATCATCTCCCACATCACCTGCTGCCATAAGTCAGCCAGTCCGGCGCCTTTGATCACCACGCCGGTGATCGCTTCAAATCCCCACCGCATTGGATTGAGATACGTCAGATACTGAACAGCTGATGGCATATTATTCACCGAAACAGATAACCACTGAGCAACGCACAGGGCATTATGATGAAAAAGGCCGTCAACAGCGCCTGCTGCTGGGTATGAGAAATGGTGCTGATCAATAACGCCATCCCCAGATAGGAAAGGATGTTCAGCCCGATGACGAAAATCAACAGCACCACACTGCCTTTAATGGTAATGCCGAACACCAGCCGTGCCAGGATGAACATCATGGTGGTGGTCAGATAGCCGGTGAGGAAAAACGGCAGGGTCTTGCCGAGAATGAACTCAAAACGGCCAATGGGTGTGACCATCACCTGCTCAATGGTACCGATCTCCTTTTCGCGAACAATGGCAATACTGGTCAGCAACGTACTGGTTACCAGAATCATCAGGGTGATCAGCCCCGGCACATAGTAGTTGCGGCTGTCGAGATTGACATTGAACAGGTTGCGCGGCACCAATTCAACGGACGGCTCCATATGCGCCGTCAAGGCACGATTGTAGCGCTGTAGCACACCACTGGCGTAATTGAACAGGATCCCGGCATCGTTGCTCATGGTGCCGTCGGCGATCAACTGCACGGCCACGTTTTTTCCGGCCTCCAGATCACGCGCCGTTCCGGCGGCAAACAGCAGAATCCCCCGGGCGTCACCACGGTCGAGCAACTGACGCGCCTGCGTCAACGAATCCACCATGGCAGACACCTTGAAATAACCGGAGGCAATGAAATCGTCGGTCAGCTCGCGGGTGACGACGGAGCGGTCGAGATCAACGATCACCAGATCAATGTTTTTGACATCCAGGGTCAGGGCGAAGGAAAACACCAGCATCTGCACCAGTGGAAATCCCAACACGACAATGCGCATCTTCGGGTCACGCAACATCTGCTTGAGTTCCTTGACCAGCATGGCCTTGAGCTTGAGAATCATGTCAGTTCAACCTCAGTTTCAGGGCGCGATTGGCAATCACCACCATGATGGCGGCATAGACGGTCAACAGGACGAAGTTACTCAGCATCATCTCCAGTCCCACCCCTTTGAGATAAAGGCTGCGCAGCATGGCAATAAAATAACGCGCCGGGAAAATGTGGGTCAGAAGACGGATGGGCAGCGGCATATTGGCAATGGTGAAGACAAAACCGCTCAACACCAGGGTCGGCAAAAACCCGCTGATCAGGGCAATTTGATTGGCCACCACCTGTTTTTTCAGCACAATGCTCAATACCAGACCGTAAAACAACACGCCGATGAGAAACAGTGAGGCGACCAACAGCACCAGTGCCGGTTGGCCGCGTAACGGCACATCAAACAGCCACTGGCCAAGACCGGCGGCGATCAGCACATCGACGATGCCGATGAAGTAGAGCGGAATGGCTTTGCCCAGCGTCAACTCAAGACGACGGATCGGCGTACTGATCAGCTGTTCCATGGTGCCGGTTTCCCACTCGCGGGCCACGGTGACACTGGCCAGCATCGAGGCAATGACCACCATGACGATGGCGACGATGCCGGGCACGATATTGTAGGTACTGACCAGTCCCTGGTTATACCAGGCGCGCATATGGCCTTCAATCCGGCCTACCTGCACCTCACTGCCGAGACGGCGACTGCGTTCCACCAGCACCTGTTGACTGTACAGCCAGCCCAACGTCTGGGCGTAGCCAAGGGCCAACCGGCCGATATTGGCATCGCTGCCGTCGACAATCAGCTGCACCTGAGCGGTTTGGCCCTGTTCGATATGACGGGCAAAGTTGCGCTCGATCACCAGAGCCACCAGGATATGACGTTGGCGCATGGCACTTTCAACCTCGTCGAGGGTGTGCAGCGACTGTTCGATCGAGAAATAACTTGAGCCGTCAAACTGACTGATCAATTCACGGCTCTGCGGCGACATGGAGCGATCAATGACGGCCGTCGGCACCTGTTTGAGATCCATATTCAAGGCGTAGGCAAACAATGCCAGCAACAGCACCGGGATGGCAATGGCCAGCGCCAGGCTGCGCCAGTCACGCAGGATATGGATAAATTCCTTGACCACCACGGCCTTGAGTCGCTGCAGATTAATCATCGTCTCGTGCCTGTTCGATTAAGCGGATAAACACATCTTCCATACTCGGTTCGGTAACCGCAACCTGGGCGGCCACCTGCCGGCGACGGAACAACGCTTCGAGCTGCTGTTGGCCCTCGCGGGCTTCGCGCACCGTCACGTGGAGACCGGCACCGAACAGCGCGACATCAGTGACCTGATCCAGGTCGGTAACGGCATCAAGCCATTGTTGCGGTCGCTCGACGGCAACCTGAAACAGTAAGCCGTCATGGTGCTGTTTTTTCAGCGCTGCGGCTGAGCCGGAAGCGATCATGGTGCCGCGATAGATCAAAGCCAGCCGGTCGCAATACTCGGCCTCTTCCATATAATGGGTACTGACAAACACGGTCACGCCGTGATCGGCCAGTTCGTTGATGATCTCCCAGAACAGGCGACGGCTGGCCGGGTCCGCGCCGCTGGTCGGTTCGTCGAGAAACACGATGGACGGCGCATGGAGGATGGCGCAGGCCAACGCCAAGCGTTGCCGCCAGCCACCGGCCAGATCCGCCGTCGGCTCGGAACGCCGCTCAGCAAGACCGGACAACTGCAGGGCCCAGTCGCGTCGTTTGGTCAGATGCTTGCCGGACAACCCATAAATGCCGCCGTAGAAATCGATATTCTCCACCACGCGCAGATCCTCATAGAGCGAGAACTTCTGACTCATATAACCGATGCGGGTTTTAATCCGTTCGCCCTGATGTTGGACATCAAAACCGGCCACCCGGCCGCGTCCGGAACTGGGCGTCAACAAGCCGCACAACATACGGATGGTGGTGCTTTTCCCGGCACCATTGGGACCGAGAAAACCAAAAATCTCGCCGTAGGGAACCTCGAGGCTGATCTTATTGACCGCGGTAAAACTGCCGAAAGTCCGTGTCAGATCCTCGGTGATCACGGCGCTGCCCTGCGGGGTGTCGATGCCCTGGGCCACCTGGCTGAGCAAGGCGTCTTTTTCGCTGTCCACCGGTTGCAGGGTCATGAAAATATCTTCCAGCTGAGCCCGCTCCTGACGGATATCCCGTGCATCAGGCAACCAGTGGCGGATCTGTGCCGTCATGGCCTGCGGATCATCGCAACAGACGCGAACCCGATCGCCATAGAGGTGAATCTGATTGGAATCCAGATGTTGTTTGAGAACACGTGCCGACTCGATACAACGGGCGCAATACACCGACACGATATGCAGACCGCTTTTTTCCACCACCTGAGCCGGAGTTCCCTCACGGATCAGGCAGCCCTGGTGCAGTAAGCCGACCTGTTCACAGCGCTCCGCCTCATCAAGGTAGGCGGTGCTGACGATAATGGTCATCCCCTCACCGACCAGGTCATAGAGAATCCGCCAGAAATCGCGGCGACTGACCGGGTCGACACCGTTGGTCGGTTCATCGAGCAACAGCACTTCAGGCTTGTGAATCAGGGCACAAATGAGTTGCAGTTTCTGCTTCATCCCGCCGGACAGTTGTCCGGCACGACGCCGACGAAACGGGCGCATGGTGCTGAAATCGAGCAGCAGCTCGGTGCGCTCGTGGCGTTCGGCGGCACGCATGCCGTAAAGATCGGCATAGAAGCGGATATTTTCGTCGACGGTCAGATCGGGATAAAGGGCAAAACGCTGACTCATATACGCCATGCGATCCTTGACATGCTCCTGCTGGGACGTCGATGAGAATCCGGCGACAAAGGCTTCCCCGCCGTCCGGACGCAACAACCCGCTGAGCATGCGCAATGTCGTGGTCTTGCCGGCACCGTCCGGACCGATCAATCCGTAAATGGTGCCGTGCCCCACCTTCAGGTCAAGCGTTTGCACGGCGGCAAGCGCACCGAATGTTTTTTTCAGGCCACGGGCTTCAACCGCCCAGTGCTCGCTCATGGCGACTCCAGAAGAATCTGCCCTTCAACGGGCATGCCCGGCTTCAATTCGTGTTTGGGGTTGTCCAGGGTGATTTTGACGCGGTACATGAAATTGATCCGCTCCTGATAGGTCTGCACCGACTTCGGGGTAAATTCCGCCTCATCGGAAATGTAGGTCACCACGCCGTTGAAATCACGCTGCGGCCAGCTGTCGCTGTGGATCACGGCCTTCTGGCCGAGACGAATTCGGCCGAGATCCGTTTCACTGACATAGACGCGTGCCCACACCTCATCCAACACCGCCGCGGTGAAAACAACGCTGCCCGGTTGCACATACTCGCCCTCTTCGACCGGGCGGGTCAAAATCGTACCGTTGAGTGGTGCCTTGAGCTGGGTATACGACAATTGTTGGCGCGCCTGTGCCGCAGTCTGCTCCGCCACTTTAACCTGGGCCTGAGCCGCAATAATGGCTTCATTGCGGGAACCCTCAACCGCCAGACTCAAACGTTCCCTGGCTTGACCAAGCGCGGCTTGCGCCTGGTTGACATGTTGCTGCGCGGTTTTCAAAGCGGTCTGATACAGTTCAAGTGTGCGTCGGCTGGTGCCGCCTTCTGCAAACAGCTCGGAGAAGCGTTGCTCATCGAGTTTGGCCTGATCCAGCTCGGCCTGACTGGCTTGCTCGGCGGCCCGCGCTTCGTTCATGGCCGCCTGGGCCTCACGAATCTGTTGGGTACGGCTACCGGCCAACACTTCATTGAGCACGGCCTGTTGATAATCACGTTGCGCCTCAGCCACGGCAACCGCCAGTTTTTCATCGCTATCCTCCAGGGCGGCAAGCTCCTGGCCCTGTTTAACATCATCCCCTTCATCGACATGAAGCGCGGCAATGCGACCGGAAATTTTGAAGGACAGATCAACCTCAGTGGTTTCGATCATGCCGGAGACCGGCACGCGATCCTTGGGCACGTTGTCGCGACCATTGACCACGACAAAACCGATCGCCGCGCCAAGGACCAGAATCAACGGCACCAGAAGTATTTTTTTCATGAACCCTCCTCATTCAGACCATACAGTCCATGCAGAGAAAATTGATAAATATGTTCAGCATGACGCTCAATTTGCTCATGATCGTTGCCCAGCGAAAAACCGGAGCGACTCATCACCTCATGGGCGATAAACGGGTACAGGCATTGTCCAGCCACGCTGGTGGCAATGCGAATCAGCTCCGCCGGTTGGCGCGGTCCGACAAATTCACGCACAATGTCGACCATAGTCAGGATCATCGGCTGGATATGGCGTTGAAACAGTTTTTCAAACGCCGGTGACGGTGCGGTCAGTTCCCGCGCCATCACACGCACCCGCGAACGGTCACGGCCCAGGCCATCGCCACCAATTAAGCGATGCAGCAACAGGCGAATCATCTGCCGCAGCCGTTGCTCCGCGGACATGCCGGGCTTCAGGTAATCTTCCAGTGGATATTGGTCAAAGGCATCGCCGATCACTTGATCGAGCAACGTTTCATAAAGACCGTTTTTATTTTTGTAATGGTAATGGATCAGGGCAACACTCACCCCGGATTTATTGCAGATCTCACGAATGGTGGTGGCCTTAAAGCCCTTTTCAGCAAACAGTTTCAGTGCGGCCTGTTCAATGCGTTGTTTGGCTGGTTGTTTCATCTCAACACCCTAAACAATTGTTTAGTTTCAGCTTAACGCACTTCATCGGCCTGCGCAAGACTCACAAGCAATCGCACCGATGCGTTGGATAATAAAAACAAGAGAATTCTGCACAAGGCTTACGCGAGAGGAGATGGACGGAGATAGGCACAAAAAAAGCGGAGCAACAGTCGTTGCTCCGCTTTTTCGTCCCGTAGTGGGATGGAGATGGTACGCCCAAGGGGATTCGAACCCCTGTCGCCGCCGTGAAAGGGCGGTGTCCTGGACCAGGCTAGACGATGAGCGCATACTATTAAAATCGGGAAACCCCGAATTTTTCAGTAGCTTGTGGAGATTGGCTCTCCCTGAAAACGCGCTGATAATAATGAACATTGCCGGTCAGGTCAAGACAAAAAAACGACGAATGTTTTTTTTATGTTCAAAGGCCGACACTTGGCACCCTTACATCCGACCTGACGCGATTTTGGCGCGCAAGATGGACAACCCAGAGGGGTTCCGCTACTATTTAGGAATCAACCCCCAGTCAGGAAAAGGAATGTCGTATGAATGAAAAACGTCACTACGCTCGGGTCAATTTCGTGGAACAGGCCAATCTGAACTATGCCGATTCTTCCCAAGACGTCACCTTGAATGACATCTCTCTGAAAGGGGCCTTGATCGAGCTGGCACACCCCATTGACAACACTCTGATCGGATCACCCTGCCATCTGTCGCTACGCCTTGCCGACAGCAGTATCGTTCTTGATTTTGATGCTCAGGTTGCGCACTCTCAGCAAAAAAACATCGGCGTGACGTTCACGGCTATGGACAGCGACAGCATTACCCATCTGCGTCGACTGCTGGAACTTAATACCGGAAACCCGGAAGAGATCGACCGCGAACTGAGCTATATGGTTCAGGACCGATAACCGGGTTCAGAATCGATAAGCACCGGTCGAACCAACTCAATTTACTTCGTTCCAGGTTCAACCGTGCTCCAGCCTTTGGACGTCACCAGTTCCATCAGCTGTGCGCTACGCAAATGACAGTCGGTCAGCCCCATGACGTCCTGACCGGGCAGCGCATAGTCAGCTGCCGGCCAGACACCGGCTGCCTTATCATCAATACACGGTGGCAAGGCAATCCCTTCAAGTAATTCGTAAATGTCATCCATATCGCTCTCAATTCCGACCACTTTGCAACCGGCGCAACAGGCCAGATAGAGAACTTGTCGACACTGCATCTGCTCGGGGGGATAGCCCCACTCCCAGTAGACGTTGACGGGAAAATAGCGCCATCCTTCCTGATCATTGACCTGGACCGGCTGGGCAAAGCACAAAACAACGCTGGCTTCGTAAACCGATTCATCCAAGGGGACGCCCTCGGGTTTCACTGCATAAAGGCGTAATTCAGGATGCTCCTGCAGGCGTGTGTCAATAAACTCCACGGCGGCGGCAACCTGATTATGAAACGTCAGGCACGGATACATGGCCGAATCTTTTCCCTGCAACCAGGCAGGATCGGCACCAAGCACGTCAACCCCGAGCGTCATCTGTTGATCAGGCGTCATCGCATCCAGCATGGCTGAATCGAATCCGCAACGTTCGACAAGCTGCTGACAGCGGGCGCTGTCAAGCTCTGTCGACGGAGTTTCCTGGAGATGCCCGCCGGAACAGCCGGGAGCCGGAGCTTGCGGTAAATGAGCACGACGCCGGGCCATGACGTAGCAAACAACCGCAGACAAAACGCATAGGATCAGGGCACTCCAGATCACATAGGCAAACCATTGCATAAAAGTATCCTCCTTGGTCATTCAGCGCAGGGTATTCCATAAAACACGTTGTGCAACAACACATTGCGTCGTTAAAAACAAAACGGACACTAGCAAATTGTCTACGCTTGGGCAATGCAATTTCCTTGCACAGCGGGGCGCTTTCTGACAAGATGCAGCCCGACCTGTTCCAAATAACTGTTGAAGAAAATGATTCAACAGCTCAGTGATAATTTTTCAATCCAAAGCACGGAAGGATTCTCATGCTGACAACCCGGGATCAGCAGGCGGTTTTCCTGCTGGCGCATGTCGTTATTCGTGACCGCAATCTGTCCGTGGCCGCAGTGAAAAGTGGTCAGGACATTCACCATCGCACACCAAGTCGACCAACGATGTTGGACTGGGCCATGGACTATATCTTGACGCTTCCGGATGATGCGGATGACCAGGAGTTGCTCCACCACCTTCATTTGAATCAATCGCACCAATGGACACCGGAACAAGCCCGACGCGTAGCCACTGTGCATAAAAGCTTTTACCAGCGCCTCACCGACCAACGCATTTACGCCATTGGCGTGAAGTGGCTGAACGCCCAAGGCCGGATGATCCTTCAGCAATATGCACTGAGTCAGGCATCTGCATATACCTGCCAGTAATTTTCAATAAAGTAAGCAATACACGACGCAAAACGGTTATGAACTACCAAAACGTTTTTATTAACGCCATCAATTACGAACTTCCGCCGGTGGTTGTCTCCTCTCAGGAGCTCGAACATCGTCTGGCTCCGCTGTATGAGGCATTGCATATGCCCATTGGTCAACTTCAGGCCCTCACCGGCATTCGCGAACGGCGTTGGTGGCAGCCGAACACGCCTTTATCTCAAGGCGCGATTGCCGCCGGTCGCAAAGCCCTGGCCGCAGCGGATGTTCCGGCCGAGGCCGTCGGCGCCATCACCTACGCCGGCGTCTGCCGCGAATTGTTCGAACCGGCAACCGCCTGCCGTGTGGCCGATGGTCTGGGCATCGGCGGGGAAGCTCTGATCTACGACACCAGCAATGCCTGCCTTGGCGTGCTCAACGGTATCCTCGATATGGCCAACCGTATTGAGTTGGGCCAGATTCGCGCCGGCATGGTTGTCTCTTGTGAAAGCGCCCGCGAACTCAACGAAGCGACGATCCGCCGCATGCTTAACGAACAGGACATGGCACTGTTTTCCCGTTCCGTCGCCACCCTCACCGGCGGCTCCGGAGCCGTAGCCGTACTGCTGACGGATGGCTCGTTCAACAGTCCGCAATCCCACAGGTTGCTGGGGGGCGTGGCGCTGGCCGCGCCGCAACACCACCAGCTGTGTCGCTGGGGGGTTGAAGAGACCGCTCAGGATCAGTTACGTCAGTTCATGAACACCGATGCCGTGGCCGTCATGAACAACGGCGTGCAACTGGGGCTGGACACCTGGAAGAAATTTTTACCGACCATGGACTGGAGTGAAGCGGAGATTGATCGCGTGATCTGCCACCAGGTCGGCTCCACCCATCAAGCCACCATCCTCAAAACCCTGGGCATTGATCCGCGCAAGGATTTCACGACCTTTGAGTTCCTTGGCAATGTCGGCACCGTGTCGCTGCCGATCACCGCGGCGATTGCCGCCGAACGCGGTATCCTTAAAGCCGGCGACCGCACCGCCCTGCTGGGAATCGGCAGTGGTCTGAACTGTATGATGTTGGGAGTACACTGGTGAAACGACTTCTGCCTTTTCAAGGAAATATGCTGACTCTGGCCAATGGCCTGCGCTATCACTATCTGGACGAAGGTCAGGGCGAACCGGTGGTCATGGTGCATGGCAATCCGAGCTGGTGTTATTACTACCGTCATCTGGCGGTTGCCCTGGCCCCCAGCCACCGGGTCATTGTTCCCGATCATATCGGCTGTGGGCTGTCGGACAAACCGGACGATTCGCGCTATCGTTACACCCTGGAGCAACGCGTTGCCGACCTCGACACCCTGCTCGACCAGTTAAATATCAAAGAGAACATCACCCTGGTGGTTCACGATTGGGGCGGTATGATCGGCATGGCTTACGCCACCCGTTATCCGGAGCGGATCAAACGCTGTGTGGTTCTCAACACGGCCGCGTTTCATCTGCCGGCAACCAAACCGCTGCCCAAAGCATTGAAACTCTGCCGGGACAGCAAGCTCGGTGCGTTTCTGGTCCGTGGCTTCAATGCCTTCAGCCGCGGTGCCGCTTGGGTGGGCTGCAAAATCAATCCCATGCCCGCGGCGTTGCGCGCTGCCTATATGGCGCCGTACAACACCTGGAATAATCGCATTGCCACGCTACGTTTTGTTCAGGATATTCCGCTGGAGCCCTCGGATCGCGCGTATGCCGAGGTCAGCCGGGTGGCCGACAACCTGCACCTGCTGGCAGACAAGCCCATGTTTATCGGCTGGGGTGAAAAAGACTTCGTCTTTGACCACCATTTTCTCGGTGAATGGCAGAAGCGGTTTCCTCAAGCCCACTATCACACCTGGCCGCGTGGCGGCCATTACATCCTTGAAGATGTCGGCGATGAACTGATTCCGTTGATCTGCCGATTCATTCAGGAAACAAAGTGACGCAAAAAACCATGATGGATTGTGACCTGACCGAAAACCTTGCCATTCATCTGACCCGTCGTGCGGAACAACAGCCTTATACGGCAGCGGTTATTTTCCCTGAAGGACGCGATCGGGACGGTCACGTCAGCTACACTCACCTCACCTATCAACAACTTGAACAACAGAGCAATCGTATCGCCGCCGCCTTAAGTCAATACGGTGTTCGCCGTGGAGATCGCACGGTGTTGATGGTGAAACCGAGTCTGAATTTCTTCTCGCTGACCTTTGCCCTGTTCAAACTGGGCGCCGTTCCGGTGCTCATTGATCCGGGCATGGGGGTCAAAAACATCAAGCAGTGTCTGGAAGAGGTTCAGCCGGAGGTCTTTATCGGCATCGACAAGGCCCATGTCGCCCGGTTGCTGCTCGGCTGGGGCAAAACGTCTTTGCGGCTGGCCATCACCACCGGCGTCTCACTGCGCTCCACGGTGCCGACGTTACGCACGTTAGTGCAGAGAGTCCCGGATTCCGCGCCGTTCACCGCCCACCAGCCGCAACCGAATGAAACAGCGGCGATCCTGTTTACCAGCGGCAGTACCGGTCCCCCCAAAGGAGCGATTTACACCCACACCAATTTCAATGCCCAGATTGCGGCCTTGAAACAGCTCTACGCCATTGAACCGGGCGAAATCGACCTCTGCACCTTCCCCCTGTTTGCCTTGTTTTCTCCGGCTCTCGGCATGACCGCGGTGATCCCCGACATGGATGCCACCCGCCCGGCGCAGGTCAATCCGCAACGCATTTTTGAAGCCATTGACAATTTCGGCGTGACTAATATGTTCGGCTCACCGGCGTTGCTGCGTCGTGTCGCCCAGCAGGGCCAACATCAACACAAACAGCTGCCGACCCTCAAACGGGTGATTTCCGCCGGAGCCCCGGTCCCGGCCACGGTTCTGGAGCAGTTCTCCTCTCTGATGGCGCCCGAAGCGAAAATCTATACCCCTTACGGGGCAACAGAATCGCTGCCGGTGTGCTCCATCGACAGCACCACGTTGCTGGGGGAAACCCGCTATCTGTCGGATCAGGGCAAAGGGACCTGCGTTGGTCAACCGATCATCGATGTGCGGATCATCGCCATTGATGATGCGCCCATCGAACACTGGTCAGACGGTCTGACCGTCGCAGATGGGGTGATCGGCGAAATCTGTGTTCGCGGTCCCCAGGTGACCAGCGGCTATTTCAACCGTGAAGAGTCCGACAAACGCTCTAAAATTTTTGTCGATGACGGCACCTTCTACCACCGCATGGGCGATGTCGGCTATCGTGATGAGCAAGGACGCATCTGGTTCTGTGGCCGTAAAGACCACCGCGTCGAACACAACGGAACAACCCTGTTCAGCATCCCCTGCGAAGCGGTGTTCAACACCCATGGCGACGTGTTTCGCACCGCCCTGGTCGGCATCGGCAACCGCCCCAATCAGCGTGCGGTACTCTGTGTTGAGCTGAATTCAGCCGTTGGTAAAGAGCGTCATGACACCATTCGCCGGCAGTTGCGCGACATTCAGAAAAATTATCCCCACACCCAGGCCATTGACGAAATTCTCTTCCACCCCCGATTTCCCGTGGATATTCGCCACAACGCCAAGATTTTCCGGGAAAAACTGGCCGTATGGGCGGCCAAGGAGTTGTCATGATCATTCTGGTGACCGGAGGCGGCGGTTTTCTCGGCACGGCCATCGTCCGCAAGCTCTGCCGACAGGGCCATCAGGTGCGCAGTTACTCACGCCGTCATTATCCTCATCTCGATCAACTGGGCGTCAGCCAGTTTAATGGCGATTTGACGGAACTGAATAAGCTGACAGACGCGGTTAACGACTGCGACATGGTCTATCATGTTGCCGCGAAAGCCGGTATCTGGGGCGATTACGCGGAGTATTATCAGGCCAATGTCGTCGGTACGGAGAACGTCATCCGTGCTTGTCGCAACTGCGGCGTCAGCAAACTGGTCTATACCAGTTCACCCAGTGTGGTGTTCAATGGGGAATCCATGGAGGGCGTTGACGAATCACAACCCTACCCCGACCATTATGAAACCGCCTATCCACAAACCAAAGCGCTCGCCGAACAACGGGTCATTGCCGCCAATGATGACACCCTGGCCACGGTAGCGCTGCGACCGCACCTGATCTGGGGACCGGGAGATAATCATCTGACCCCACGCATCATCGAAGGGGGCCGTCAGGGTAAACTGCGCCGTATCGGCAAGCAGGATCACCGGGTTGACTGCATCTATGTGGACAATGCCGCCGATGCCCATCTGCTCGCCGGTGACAGACTCGCTGTCGGCAGCCAGATCAGCGGCAAATGCTATTTTATTTCACAGGATGACCCGCGCTATCTGTGGGATATTGTCAATGCGATTCTGGCCACCCAGAATATCCCGCCGGTAACCAAAACCGTTCCACGCCAACTGGCCTATTTTCTCGGCGGCGTCTGTGAAACGCTCTTCCGAATCCTGCCCTTGAAACAGGAACCGCCCATGACCCGGTTTGTGGCGAAAGAACTGTCCACGGCGCATTGGTTTTCCATGGAAGCCGCCAAAAAGGACCTGAATTATCAACCAAAAATCACCATTGAAAAAGGCCTTGAACAGTTAAAAGCCTGAAAAGACACAACTGTATACAAAATTCAACAAACTGCTGTTTTTAGACGTTTTTAAACTCATAACACATTGTATTTATTAGATATTTTGCATATGCCTATTTTTTATGCAAACTGTCAAATCCTTCGCAAAACGAGGAGTTTAGCTTTTTATTCAGCGAGTTTTCCAGAAGTTATCCACAGCCTCTGTGGATCACGGTTTTCCGTCTCAGGAGGGCCCACGTTTATGGCACGAACCACCTTTTCACTGAACATTTCCGTCGACGAGTACCTGCGCTACTATCAGGGATCAGCAGCCTGGATTCGTATTCACGCCGACAATGGCCAAACCCTCAAACTTCCTGCCGGAAACTTTCGCAAATTCCTTACCCATTCGGGAATCCATGGTCGTTTTATCATTGAATTTGACGACAATTTCAAGTTGGTGTCCTTGATGAAACTTTAGCCAGCCATTCCCTCAAAAAAACGATTCAACAGGTCGGAATCATTCGGGGGCGTTCTCAATCAGACGAACGAGAACGCCCCGAAGCCCCTAAAAGGTTTTACGCCGATACGGCGACTTATCCGGCTTGACGTATTTGACACCGGCAGCTTGCCCGGCAGCCGTGTACTTGTCGTTTTCGTCAACATAGGAACCGTGGAAATGACAATCTTCACACGGGATGGGAAAATCAGGATCACTTCGCTGTGTGGCACCATGACAATAAGTGCAACCAGCGTGCGCATTGGCTACGTAGGGATTATCGTTCTGAAACAGCACCTCGCCATCAACAACATCGGCCCCGTGGTGGGTCTGTTTCCATCCGCCGTCAGGATCTTCCGTATGGCACGGAACACAGTGTGCCCCGGCTTCATTGGTGACACCGGTAATCACCACACCGAGGGCGGTGTTGTTGATCCAGCGGCGATGCATGTAATCATTTTCAGAGCCATGAGCTTCATGGCAGTTGGTACACGACAGCATGACATCCCCTGGAACATTGCTGGTGCCGTAAATATTGAATGGTGCTTCCACGGCGGCATAGCTCGTGGCCGTATTGTATCCGTGCTTATCCCCAGGAACAATATAGGTTCCGCTCTGCACTCCGTCGCCACCATTGTCTTCCCAATCAATAGCCAGCAATTGCCCGACCGTGCCGCCATGATAATACGGTCGGTCATCATTGCTGATGGCGACCGGGGCAGAATGACAATACAGGCAAAAGGTATTGTAATCCGGAGTATCCACTGGCGCAGGTTCATTGTTGGGGGAAATATACACGGGCGCAGCACTCCATTTGTTCATCCGTTCACTGACGGCACTGCCTTCATCGCCATCACTGCTATCACCATCACCGTCGCCGTCGCCATACAACGAGAGATGCTCATCCGGCAATGACATGACACTCAGAACCGGATTATCCGGATTATTATGATTCCGGCGTGCCAAATGGGGATTGTGACAAGCTGTGCAGGGGTTGCTGGCCTCAGTAAACCAGGGGAATTGATCCGGATGATTGATCGCGTGGTTATAGATATCGTCGAGGTCGTGGCTATGGGCTTTGTTAAAGGCTTCAAGAATGGATTCCGGAGAGGCTCCGCCACTTCCTGAAGCCTCCTGATGTCCGCCAAAAACTGTTGAATAATCATAATTAACGACGAGAGAGGCATGACACTGAAAACAGAAATTCTCTGATTCACTATAGGGGGCCGTGTTTGTAGGGTCTGTTTGCGAAAACACTAAAAAGTTTTGTGCTTGATTATTTTCTACGGAAGCGTGCTGCTCATGACAGTGGGCACAATTGCCCTGAGCATAGTGACCAAGCCCCGTGCGTTGAACGCCATAGGAAGAATCCGCATGGGCTGAGCTGGAGTAGTTCACCTCGGCCTCAGCAGGAGACCACGATCCCAGAAAAATAATAAATAGAAAAACAAATCCCCGATTCATCGACCATCCTCGAAATATCAGTTTAAATCAAATTTTTTCATTCTGTAGCGAATGGTATCGCGACTCATCCCCAGACAGTGGGCCGCTTTGGTTTGATTTCCGTTGAAACGTTGCAGAGCCTGTTGAATCAGCATTTTTTCAACTTCATCCAGGGTAATACCATCTGGAGGTAACGTGATAACGGAGCCAAAAGGCTCGCCGGTGTCGGTTTCTCCCTCCGGCACAACATCAGCTCGAATAAACGGTTTGGCAAGCTGACGTATTTCGGCAGGTAAAAAATTCGGTGTCAACATTGTGGAAGGATCAAGCATCATCGCTCTCTCTATGGCATTACGTAGCTCACGCACATTTCCCGGCCATGCATACTGTTTTAAATAGGCCATTGTCTCGTCTTCAATGCCTTGAACCTTCTTGCCGTATTCAGCATTGAGCCGACCGATAAAATAATCCACCAGGCTGGGAATACATTCGATCCGTTCACGTAATGGTGGAAGATGAATACACATGACATTAAGCCGGTAATACAAATCGCCACGGAACAGCCCTTTTTCGACTAAACCAGGCAGGTCCTGGTTGGTTGCGGCAACAATTCGGACATTGGCCTCAAGATTAACTCGCCCTCCCACACGCCGATAACGTCTTGTTTCGATCACTTTAAGAATCTTGGTCTGCATGGCCAACGGCATATCACCAATTTCATCGAGAAAAACGGTCCCACCATCGGCACATTCGAAAATCCCCTCTTCACGCTGAGACGCATCCGTAAATGCCCCCTTTTCATGACCGAACAACTCATTTTCCAGCAGATTATCCGGAATTGCCGCGCAGTTAACGTCTATGAATGGTGCCTCTGATCTCGAGCTGTGCATATGAATGGCACGGGCGACAAGTTCTTTCCCCGTGCCGCTTTCGCCAAGAATCAGGATCGTTTTGCAATCACTCTCGGCACAGATCTTAGTCATTTTGAACACTTCGATCATTTTGGCGGAACTGCCGACCAATTGATCAAAATCATTTTTACGCCTTAAAATCCGTTTATTGGTTGAACTTTGTTTTTTCAAACGCCTCTTGTCGAGAATCTGCCGAACCCGATGTTCGATCACATCCAGATTAAACGGCTTGCCTATGTATTCATCGGCCCCCAGCTTAAGAGACTTCACCGTTGAATCAAGATCTGCATTTGCAGTAATCATGATCACCATCACCTGCTCATCCTGAGACTTGAACTCTTGCAGCAATTCCATGCCATTGGCATCGGGCAAAGCGATATCCAGCAAAATCATATCAGGCTGAAAATTTACGAATTTCTGCCGGGCTTCTTCTCCGGTGGCTGCCGAATCCACGACATAACCGGCCGCCTCAAGCATTTCTACCAGCGACCAGTTGATCAGCTTTTCATCATCAACAACTAAAATCCGTTCGTTATTCATGCTGGAACAATCCCTTCAGTCTATGAATTTTGCCGTCCCTGTCGTACCCGGAACCGATAGAGATTCCCGGCCGGTAAAAAATTGGTTTCATTGTTGCAATCTCCTGCCGGTGACGGGACGGAAATAGGCAATTGCAAAAAAGCAACCATCTTTGCCTCGGCTCACCGATTTGAAACAAACCGTCCTTTTTCAACGTCGCATGAACGCCCAAAAGTGCTTTTTTACGAAAAAAAAGAGCATTCATTCACATTAACCACGGTCACAACACTGTGGGAAAGAGAGGGGATCGGCCTTGGAATCAAAGTGTGATTTGACGCGGGACCCGATCCGCACAGTGGGGCATATGCCCCACTATAACAAAAGATATTACGGCAACAGATGACTTTATTGAACGGAATCAGCAAAAAAATACATCCGCATTGCGATGCAACGCCCATGGTCATTATCGCGATATTGTTTGTCCTGGTTTTGTCGAATCGATCCGTGGCCGAGCAGGATGTTAATACGATTCGACTGGAAAAAATGTGCAGCTCGGATGATGAAAACCACCCGCTGTCCTATCCGACAACCGTCGTCTATGACGCCGGCAGGGATGAAGTTATCCTCACCGATGCAGGAAATGGTCAGCTGGTTTTTTACAACAGCGATCTGTTCCCGGTTGCCAGTCTCGGCAAAGGACGGGGATTGCAGGCCATCACCAGTTGCTTCCCGCATAAAAATGGTCTGTATGTCGTCTGCTCCAACGCACAGGGGAAGAAAGGATACATTGCCCGGGTCAACCCGGCGTTTATTGTTGAAGAGATCATCTACCTGGATGAAATCAATCCACAACTTGGAGAATTTACAGCGAGACAGATTGTGGCCGGCATCGACAACCGTTTTTACATTCTGGCGTTTGAAGCCGGCGAAATCTTTGTCTTCGATCAAAACTGGCATTTTCTCCATAAATTAGTGCCACGCGATGAAACATTAGGGGTTTCAGAACCGGCTCCCATTCAGGCTATGGCCTGCGATGAACAGGGCGATCTTTATTTCCTCAGTGAAGAGCGTGGTCGTGTCTATGTCTATGACCGTAAAGAATCGTATCAGTACAAATTCGGTGAAAAAGGTGGTGCCGAAAGAAAATTGGCCCGTCCTCGCGGGCTGGCAGTGGATCGCAAAAATAACCGTATTTTGATTGTCGATTATTTGCGACACGCGCTTTCGGCCTACACCTTGAAAGGGGACTATTTGTTTGAAATCGGTGGCAAAGGCACTCGTCCTGGATGGTTTCTCTATCCCACCGATGTTTGTGTTAATGCACAGGGTGATCTTTTTATCGCGGATACGTTTAACCACCGCATACAGCAATTTTCGATCTCGGCCTCGCCAAAGGTTGAGTAACCACGCATTGTGTCAAGGATGTTGACACACCATGAAATTCAACGTTCAGGAGGAAAAACATGATGAGACGTACCACAATTCTTGTGTTAAGTCTGACTTTACTGGTACTGACAGCATCGGGAGCTCTGGCCGCCCCACTGCCTTTGAGCACCGAAGACTGTGCAAAATGCCACGATGAAGTCGTAACGGACGTCACCACACGCGGAAGCAAGCACAACACCGCCGTCACCTGCCTCGACTGCCATCTGGAGCATCCGCCCAAGGGTACGGAAATCATTCCGGCCTGCTCCATGTGTCATGATCCGGCGGAAAAAACCCATTACACCATCGACAATTGCATTACCTGTCATTACCCGCACTATCCGCTCGAAATCAACCTTGAAACAGCGGGAACCGTCAAACCGGTATGCGTCAGCTGCCATGACAATGAGGGCACGCAACTGGTTGACTACCCTAGTAAACACAGTGAGCTGGACTGTAAGGAATGCCATTTGGCCCATGGCCAATTCCTACCGTGTCTGGAATGTCATGAGCCCCACACGGAAGAGATGATTTATGAGGACTGCATCACCTGTCACCAGCCGCATAAACCAACGGTCGTGAAATACCCGGACACGATTCAATCGTCCTTCTGTGCAGGCTGCCATGAGACAGAAACGGCGGTTCTGGCAAAAAATACGACCAAACATCATGACTTGAGTTGTGCGTACTGCCACAAAATGCAGCACAAAATGGTGCCGCAATGCATGACCTGTCACGGCACCCCTCATGATGTTGCCCTGCACAGCAAATTCCCCGATTGTCTGAGTTGCCATATCGATCCCCATGGCCTGGAAAAATAGCCCGGCGATAGGCTGTTGACACTTATCCATCTGTTGCTACGAAGAGGAGAACCATGAAAAAAACAAAGAAGTATCTCAGCGTATTTTTCGCCGTCGCTTTTATTGCCGGCATCTGGGGCTGCGTTGAGCCGCCCAACAGCTCACTGGTAACGTCAGTCGCTCAGGCAAAATCAAGCAGTAAAGAGCAAAAAAGTGTTTATGAACAGGACATTAAGCCCCTGACAACTGTAGAATGCGCACGCTGCCACTATTCAGTGTACTCAATCATTCGAGACGAAGGCGGCAAGCATCAGCTTGAGTGCCAGTTCTGCCACGAAACTTTTCATACCTACCGTCCGGATAAAAACTGGAGCGACGTGGTCCCCCAATGTACCACCTGCCATGGTGAAATTCACGGTCCGACGTTTCTCGACTGCCTGAGCTGCCACGGCAATGCCCATATGCCGATTGCCGGTCTGACCAACATGACCACTCTGGAAAATGACTGTGCCAACTGTCACACCGCACAGTCGGCTGAAGTCACGCAGTATCCCAGTGCTCACAGCAAGGTTGCCTGCAGTGATTGTCACCACACCCAGCACGGCTATAAACCGGATTGTGTGGAATGTCACGAACAGCCTCATGCTGAATATGAAAGTAATGACTCATGCATGGGGTGCCATCCGGTTCATCAACCCTTGACGATTCACTACTCGCAGGAAACTCCGAACAGTGCCTGTGCCACCTGTCACGAAGAGATCAACTCACGGCTGATCAGCACCCACAAAAAGCACGCCAGTTTACAGTGTGCCTATTGCCATAAGGAAACCCACGGCAACATTCCGCAATGTCAGGATTGTCATGGCTTGCCGCACAGTAAAGGAATGCTGGACAAGTTCAACGGTTGTACGGATTGTCATTTTGATCCGCACGCTTTGATTCTTCCCGGCCATTAACAATCAACTCTAAGACCGTGCCGGTCATTGCTTTGCCGTTCAAGGCAATGACCGGCATAACCTGCAACCTTTCCTCATTCTGGCCTCAACCATGTCATCATTACGGGTCCTTGTCTGTTTAACACTGCTTCTGGGTTTCTCTGCCTGGGCAGCCTCCTCGGCTGACTCTGCCCTGTTGCAATTAAACGGGAACTGGAACCAGCCTTATGGTGATGACAGTGACAGCTGGAAGCTTGGTCAGAGCTACAGTTTAAGTTTGGGAAATGACCTGACATCGGCACTGCGATTCAGCGGTTCCATGCGTTATACAACCAATCAAAGCCAAGACACGGCGACAACCGAAACACTGGCCCCCTCCCTCAGGATGGGACTGAACAATGACCTGTTCGACATCAGTGTAAATGCATCTCAAACCGAGCGAAAAACCGGCAGCTCGGATACCACCCTGAATCGGAGCTGGAACACGACATTCGTCACCCGGCTTGATGAAAGCTATTGGCCACGACTGAGAGTCAATTTCGGCCAGAACTCGACAACGAACGACAGTTCACCCAAAACCACAGACACCCATTCTACAAACGTCAGTTCAAGCCTGAACTACACCTGGCATGGGATGACATTGCTCTATGATTTCACCAACAGCATAACAACCAATGAAATCACTGAAACGGAAAACGACACGACAACCCATACTTTACGTGGGCAGCTGCAACAGAGCTTGTGGAATAACCGGGTCAATATCATTGCGTCCCATCAATACTCGCATAACCGGAGCATCAGTACCACAACCGGAAGCAGCCGGGAGATAACCCAGAACATTCATGTGGTTTCAGGACTTTACAGTCTGGATGACACTCCACAGGATGATGCCCTGGGCAACGAATCCGCTTTGATTGATGGAGACAGGCTGACGTCGACAACAGTGCAGCTCATTCAACCGACCCAAACAGTAAACGTCGGTGTACAGATCAATCTGAACCCATTCAATGAACTCATCTTTTATCTGAATCGTGAAATCGATCAATCAATCCGGAATCTGCTGAACTGGACGTTTTATACCAGTCAGGACAATCAGAACTGGTCACAGATGGCAACCTTCGTCAGTCCGTCGTATGAGCTGGAAAACGGCCAGACAATCGTTCGTTTTAATTTTGATCAGGAGATAGAGAACATCCGCTATGTCAAAGCGATCCTGACCCGTTCCGTCAGTACGGAAACCGTGTATCTTACTGAAATCGAAGTCAACTATCTGCTGACTCTTAACGAGGGAGACAACGCCTATACATCCACCACGACATCCCAGAGATCACAGGCAGGCATCAGTGTCAGGCCCTGGGAAAAATGGAGCCTGGGCTATACGGCGCAACGTCATGAGAACCGGACTTCCAGCGACACCCACTCTGTTCAGCTCAATCAGTCCTTCAACAGTGCCCTGACATGGAACCGCTTTTTTGCGCTGTCCATGAATATCAATGACAACACGGATGATATTGATGGACAGGATCCAACGACCAGTCGCTCCTATTCCCTTGCGTATCAGGCCAACCCCCTCAACACTCTGACCTTTTCGCTGGGAGCCACCCGTTCTGAACGTTACACGGATACGGACAAAACCAACCAGACAGATAATATTAACTGCCATCTGTCTGCGGTTCTTTTTCCCGATCTGAGCGCGGGAGTGTCCGCCAACTGGAATCAGATCAAAACATTTGACGATGACAATGGGGATGCAACGTCAAAAAGCCGTAGTTATCAATTTAATCTGGCAACACGTTTTACCCCGCGCTTTAACTTCTCTGCAAACTGTTCACTGACTCAGGATGATGAGGAGGATGGAGGATTTTCCTATTCACTGAACTCCACCTATCGTCCGTCATCTTACTTTTCCATGACGACAAGTTACCAGCATGGGAACGGTGACAGCTTCAGCCACCGTTTCAACCTGTGGCTGACCAATAAAATTCAATCCGATGTCAGATATACGTTTATCAAGACGGACAGTACCTTGCAGTCTATCCGCTTCAGCGCGATCTGGAATCTGAGCCAACAGCTCAACCTACGCAACACCATCAATTGGTCAAAAGATGATGAAGACACCACCTGGAAAGGACTGGCAACTGTTAATTACAATTTTTAAGGCATATTTTTTGCTGTTAAAAAACAGAAATACCGAAAAACACGAGGACCAGTTATTACTGAGGAATGGCATGATGAACATCCATTATAAAAAAACCGCTTATTTCATTGTAACCGCCCTGTTGGGAGTCATCCTGGGGTGCGCAAAAACAAGCCACCATTTCACCGATCCGGCCATCGGCCTCGGTTATGTCAAACGCATTGCGATCTTACCTCTGGAAAATTTTTCCACGCAAAAGGGAATCAACAGCCACGCCAATGAATTGCTGACAACGCGCATTCTAGGCCGACAGCTGTACAAGGTTGTTGAAAAAGGAGAATTATACCGTTTTTTAAATGACGAGATGCGCAGTTCCGACAAGGAGCTGATCGATCAACGGGTGGCCAAACGGATGGCCAGGGAATTCAATATCGAGGCCTATATTGCCGGATCTATTGATTCATACAACGAAGTTCGCAATGGTTCCTACACCTATCCTGAAATAGCCATCAGTCTGCGCATGGTCGATATCAAAACAGGAAATATTATCTGGAAAGCCAGCCACAGCGCCAACGGCTACAGCACCACGGGCAGACTGCTGGGTTTATCCGCTGAAGATACCAATAGCGTCTTGTTTCGTTTGCTCGACAGTCTCCTCGACACATTGAGTGAAAGCTGACTATGAATCGTTGCCTCCTGCCAGCGCTTTTTCTGTTTCTGATCACGATGCTGTCTCCGACACAGGCGGAGTCTGTTTACAGAATTGCTGTGGCTCCGTTACAGGATTTAACCGCATCGTCCAATGGACTGGACATGGCGATGACGACAAAGCTTTCTTCCATTCTTCAGGCACATGGGCTTGACATTGCCGACATGGAAAAAGTAAAGGATTTCTATATCCGAAACGCGATCAGAAAAGCCGGCTCTCTGGATTCACTGACTGCGCGCAAACTGTGTGCATCCCTTCACTGTGATGGCGTTTTGCTGGGGACTGTGACGGAACGTTCTGAGCGAGGCAACCATAAACTGGCCATCGTCTTTAAACTGCTCGATGGGCAAAGCGGTGAAATCAATTGGGGTACAACCCTGGCATTTCACATCGATGACATCCAGCCACTGCTCGGCATCGGTCGTCTGCACAGTCAAGAAGAGCTGCAGGACTATACCCTTCATCAATTTGCCGACACCTTCAATGCCCAGTCAGACCAGCTGCGACAACGTGAGCAGGTTTTTCCCGATTACCGCATCTGTGATGTCAGCGTTAAGCCGGAGCTGGTCCGTGACGGCACGCCGGTCTTGTGCCGCATCCGCATTAAATTTCTCAATCAGCAACCACAATATTTAACGGTTGAAAGTCAGACCGGGCATACGATTCTCCAAAAAAGCCGTATTCCGGATTGTTATGAAGGTGTGATATCCACCGACGACAACGATGGATTGTATCCATTGGCATTGACCATCCATTGGTCTGCTCAGCGTAGCGACAAAGTGGAAAATTTATCCCACTATCACGTATCCAGCACTCCGCCTCAATTAAAAATGCATGTTTCCAATGGGCTGAGTATCGGCAACCTGTATGCGTTTTCCGACCAGATTATCCTTTACCCTGAAATTGAAGATCAGCGTCCGATTGCCCGCTGGCAGGTCATTATTAAAAATCACGATGGCAAAGCCATTCTGAGTGAAGAACAAAATGCCGCTCTGCCCGACCGGATGGAATGGGCTGGAAAAAACAGTCAAAGCCAGCAGGTTGCTCCAGGGCAATACACCATGGCCATGCAGATCTGGGACATGGCCGGCAACACCACCACCGTTGAGGAAAATCTTTATTTACAGCCCTCAACTCAGGAAATGATTCGCCTGACCCAGGTCTCCATCGACGGTAAAAAATATCTGAAGCTGCTGCCCGCGGAAAGTCAGGTTGTTCCGGTTGAACGTTGGTCCCTGGTCGTGGAAACCAAACAGGGAACGCCACTGTTGCAAAAGAACGGTTGGGAGTTGCCCGCTCTGATTCAACTTCCCTTTGATCGCGTCGCAGAATCCGTAACCTGCAATTTGTACGCACTGGATAAACTCGGGAATTCATCCTCATTTAAAACGGCGGAAGTCGATCTCTTCTCCTCGCCGGATAAAGTAGCCAGTCGCATCAACCAGGACAGAGCGTGGAGCAATGATTTTTAACCGGCAGCGACATATTATTTTGAGTTTTTTTCTGAGTCTGGGACTGCTGCTTGCCAGTGCCGGTTGCCAATTCCGTGGACCGACAACAACCACGATTGCCCAACCGAAACCACTGAGCAGCTCCTGCCGGGTCATTCTGCTGCCCTTTTTGAATGACAGTGATGACGAGAATATGGGGCTTATTGCGGAGAAAATTTGTGAGTCTGAACTGATCAACCGCGAGGCCAAAGTCATCAATGAAGCAGACGTGCGTCTTTTTTTGCAAAAAAAACGTCTGTTCCTGTCTCAGTGGCTCACCTCTGCCGACAAGACATTTTATCAGGATATGGCCAGAGATCTGAAAGTTGAAAAAATCGTCAGCGGTAAAGTGTTTTCTGTTGGTCTGGAAACCGTACAGGGGGCCTCGCTGCCCACCGCCTCGCTGCAACTTGAATTACGTGACGCCGACACAGGTCATTTACTGGCCAGTTCTTTTCTGACACGCAGTGGCGACGACTACCGGCTCATGATGCACTTCGGCGTTGTGCGCACCCAAAGCGAACTGGTCCAGATGATGATCGGTGAAATTTTTGACGACTGGATTGATAAAGGAGTGGTTAATTGCAAAAAAGCGTCGTAAAAGCATTTATGGTTATTCTTTGCGCGATCTTGCTCTGCGGTCTGTTTCCACCAGCCGGTTGGACTTTTTTCTGGACGGAGCAACCTCTGGTGACCATTGACGGTCAGGATTGGAGTCGCGCCGACTATCAGGCATGGTGGCGGGTATGGAAAGAATCCGACGATCCGGTTCCCGAGACAATAGACAGTTATATCGACTGGCTGTTGCTTTCCGATGAAGCTGAGCGTATGCAGCTGTACGAAGAGCCACGCTATCAGCAAAAAATCAAAACATTCTTAAAAGTCCGCTCTTTAATGCAGCTTAAACAGGAAGAGGTCGACAGTAGGATCTCCCTTTCACCGCAGGAGATTGAAGCCGTCTATCAGCAGGAATACACCCCCCTGCTGACCATGCGCTATGTGCAGCTTGAATCGCAAGAGCGCTGTGAGGAGTTCCTGACAAAGGCCGAGCAAGACATGACCAGCGAACAGGTCATTGCTGCGTCAGAGGATATGAACTCCGATGCTCTGGCGGCTCCGATCCTTCAGCGTCCCAATCAATTACCGGATCATATCCGCACCCTGTATGAAGCAACACCTCAGGATCGCTACCTGGAGCCTTATGAATTCAAAGGGCAGTGGTTTATCATCGAGATCGTCGAACGCAGTCCCGGAAACGATCAAGACCTGGCCATCGTGGAGAACACGATCAAAACGGCTCTCGCCAAAAAGAAACAGCATGAATTGACCAGCCGCCTGACACAACGGCTGCGCGAAAAATATCGGGTCTCACTGGACACGACGCTTGTGGATAAAATTCATCTCGAAGGGCCGGAGGAACAAATTCAGGATCAACCGGTAATTCATTTTCCAGACATGGATATTTCCGCCCAAGTTCTTTATGACAATGCCATAAAGCATTACCGTCAATTCGGCGGCGAAAAAATCAAGGATCGTTCCTTCACCGATATCGTCACCCGGGTCGCCAATGATATCATTTCGCAAACCCTGACCACCTTGGAAGCTCTCAATCGTCATTATGAGCAGCGGGAACCTTTTCAGAGCATTTTTTCTTTCTATCAGCGCCATCGGCTGATCCGCGAACTGGAGTCCGTGCTCATTGTTCCGAAAATCAACGTCACTGAAGCACAATTGCGCGCGTATTACACCCAGCACCGTGAAGAGTATGCCTCTCCGGAGCGTGCCAGTTATCTGGCAGCGGAAACAAATAACCAGAAGCTCGCACAACAACTCAACGAACGGTTGCGTCATGGCGAGAGCTACGAATCCGTGGTGGCGGAACTGGTCCCGCTTGGGGTTGAGGTTAAAACCACCCCCATGTCCCATATGGTCAGTGAATTTGCCGACATGGTGCGCAAACTCCCCGAAGGACAGGCAGCCATGCTGGAGCTCGACGGCACCAGCCACTTCATAAAACTGGTGGACTCTGCGCACATCGACTATGCACCTTATGAGGCGGTAAAATCTCGACTTGAGGAACGGCTCAAAGAACAGCAATTCACTCAAATACGTCAAGCTCTGGTCGCACAACTGCGCGAAAGAGCCTCCATCTTGGTCAACGAAGCACAATGGCAACGCTGTATCCATGAACTCAAGGGGCAATAGATGATGAAACGATGGTTCCCATCCTGTTTAATCGTTTTTTTTGTGCTGTTACTGACCTATGGCTGTTCAGGTTCAGGAACGTCGACAAAACGCGTGGTCAAAGACTGCCTGGACTGTCATGCCGAATACCAGTCAATGATGCAACAGGGCAAACTCCATGCCCCTCTCAAAGGAGGAGCCTGCAACGGCTGTCACCGCAATCATGGCCTGCTCGGAGGGGTATATTTAAAAAGTGCCGAAACACAGCTGTGTTTTCAATGCCATCAAGCGATCACCTCAACAGAACAAAACGCTGTCGTGCACCCACCGGTAGAAAAAGGCAACTGCGCCGCCTGCCACGATCCGCACGGCAGTGAGAACAAGGCGTTGTTACTTCAGCCGGATCAGGCGCTGTGCCTGAAATGCCACGAATCCGGTTTATTTGACGGACAGATCCGCCATCAACCCGTTGATCGGGACTGCGCCATCTGTCACGCTCCGCATTTTTCGACCCATGCCAATCGTCTGCATGAGGCTGCAGCAGACCAATGTCTGGGATGTCATGACGACAGAGCGACCATTCGCCGACTTCATGCAGGGTATCAGGTGACAACACAATGCACGTCATGTCATGCGGTCCATGCTTCCGAACGCAAAGCGCTGCTGCGCCGGACGGTTCATCAGCCGATTCTCGCAGGGCAGTGTTCGAGCTGTCATGAAGCCTCAGACTCCGCAAACCCATTCGCCCTGCGCCAGGAGTTCACGTCATTGTGCTTGAATTGCCATGATGCGATGCAACAGGAAATGGCGCACCAGCAAAGTCATCAACCGGTCAAAGACGGCGATTGCTTCAGCTGCCACACCCCCCATGCCAGTGACTATACAGGGCTTTTAACACAACCACCCGAAACCTTGTGCTTCCAATGTCACGAGCAGGACAAAAAACAAATCAGCCAGCATCCGGCCTATACCACCGGACAATGTCTGGGCTGCCATGCGCCCCATCGCTCACCGAGCCACCAAGAGGCACTGCTGCGCGAGCCCCTCAACCGTCTTTGCGCATCCTGCCACGAACAGGGGCAACAAAACATGCGGGTTGCCCATGTCCCCGTCAGTGAAACCGCCTGCGACACCTGCCATGCTCCCCATGGCAGCGCACAACCCTCGTTACTGGTTAAGCCACAACAGGAACTGTGCCTGAGCTGTCATGAAACCATGCGCGATCCCCTGGCCCGCCACAATCTGCATACGCCGGTGGCAACCAATGAATGCAGCGGCTGTCATCAGCCCCACGGCAGTGACAACCCCGACCTGCTGCAGGCCCGCGGTGCCGCTTTATGCAGTGGCTGTCATCAGGAAACTGAAGACGCCCGCCTGCATGGCCCGACACACAGTCCGTTTAAACAGGGACAATGCCGGACCTGTCACGATCCACATGCCAGTAACGGTGATGCTCTGTCGGTTAACCCGGGGCATACGGTTTGCCTGGACTGTCATAGCAACTTGGCCGGGGAAAGTAAAAAATTTCAGCATGTCCCGTTCGCACAGGGCAATTGCACCACCTGCCATGACCCCCATGGCAGCGGTTATGCAGCCAACCTCAAACAGTCCTTACCGGAACTCTGCCTCACCTGTCACGATGTGGACCGTTACTGGAGTCAGGGCGTCGCCCATGAACCGGCCCGGCAAGGGCAGTGCAGTGCCTGTCATAATGTTCATCAGTCGGACCGCCCTCACCTGTTGACAATATCAGTGGATCGATTATGTCAACAATGCCACCAAGAGACGGCGCAGGAACTGGCTGTGCACCATGGCGGAATTGCCCCGGGCAGCGACAGTTGTCTGGGCTGTCATGACAGTCATGGCAGTATGGAAAGATCCCTGGTCTTTCCCATTAAACATCAACCTTTCGCCGAAAAAAATTGTCGTGCTTGCCACCAGGGAGGGTCTCGATGATGAATACCACGATAAAAACCATCCTGTTGCTGGTTCTACTGGAAACAGTGCTGTGGTGCGGTAATGCGACAGCGGATGAGTCCTGTTTTCAGTGCCATGACGACAATATTCTTGCGGGGCAAATCACCCACCCGCCAACACAAAAGGGGCAATGCACCCAGTGCCACAACCCCCATTTGGCCAGATACGACAAATTATTGAAAAAAAATGGCCGTCAATTGTGTTTTAAATGCCATGAAACATTTGAACGACAGATGGCGTCGAACACCCGGGTGCATCAACCCGTTGTTCAGGGTGAGTGTACGGTCTGCCACGATCCGCACAGTGCCCGGATCGATCATTTACTTAAACGGCCACCGACGGAATT
The DNA here is from genome assembly GCF_963676955.1 of uncultured Desulfuromonas sp. Taxonomy (NCBI): domain Bacteria; kingdom Pseudomonadati; phylum Thermodesulfobacteriota; class Desulfuromonadia; order Desulfuromonadales; family Desulfuromonadaceae; genus Desulfuromonas; species uncultured Desulfuromonas sp. Next base: position 2,933,805 of record NZ_OY781461.1, on the reverse strand, counting down.
GTGTTCAAGCTGTCACAATGACATTGTGCAACCATCCGGCACAGCTCATGCGCCTTTTGACAAAGGTGAATGTACCGCCTGCCATAACCCCCATTACGGCAATGAACGGGCGCTGTTGAAAAAAAGCGGCAGCGGATTATGCCTGGGGTGCCATCCATCGACCCCGAGTTTGCGCAAGCAACATTTAAATCGGAGCCTTAAAGGGATGGACTGTCTTGAATGTCACCATCCCCACAATTCAGAACACAATGCTCTGCTGCGTGACAACCGTCATCAACCGTTTGCTGACGGACAGTGTCAGAGTTGTCATAACCGCAACAACGACATCAATTTGTGTTTGAATTGCCATCCGCAGGTTATGGAATCGTTTAATGGTCAATTCAGCCACCGGGTCAACGGCCGGCAAACCAACAGTTGCTTCAATTGTCATAATCCCCATGCCAGCCGTCAGGCTGGATTGATTAAACAGGCTCTCGGTCGGGCGTGCAGACAATGTCACGAAAGCAAGTTTGTTCGACGCGAGAAAAGCCTGCATCTTCACCCCCAGGCGGATCAATGCGTTAACTGCCATCAGTTACACAGTTCCGACGCATCAGCCATGCGCAAGAATGATGACGACACGGCCTGTGTAAATTGTCATGAAAGCCACAGCAACTTCAGCCATCCCATGGGAGAACAAGCCCTCGATCCACGTAACGGCAAGCCGATGGACTGTATTTCATGTCATGATCCTTGCAATGGCACCATGTATAAATACAACCTGAGAGGAACCAGTGATAAAGGGCTGTGCATTATGTGCCATGCCGGTTATTGAGCGAGTTACCACCATGAAGAGGGTTACAATGCGTCGACAACAAAACCTGTGGTTCATATTCACCTTGTTACTGGTGTGCCCGGTGTTGGCAATGGCCTCGCCACCGACCTGGCACAGTGTAATGGCCTTGGGCCGGGACGAAACGCTTTCATCACCAGCGAGCCTGACGATCGATTCGGTCCGCAAACGCTATTATGTGGTGGATTACGGCGGCAATCAATTAGTCTCCTTTTCCGAAGACGGTCAGTTGATAGACCGGTTTGACGCAGCTGGGGCTCTGGAGAAACCCGTATCCATGGCATTCGGTGCCAAAGGAAAACTGTGGGTGGTGCAACGCAGCAGTAATGAACTGCTCTATATTGACCTTAATACGCGTAACATTCGTCGATTTAATCTCGACGAGACAACCGGCACATCCGTTTTTCTCGACAAGGTGATGACGGATGCCGGCAACCGCCTCTATGTTGTCAACAGCGCCGACGGACGCATTCTCCGCCTTGATGACAATTTACACGTTGACACCATCTTTTCCGCCCGGGAAGACAGCAGGCTGGTGGATCTTAAAATCAAGGATGAGACCCTCTACGCCCTTGATGAAACCCACAACCAAGTGTTGTGTTACAGCCTTGACGGAAAACTGAAGTCATCTACGACATTGAACGGAAAGCTGTCTGATGCGGTTTCATTTGATATTGATGAAAAAGGCTCTGTCTATGTTGCTGACCGGGCAATGGCGCGAATTGCCGTTTATTCGTCAACGGGAACATTCAAATATGATTTCAGCCGTCAGGGTGCCCGCCGTGGACAACTTCATTATCCCGGGGAAATCGTCTTCGACTGGAATGACAGCTTGTGTGTGGTCAATCAGGGGAATGATCGTATTGAGATCTTCAGACCATAACGATGTGTTTTATTGAGTGGAGTCATGACTGCGCCAGTTCATTTTCATAACAGCAACAGACACGGCTTTTTTCCCCGAATCTTACGGTTTGCCTGGAAAATTGCGGTCGTGGCCCTGTGCCTGAGTCCATTCAATAGTCACGCAAGAGTTTCAGGGCCCTGTTCCGACTGTCATACGATGCACAACAGCCAGGACAACAGCATCGTCGGTAGTTCCGGCCCTCATTCGTCCCTGTTGCGCAGCGATTGCGTCGGCTGCCATACCGGAGCGAATACGCAGGGTTCCTCAACACCTTATGTCCATAATACCGGAACGGTCAATTACAGTACCAGCGGTATCGACGGGGATACGCTGGCCGGCGGAACCTTTACCTTTGTCGCCTCAGATGACAGCAAAGGACACAATGTCGAGGGGATTACCAATGCCGATCTGACTTTAAGTGCTCCTCCCGGCTTTGATAGTGGGCGTGCCGCTGCCGATGGCTCGATGCCTGGAGGCGTTGACGGCTGGGATGGGCAACAGATTACCTGTGCCGGCACCTACGGTTGCCATGGCAGTCACAGCACCGGCGATCCTTATCAGGCTATTCGCGGCGGTCATCACAAAAACAGTCAGGGCAGTGCCATTACAGCGCCGGGAACAGATCCCACCGAAGGCTACCGTCTGTTGGTGGGTATTGCCGGGTTTGAAGATCCTGAGTGGGAATTTACGCCGACGGAGGCACTGCACAACCAGTACAAAGGCGTCGATGATCCCGGCCAGGCCCTGGACACTTCGACCATCAGCTATTTTTGTTCACAATGTCACGGACAGTACCACAATCCGCTGGGCAATCTGGCCACATCCGGCACAAGTTCTCCGTGGCTACGCCATCCCACGGATTACGACATGGGGAATACCGACAGCGATTCCGAATATCGCAGCTATGGCAGCGGAAGCTATCTTCCGGCAACTCCCGTCGCCAGTTACGATATCAGCAGTGTGGTTGAGAGCGTCACATTTAATGACGATACCATCGTCACCTGCATCTCCTGTCACCGTGCTCACGGTTCAAATTATTATAAAGCCATGCGCTGGGGCTATGCGGAAAGTAACGACGGCGGATTATGCGCAAACTGCCATACCACGAAAGATTAACTGGAAAGCGATAATGACAAGACGATTGATCCTCTTTTGGCCAATATTTTTTACAAGTCTATATCTGTGCGGTTGTCAGCCGGCGCCCATCAGCACACAGGCGATGTCCCGGGCGGTAACCGACAGTCATCTATCGATCTATGTCAACCATGCATCCGCTCCTGATTACCGCCTGGCCATTAAAGAGGTCGCTCTGAAAAACGCAGACCTCTGGTTGAGCTGTCAAACACGCAACCATGTGCCAAAACACACATCACGACAAACGCTTGTCGCTGTTGACCGTTTACCTGCCGCAACATATGACGCGATCCGTTTCCGGGTCGAAGTTTCATCAATGGACGGTGTTCTTCTGAGAAGCGAGCAAATTCAATTACCCATTTCGCCGCAGTTGCAACTTAAGGAATCGGGAAGCCAATGCCTTTTTATTCACTGTCATCTGTCACTGGCCCAATTGGAACATTCTCTGTCCCATTACTTTTCCGTTGTTCTTCAGCAAAAACCGTTAGCGGACAACCTGCTCTATGTCTTGTGTCCTGAGATCAGGACACTCTATCTGGTACGAACGGATCGACTCACAGTCACCTCCGCGTTCCCCTTGCAAGGTGACATCTGCGACATGGTGGTGGATAATGATCAGAGATTGATTTACCTTCTCGACCGCTCACATCAGCAGATTTTGCGCTGGGATGGGATCTCTCAGCAATTGACGGATCGAATCACCCTGCCCATGGCACAATCCCCAGACAATCTGGAGATTTCCGGGGAAGGAGATGCCCTGTTCATCACGGATCCGGTCAATCGGCAACTGATCAAAATCGATGCCGAAAACGGTTCTCTGCTTGCCTGGGTCCAGATTGGACATGAACCATCGCAACCGTACTGGTTCGAACACGACGGCCAGCAACGTTTGGCCGTGTTGTCTCGAGGCGATCAGGAACTACTGCTCGTCAACACCTCAACTTTGGCCACAATTGCCTCAACACCGGCCGGTCAACAGCTATCTGACAGTCTGTATGCAGACCGGACTCTTTACATCAGCGATGCCTTTGATCGCCAGATTGTCCTTCTCGACCCGGATGACGGCAGCATCGAAGGAAGAATTCCAACGCTCGGCCAACCCGGTGCCATGATCGACGATGACGTCAACCGTTCCATTGTGATCGCCCAGCAAGGAACAAAAAGCCTGGCGGTACTGCCCTACGGTCAGCGTCTTGTCGCCCGGACGGTCAACGCAGGAAACACCCCTTGCGATCTGGCAATATCAACAAAACGCCGTCTTTTATTCGTTGCCGACAGCGCTTCACAGAGTGTTTTTGTCGTTGATCTGCCATCGGAAAAAACCATTACAACCATTGAGGTTGGCTCAACACCCAACGTTCTCACGGTACAGGAGCCATGATCATGCGTATCCGTGGTTCACATGTCATTTTTATTTTTATGGCCGTGTTATTACCAATGGTCATCAGGCCATACGCATTCGCAAATGATGAGGCCTGTCTGGAATGCCATGACGAAGTTAATGAGACGATAGATACCCGTTATTATGTTCATGAACCGGTCCGCAACAAACAGTGCAAAATATGCCATGCCCAGAATCAGCCGGAGGTGGTGTCAAACCCAGAGGACCACTCTTCGTCAAATCGCTATGTTCTTGATTACGGTTCCTCAGAGACAACGGAAAAATCACAGCCAATCAACTGGCTGAGGGAAAATTTTTCTCCGGCATATCACCAGTTTGCGCTGATCAACGAGAAAGAACTCAAAGACCGGCTAATTCTTGAAATCTGGTACGAACAGGATGGTAAAAAGACCATCGAATACACAACACCGCAAATTGCAACACTTGAGACTCAGACGCCGCAATTTCAAATGTTGTCCATTGTCGGTCTTGAAATGACCGATTTCGACACCCTGTTGTTGCCACGGGCGACGCTGCGCTGGACGACCAATGAACCCAGTCGCTGTACGACCCGTTACGGTAACAACGATCTTGACGCAACCTACGAAGAAGATGATCTCTATACCTATGATCATCATGTTGATTTACGTAATTTCACCTCTTCGGGCTATGTCGTTGAGATCAAATGTCGCGACCCCTATCGTCGGATTCAATCAACGCAACGATTTAACATTCTCGATCTGCCGAACCATGAAGCGCAACCGACATCGACAACCGCCACCGGCAATAAAATCACTCTGAAGAACTTACAAAACAAGCTTTGGATCGGAGTTCATTCAAAACAAAAAGCCACACTGTCAATCGGGTCACAGCGGACAGCCACGCCCTCAGGTCAACCGCAAGTTGCGACAACGCCCCAGACAGCACCACAGCAAACACAACAGGAAGACACGAAGCATCTTTCGTTAAACACGCAATTTTATACCACAACAAAGGTTTGCTATACCTGTCACAACGGTCTTGAACCCGGTCAATCCCATCCGGTAAACGTCTTACCACCACTCAATATGACCATTCCACCGGAATACAAGCTTCTGCAGAATGGACGTATCAGCTGTATGACGTGCCACAGTGTTCACGGTGGTAATACCGAATACCGTCTGATCAAGAAATCCCCCAAGGCCCTATGCACCGGATGTCATACCAACTATTGAAAAAATACATAAGGATCCCCCTATGACTGCCGACAAATTCAAACGAAAACTGATCAACCTCAATGTTAAACGCCGTTTGCAGATCTGGCTGCTGATCCGCATCGGCGGCATCATTATTTTAACGTCCATCGTCTCTGCTCTGATTCTCTATGGGTATGCGCGCCATGAAACCATTCACAACTTTTATCAGGCTCATATCAAAATTCGCCGGGTCAGTGATCTGCTCTTACCCGTTGTCCTGTCCGGATCGGCCATCAGTCTGGTTAGCGGTGTCATTCTGGCGCTGTTCCTGCCGCAAAAAATTGCCGGTCCTTTGTACCGTATCGAGCAGGAACTCAACAAAGTCAAGTCCGGTGATTTTCGCATTAAGATCAAGCTGCGAACCAGAGACACACTGGTTAACTTTACCAGCCAGATCAACGACACCATAGCCACTGTTGAACACAGGCTAAAAGACATGCAGAAGACCATTGACAGTATTGAACACATTGAAGCTCTCCCTGAGCCAACCCGCGAAAAAATCATTGAAGTTCAACGACTTCTCAATGAATGCAAAACGTCCCTGAACAAGCCCTGACGATAACGCGACTCCGGTTTAAAAAACCGGAGTTCTTTTTTTCATCCTGACGGCCATACATTCGGCATGTTTCTTGATATTTCATTGAGACAACATCGCATTCTGGTTGTAAATGGGGGCTATTTCCCCACCCCATGGGGGCAGATCGCCCACATGCGGCAAACAACGCTATAACGGCCATAATACAGATAAAAACCACTTTGAAAGAAAGATCGTTCTGAGAAAATCGCCTGCCACACGTTTAGGAGACTGCCATGAAATCAATTCGTTTAATTCTCAGTAGCACCTTGTTTTTACTTACGTGGAGTACATTGTGCCTCGCGTCGGTCACAGGACCGTGTTCCAACTGTCATACCATGCATAATTCTCAAGGAGGAACAGACTTTAGAACAGTGACCTACACGGACGATGAAGGCGTGGAACAGACAGAAACCTACGGCGTCAAAGGTGCATTGACCATTGGCGGCTGTGTTGGTTGCCATACCGGTGACAACAGCAATACAACAACCGGTGCCGCGGCAGTCGGAGGAATGGGCAATGTTTCCCCGATCCCTTATGTCATGAGCTATGCCGAGCCGACTTACGGCCCCGAGTACACGGCTGCAGACACGCTGAGAACCGGTGTCACGACCCTGGCCGGCGGCAACTTTTACTGGGTGGCGACCGGAGGCGGCGCAGATCCGACCAAAGGTCATAATGTGACAACGGACAGCCTGGCCCCGTGGGACATGAATGCTCCAGGGTTAAACACGGCAACAAGCACCTATCAAACAACGGCATTTTCCTCTGGAGTTGGAACGATGCTGACCTGTGCCGGCACCATGGGTTGCCATGGAGTCAGAACGGGTGATGGTATGGACGATGATTACGCCAGTCTGAGCGGCGCCCACCATGGTGACGACACGACCATTGACGGCTCAACGGTTGCAAAAAGTTTTCGCTTCCTTAAGGGGATCAATGGCGTAGAAGACAGCGACTGGGAATACACGGTAACATCCACGGACCACAACGGCTACCTGGCTCAAGCACGGAGTGAAGCGGACTCCATGACGGATTCAGGCACAACGATCAGCTCTTTGTGCGGTCAATGCCATGGCGATTTCCACAGTGGCACCAGCACCATTAATGATGGAGGCGCCTGGCTGCGTCACCCGACGGATTACGCCCTGCCGACCGGCGATGACAGTGAATACACGGCGTATGCCAGAGTAACGGATACAACAGCGGATCCGGGAACCGGCATTTACAATATTGTCGCACCGGTAGGTTTGGCTTCACCTGTCACTGGTGAAGTGACCTCTGGCGCCATTGTTACCTGTATCTCTTGCCATCGTGCCCATGGCTCACCCTATGCCGACCTGTTACGCTGGGAATACACCAATACCGACGGTAACGGCGGCATCTCTGCCGGCGAACCTTTAAACGGCGCGGACAACAATGGCTGCTTTGCCTGTCATACAGAAAAAGACGATTAACAACCGTCACATTTAACGAACTGTGAACGCGGGGGGATAGGCATAAAAACCTATTCCCCTTTTCCTTAACAAAACAATTTCATTCAGTTTATTCAAAGAACGAGGCACCTTATGATCCGCACTAATCGGCAGATTACCATGACACTAAGCGCAGCAGGCGCTCTCGGTGCGATCATCGGCTATCTCTACTTGATTGCCAAAACGGAGCTGACCGCCGCGACTCTGTTTTTATTCATGCCGGTTGGCCTGACGTCCGCGGCTATAGCCGCCCTGTTCCTGGCCTGCCATCTGCGTTCGGACCGTCAGCTGCGTGAATTATCAAAGCAACAGAAACTGTTCAGTGATTTTATTCATCATGCTCAGGACCTGATTCAGGTTGTTGATACACGCGGCAACATTCTCTATGTCAACAACATCTGGGAAGAGACCCTTGGCTACACGCGTGCGGAAGCCTCACGCATGAACATCTTTGATATTATTGCCGACGATCATAAAAACACCTGCCAATCCCGTTTTGCCGAGCTTCTCAACGGCCAATATAAAGGCTGTTTTGAAGTCACCTATCAAACCCGCGATGGTCAGTCCATTACTCTGGAGGGCAACTGCAGTTACAGTGTCAAAAACGGCAAGCCCCATATGATTCGAGGTATTTTTCGCGATATCAGCCAGCGCCGTGAACAGGATGAACATATTCTGCAAATGGCCTATCACGACATGCTCACCAATCTGCCCAACCGTTTTCTCCTGAATGACCGCTTGTCCCAAGCGATTTCCCAGGCACGGCGTTACCATCAAAAAACGGCTCTGGTCTATGTTGATCTGGATCACTTCAAACGGATCAACGATCATCACGGCCATGCCGTCGGGGATATCCTGTTGCAAAAAACAGCACGCCGCATGCAGGATTGTTTACGCGAGAACGACACGGTTTCGCGCATCGGCGGTGATGAATTTCTGCTGATTCTCACCGGCATCAAAGATCGCGACGACATTCCGCAAATTGTCGACAAGGTGCGGATCGCCCTGGCCGCTCCCTATATAGTCAACAGCCTGCGTATCAATTCTTCCGCCAGTATGGGAACCGCTGTCTACCCTTTGGATGGTGTTGACCCCGAAGCCCTGCTCAATCAAGCGGATCAGGCCATGTATATGGCGAAAAAACAGGGGGGAAATACGCATTGCTTCTACACCGAAAACACCCCACCAAAAACAAAAGTCCTGCGTTTGGTTTAGCGTGGTAAAAAAATCCCTTGGTTGTTTTTTCAATATTCTGTCCGCCCGGCCGGGCCGCACAAATCCCAACAAGCGCACAATAAGGGAAAGATGCTCTTTCATCGCATTTATGCTATAGTAGAAAGGATTTATTTCTTTTTTCAGTGAGAACATTTATGTCCCTTAGATTAAAGATTCTGCTCATGTTGTTTGCTACCTTGAGCATTTACGGCCTGATGGATTACACCGTTCACCGTTTATTCGTCCTGCCCACCTTTCTTGATCAAGAACGTACTCGCATCGAAGAGCACATTGACCACACCATGCAGATTCTCAGTTTTGAGCTGCTGGGACTGGATCGACTATGTCGTGACTGGGCTTCCTGGGATGACAGCTATACGTTTATACAACAACAAGGACATGATGAAGACTACATCGAGTCCAATCTTGTTCCAGCCACTTTTGACAACAACGCGTTGGATCTGCTCTGTTATCTGGACAGTAAAGGTCATGTGATCTGGAAAGGCACTTCAAATAAATATGCCGACAAGAATCAGGAATCCTTTCTACAACTGCCCAGCCCCCTGCTGAAGGGTTCCGATAGTTGTACCGGCTTTATCATGTCCGCTGAAGGCCCGATGATCCTGGCTTCGCGCCCGATTACCGACAGTGAAGAAACCGCACCACCTAACGGCTTTTTGGTGATGGGACGGCTACTGATCGACAGTCCGATTATGGCCCTCAATCAACATCTGCACGGCACGGTTCAATTTATTCAGCCTCAAACAAGTGATTTGCTCAACGATAAGGATCTTGAATTTCTCAAATTGCGTGAAGAGCCGGTTTTTTTACCGATCGGCAACACGTTGCATACGTTTAAAATGGTGCGCGACATTAATCATAAGCCGGCATTTATCGTCCATATGCAAACGGACCGCACTGGCGTCATCCACGGCCTTGAGACCATCTCCTACGATGCCTTCTCCAACGTTATTTCAGGATTTATCACCATCGGCATCTTTGTCTTATTCCTGCGACGCAATGTGATCAAACCCATCAGTAAACTGACCCGGCATGTGAATAGTATCAATACCGCTGAGGATCTTCTGACCGTGCCCTTGAAAACCCCGAGTGAAGATGAGATCGGTGTTCTCTGGCAGGGCTTCAACCAGATGGTCCACAGGCTGCAGCGCGATCGCCTGCGTCGTCTGGCGGCTGAAGAAGCGCTACGCAGCAACGAAAAACGCATTCATGCCATTCTGGATACGGCTCCGGACGGCATCATCACCGTGGACCAGAACGGCACCATTGAAAGTCTCAATCTGGCTGCGGCAAAAATGTTCGGTTACGAGTCGGAAGAGTTGATCGGCAAATCGATCAGTTTGCTGGCTCAGGAGGAACATTCCGGGCGGTTACTGCAAACGATCAAAAAATATCCGGAAACCTGTCATTACAAATGCTTTGATTCCGGTTGCGAAATGGCCGGCCGAAAGATTGAGGGCGATTTTATTCCGGTTCACATGCGTGCCAGCTCCGTGCAGATTGGCAGTGACACTCTGTTTGTCTGGATTGTTCGCGACATTTCCGAGCTAAAAGCCATGCACGACGAAATTGCTCAAAGCAAACGTCTGGCCGCCATTGGTGAGATGGGCGCATCCATTGCCCATGAAATCCGCAACCCTTTGGCCGGCATCGGCGGTGCGGCCCAGATGCTGTTGAAAAGCGTCAAAGAAAATCCTCGCCAAGTGGCGATCCTCAACGAAATCATCATTCTGGTCTTCCGCATTGAAAACACCGTCAACCAGATGCTCGACTATGCGCGGGCCTGGACACCGAATCAGACGCTGATCACACCGATGCAGCTTCTCAAAGAAGTGGCCACCGAAGCTGAAACCATGGAGAATTTCAAGCTGATCACGTTCCAATTCAGCGGCGACGATTCGATTGCCATTCCACTGGATGAAGACCTGATCCGACAGGTGTTGTGGAATTTGTTTAAAAACGGCGCTGAGGCCATGCCCGAAGGTGGCGAACTCACCTGCTACGTTCAGGCGGCACAGGATGAACTGATTGTGACGATTCAGGATCACGGCGTCGGCATGGATGATGAAACCATCAAAAAGCTCTTTACACCGTTTTTCACCACCAAGATCTATGGCACGGGGCTCGGGCTCCCCATCTGTCAGCGTATTATTGAGGCCCACAAGGGCAGCATTACCATTCACAGTGCTCAAGGGGAAGGAACCACGATCTCGCTGCGTTTTCCCTTTAGCGCCCAACCTCGCCGGATTGAGGCCTAGGGGGATAAGACCTCAACACAGGAGCCTTTTCAGAGAGTCAATTTTTGCACCAAACTCAGATAAAAAGAAACCGGCCGCTGTCGTTAAACAGCGGCCGGTTTCTTTTTTACATGTTCAAGCGCATCAACCCATTAATCATCCCAACCCAGTTCAGGCGTGTCTTGCGAGACAGAGAGGCGATCGCTCATTGGTGCGGTCTGGTTTTCGTTGACTTTGAAACGAGCCAGCATGCCACGCATATGCTCTGCCTGGCTGGACAACTCTTCAGCGGCCGCCGCCCCTTCTTCAGCACTGGCGGTATTCTGCTGGGTGACCTGATCAATCTGGTTGAGTCCCTCATTCACCTGAGAGATTCCTTCGGCCTGCTCGTTGGCTGCGGTGGTAATCTCACCGATGAGGTCATCCATTTTTGAGATGCCCTGCATAATCTCCTGCAATGAATTAGAGGTTCGTTCGGCAATCTTCGAACCATTGTCCGCTTTGGACACCGAGCCTTCAATCAACTCGGCGGTTTCGCTGGCCGCTTTGGCACTGCGTGCCGCCAGAGTCCGTACCTCTTCGGCGACAACGGCAAAGCCCTTGCCATGTTGTCCGGCACGGGCCGCTTCAACTGCGGCATTTAACGCCAGCAGATTAGTCTGGAAGGCAATCTCATCAATGACCTTGATAATTTTTGAAATATCCTGCCCGGCTTCATTGATCTCCTTCATCGCCCCAACCATGGCCTGCATATTGGTATTACCTTCATCCGCCGACTTGATCGCCGCTCCGGACAATTGGTTGGCCACCGTGGCATTGTCGGCATTCTGGCGTGTCTGGCTGGCGATTTGGGTCATGGAACTGGTAATTTCCTGCAAAGAGGCGGCCTGTTCCGTGGCTCCTTGCGACAACGCCTGGCTGACATCCGACACCTGCATGGAACCGGAAACAATCTGGCTGCTGGCGCCGTTAACTTCAGAAATGAGGCTGCCGAGGCCAGCCACCATCTCCTGCAGAGCCTTGCCGAATTCATCGTGTTGTGATGCTAAATGGACTTCAGGCGTTAAATCACCACTGGCAATGGTTTTAGCCAACTCAACCTTGTCCGACAAACTGTCGCACATCGCATTTAAACTGTTCGAGAGGATTCCCATTTCATCCTCACGTTCGATGGTAAGACGTTGTCCCAGATCACCCAGAGCAATGGCTTCAGTGACACTGACAGCCTGACTGAGCGGTTTGGTGATGTAATTGGTGACCACCAGAACAATCGCTCCGATCAGAACCACCAGGAACAAGGCACCAAAAATACTCTTCTGTTCAATAGAGGCCAAAGAGGCCAGACCGGTACTTTTAATTGAGGCAAGACTCGCCAGGGTTTCACTGACGTCTTCCGTCATCACCATCAGGCCGGCCTGTTTGCCGGAAAAATCCTTGATGGGAAAAACGGACACATAATAGTTATCAACCAATTCGGAATGTGATGCAGCAACACCGGCATTCAAACGATCAATGTTCACTAAACGACTGACAAGGGATTGATCCGTGGATGCACAAAGAACATATTTGCTCCCCAGCACCGGATATTTTTTCTTGTCTTGCAGGTTGGTGGCAATGGGGAGCAAATCCGCGTTCATATACACGGAATAATTCTGCGTCGGCGCTGTTTGGGAAATTTTCAGCAGTGCATTAAACGGCAAGAGAACTTCAGCCGAACCTAAATGTGTCCCGTTATTCTCCTGAATCGATACCAATCCGCGAATGGCAAAACCGCCACGGCCAACTTCAATACCGCTAATCGGCTGATGGCTACCACTATTGATCTGAACCACGGTTTTGCGAAAACCGGTCAAATCATCAGAAACATCAATCTTCTGGCCGTTGCGTTTGGTCTGCCAGCCGTCGCGCCAAAGACGAACGAGGCTGCGGCCGGTCGGTAGATGGAAATGAAGCTTCAGCTCAGCAAGACCGGTCTCTTTCTTGAATCCTGCGATAACCGGCTTGAACAATTTACGGAGTTGTTCACGGGCTTGCTGACCTGAGGAATCACGTTCATCATTCAAATCACCCTGATGGGCCAGTTGATAGGCCTCAGTCACACCACAGATGTGGCTGAGAATCGCCGCCTGCTCAAGGGCTTTACGACCCATCCGCTCAATGTTTCCATTGATATCCTCAATTTTAGCTGCGGTATTCGCGGCCAGAGAACGTTCAGAAAGTTGTTGGGTTGTCTGTAATTGGCTGTCCACCAATGACGTAATGGCATTTTTCATCCCGAACATGCCAACGACAAAAGCAAAGATCAACACACCAAAAACGGGCAGTAGGAACTTGGTCCGGATTTTCTTTACACGCATAAATTCGCCTCCTAGAAAACGGTTGTTTTCCCCCCTTTATGATGAAAATAACAGCAAATAGAAAAAATGCATCAACTTCAAAAAATTAATTAGTTACGCCAATATTAAAACACGAAAAACGTGTTCAATGAGAAGAAAAAATGTCAGATTCACCCTCCGGCATTAATGCCTTACGCTTGCGTCGCCGATGCAAACGCCCTTCTCCTCCCTCGTTTAATGCCCGCTCAAAATCGGTCTGCGCAAGAACCTTTGGAACAGGCACCGGCGTCCCGTCACGATCTAAGGCAACAAAGACCAGAAGTGACGTCAGACAGAGTTGTTTCTCACCACTCATCAAATCCTCAGCGATGACCTTGACATAAACTTCCAACGACGTTGTCCCGGTCCAGCAGACAAAGGATTCCAAGGTTACCGCTTGCCCTACCCGTACCGGGCAAAGAAACTCGACAGAATCGATAAATGCCGTCACCACAGGAGTTCGTGCATGGCGCATCGCGGACAGACTGGCGACCTCATCAACATAAGCCATCATCTTTCCACCAAACAACGTCCCGTAATTGTTGGCATCGGGTGGAAGGACAACGGAGGTTTTAGTAACGCGCGACTCACGGCATGGTTTCGCTGTATTCATAAACATCACCCCGTTGAAATATTACTAATTTTATCATATTTACAGATTAACAGCCTATCTGTATAAAAAACAAGTGTTGTTTTGTGAAAAATTTTAAACAATAAAAAACCCCTTACGAATACGCAAAGGGCTGATTTCATAAAAAGATTTGGAACGAATAAGGTCGCAATTTCGCCATCAGACCTTTAGTTGTTCGTCATCAGGACATTCGCTTTTTGCTCTTCATACTCTCTGAGCGAGATCAAACCTTCATCAAACAGACGTTTAAAAAAGCGCAACTTTTGTATGATTTGCTGCTGTCGTTGTTGCTCTGCAGTAAAGGGCGCTGTCACTTCCTCCTTAACCAAAGCATCCCCCCGCTTCAGCGGAAAAACGATTGTCGGTTCAACCGATGACTCAGGAACAGACAACTCTTTATCCATGAGATAATCTGCAAACGTTTGCAGATCGGCTTCAAGCCACATGGAGGCCCGTCTGCCATTGGCTGAATGTTTTAAATGCACTCCTGATTCCTCTACAACGAGCGGTGTCTCTGACGCATCAATCTCAAGAGGATTCAACGTGGCAAACTGATGGTAGATCGCTGATGTCTCACTGGGAGCCCGTTTGGCATTAATAAAGCTAAAGGCGATATTAACCTGGTTGTCCGGCGAGAAAAATAAAACCCCTTCCGTCTTACGACTGCTGTTGAACAGAACGCCCTGCTTCTGACCAAAAGAGACAAAACGCACCCATTGTTTCGCGGATGCATCGTGCAATGCCTGTTGTAATGCAGGTGCGAGTCGCTCGATCTCTGCCGGTTGAAAGACCGCCATTGTTGTCGGTTCACTGACGAGTCCGGACGTACCGACATAGTTCAGCCGTGCTAAAAGGCCCTTCAATACCGCCACATCCAGATCTTGGGGATGATTAAATACAGCGTCAGCGGATGACTCAAGAACAACGGCATGGTGGTAGTGCCGTACAACCGGCGTTTGTGCCGATTGCAGGTGGGCGCATGCACTTAACAGCAGCGGAACAAGCCCGGCCAAAACAATCTTCCCCAGAGAAAGGCTCTTCAAAACAAGACGCCCGAATACACCACGTTTTTTCATACAAACCTCACAGGTCAAGGTCCAAGCGACAGTTAGGGGGCGTTGTCAATCAGAAGAATGAGAACGCCCCCTAAACAACATAAAAAAGGCAGGCTGCCCTTGAATAGAGACGCCTGCCCGACATTTAGAAGCTGACGATAGCGCCCAGTGCGATCGTCTTGGTTTCTTCTTCAGCATGACCAATTGAAATCTCGTTGATGTTGTATTCACCAACCAGCTTCAAACCTTCATTCACCGTATAGAAAATGGCCGTTGTTGTGGTTTCATTCTCCCAGTCATCAACACCGACATCACCATCAAGCTCACTTTCACCATAAGATCCGACCAAGCGGAAGGCTCCGAAGGTATAAGCAGCCTGCAGCAGATAGCCTTCAGAGTCCAGCTCATCGCCATTGGCATCAACCACGGGAAGTCCCAGAGTCGTGTCTACCCCGGCACCGAGTTCAAAGCCAAGACCACTGGCCTGATAACCCGACGCATGAAGGGCAAAACCGGCATAGCTGGCACGGATACCGTAAGAAACGCCGTTGGTATCGATGTCATTGTCCTCATTTTCGGAAGACTGCGTTAAAAAGCCGGTCCATGCGGTGATCCCACCTTGCTTATAAGTGTAATGGTAGGTCAATTCGCCTTCAAAGCGCGGCGCATGCTCTTCACCATCCGTTGCGGTGCGTGACGGATCGACAACGCCAAGGGTTAATTTGAATCCGGCCAGTTCCGGTGAACGATAGGTGATCTGCGCGGAAGGGAACGGATAGGTATAGCCGGTGCCGATATTGCCGAAGGAAACGCCATTGCCGTCGATCAGCCCCATGGTGTCACTGACATTGCCGTAACCAAGCAGGATTTCATCGAGAAAAATATTGGAGCGGTTGAAGATGGTGAAATCTTTACCAATCAGAACCTGGCCCCAGCGGCCGTCAATGGTGCCGTAAAACTGGCGGGTATCGATGCCGGATTCGGTGACATTATTATCGCTGTCATTAATCGTCACCCAGAAGGAAGCACGACCGCCCAATTTCAGATCACCCATCTGTTTGCTGAAATTGAATCCGATCCAGTTCGGCAAAAAGCCCATTTTCACCCGGGACTGTTCCCGGTCCGAGCCGGCAATGGCTTCCATTGCCGCATTCTTATCACTGTCACTATGGACATAAAACGTGTTGAACGATCCATCAACGCTGAATGTTGTTGCATCCGCTTCATAGAGTGTGATCGCCGCAAAAACAGCCTGGCCACTCGACATAAAGATGATCGCTCCACAAACTACCCCCCAAAATAATCTACGCATACTTTCTCCCATTTTGATTGATATGACATTTTGACACCATGAATTCACAACAAACCCATGGCATCACCTCCCTTGGCATAAAAAAGAACGATGTTTACATCGTTGCAAAACTTGAAAGGCTTCTTAGCCATGTTCATGCCAAAAACATCACATCAAGATAAAACGGGGGTTCAGTATACATTCTTACAAGAACACTTCATCTCACATGGAAATTCGAACCAAATTGGAACAAACAACCTATAATAGAAGAGACACAATGCACAATTTCGCGACACTATGTATACACCATGCGCTCTAATTATTAGCCTGGAACAATTCGGCAACGACCAATAAAACAACTTACTCTTCAGGACTATTTTTGACTCATATGGAATAATCAGGCGATATAACGGAGATGATAAAGGCGGGTTTTGCAGTGTGGTTTCTTTTCAGGAAAGTCGTCACCAGAATCCAGGCAGCCCAGCAGTTGCGCATGAGGCAGAGACGAGGCAATTAACTCCTCAAGAAAAGCTTCCTCAAGATGGGGACCATTAAGACACAGCATCAACTCTCCACCGGGGGCTAACCAGAGCGGAAGACGCTGTAACAATTTCGGCCAATGGGTTTTGGCCGTAAAGCTACGGCCCTGCTGGGCGGGAGGATCACAGATAATCAGGTCAAAAGGGGCGAGCTTGCGAATCCGACTGTTGCTGCGAAAGATTTCCAAAGCCACAAAACCGGCATCGCGCAGGTCACAACCATTGAGCTGATGATTGGCACGCCCCAGTTCCAAGGCGCTACGGCTCATATCGATATTCACCACATGGCCGGCACCACCGGCCAAAGCCGCAATGGAAAAGGAACAGGTGTAAGCAAACAGATTGAGGACTTTTTTACCCTGCGCCCGTTGACGGACAAGGCGACGGCCAAAAGCCATATCCGGAAAAAAACCAAGGTTTTGTCCACGATCGAGCTGAAGATGGTAGCGCAAACCATCCTCAAGCGCCTCAGGCTGAACAGGAGGCACACCAGACACCACGCTTACGGGACAGCCCTGTTCATAGCGAAACTGCACCGCCACACAAGGTTCGCCTGGAATCAGCTCATACAGCCCGACGGCAACCGCCTCAAGCCACGCGACGTCCCGCTGCCGGTACAGACAGATCAGGATCAGATGCGGATGGTAATCAATCACCACATCGTCCAAACCGGCAAAACATTGGCCTCGGCCATAAAACAACCGGCGGCTTTCACCGTTATCGGGCAGATGGTGTTGTACTTCGGCAAAAAGTGCTGGCAGGTTCTGCATAAATGAGACTAATCCTGGGCCGCAAAGACCTTTTGCAGCAGTTC
This sequence comes from uncultured Desulfuromonas sp., assembly GCF_963676955.1. Lineage (NCBI taxonomy): Bacteria > Pseudomonadati > Thermodesulfobacteriota > Desulfuromonadia > Desulfuromonadales > Desulfuromonadaceae > Desulfuromonas > uncultured Desulfuromonas sp. Next base: position 2,916,092 of record NZ_OY781461.1, on the reverse strand, counting down.
GGTTGTGCGTTTGGCCGGATCTTGGCGAATCTTGACTTCCTCCTCAGCCAACATGGTGAACACGCCATCCTGAGCTTCATCGACGATGTACTGCTCGAGATCAAACTGCGGCTTCGCGGTGAACGGCAACGCATTGTAGGCATTGACCAATGTGGTGTAATAGCCGTACACGCCCACTTCGGCCATTTTCTCCTGCACAATCGGCTTGAACTTTTCAGAGAGTTGATCGGACGTCTTTTCACGAAAATAATCGGTGGCCGCCGTATCATCACCCTGCAAAATCCCCATGGCATCGGTCAACGTCATAGAGGTGATGGCATCCCAGAACACGCTTTTGGCTTCGCTGGAAGCACTCTCGGCCGCCCGGTTCATCGCTACTTCAAACTCATCAACATACGAGCCCATACCAACACTGCGTAAAGTGGTGGCAACCTTTTGCAACGACTCGGGCATGGCAATACGGATCAGGGAATTGTCAAGGAAGCCGTCTTCGGCGGAGGTCAGAGAAACGGCACGCTCACTGCCGACCTTGAGGGCTTCCTTCAGTCCCGAAGCAACGGTGGATTCGTCAAGGACGCTGGAGGTGGTTGCCGTGTTGAGCAGGCTGCCGAGCAGTGGTGACTGGGTGACTTCGACGCAACCGGCGCTGAGGCTGATCGTTACGGTTATGACGGCTGCCAACCAATAGTTTCGTTTCATCGTTTCCCTCCTGTTCATCCGGTATAAAATGCCCAATGCGGCATATCTCACACCAGAAACCATATTCCCTTCACATGATCCGCTACGTACAGGACGTGGACTGAGAATGCCCCCTGAAACATCTGAGACTCTTTGTTTATTGCAAAGAATCGTTACGCGATTTTTTTTAATATTGACAGAGCCCTGTCAGGAACGCTACACAAAATCTTTCTTTGCCGTCACAGGATCTCACCACTGCATATGCTGCTCATTCACCCACCCATCGCCAAAGCCTGTGAACCACCAGCGGGTCTGGCCATTCTGGCCGGCGTTCTGCGTGCTCATGGACATTCCTGTCAGGTGATGGACTGCAACCTTGAAGCGCAGGAACTCCTGATTCAAGGCCCTGCGATGGCAGATGACACCTGGACACGCCGGGCTAAAAAGCATGCATCAAACAACCTTGAAGCCATCCGTCAGACCGCTCTGTATCAAACGTTTTCCCGTTATCAACGCTGTGTTGCCGATCTCAACCGCGCCCTCAATCAGAGCAGCCGGCAGGCGACCATGACGCTGAGCAATTACACGGACAACAGCTTTTCCTGTGTGCGCAGTGAGGATCTGTTGGCGGCGGCGGAGCACCCGGAGCTGAGCCCATTTCATGATTATTTTGTCGCCCGGCTGACACAGGTTCTGGCAGAACGCTCACCGCGGTTCGTCGGTTTCTCACTCAATTTTATGAGCCAGGCGGTTCCGACTTTTGCCATGATCGGCACATTGAAAAAAATCGCGCCGCATTTACCCATCATGGTTGGTGGTGGTCTGATAACATCATGGATGCGTCACCCCAACTGGAACAACCCGTTTTCAGGTTGCATCGATCACTGTATCGACGGACCGGGCGAAGCCGCTTTGTTGGAGTTGCTCGGCCCACGTCCCCAACAAAACCTGAACGCACCACCCGATTATTCCGTTCTTCCGCTGGACCGTTACTGGTCTCCCTCCCCTGTTCTTCCTCTCGCGGCATCACGCGGTTGCTATTGGAATCGTTGCACCTTCTGCCCGGAACGCGCTGAACAGAACCCGTATCAACCTCTGGCGGTGTCGCGCGTCGTTGACCAGCTGCATCACTTGTGCAACGCGTGGCAACCGGGTTTGGTCCATCTCCTTGACAACGCCATCAGCCCGGCGGTCATCAACGCACTGATGGCTCAACCACTGCCGGCCCCCTGGTACGGTTTTGCCCGCATCAGTGAACATCTGGCTGATCCGGACTATTGCCGGGCGCTGCGGCACTCCGGTTGCGTCATGATCAAACTGGGCGTGGAGTCCGGGGATAATCAGGTTCTGGAAAGTATGGACAAAGGCGTCAGCGTTGACCTGACGGAACGCGTGCTGACATGTCTTAAACAGGCGGGCATCGCCACCTACATCTATCTGCTGTTCGGTACGCCGAAGGAAGATCTTGACGCTGCAGAAAAAACCCGGGAGTTCATCCGCCGTAATCATCAAGCCATCGGCTTCTTAAACCTGGCGATCTTCAACCTGCCAACCAATAGTCCAGATGCACAACACCTGGATCTACACCCATTTTATCAGGGAGATCTGAGTCTCTACAGTGACTTTGACCATCCCAAAGGCTGGAATCGTGGCGAGGTGCGTCGCTTTATCGACAAACGGATAAAAAAAGAACCGCTTATTGCGGAAATCCTGCGCCGCGATCCACCGCAATTCACCTCCAACCATGCGGCTTTTTTTGTTTAGGGGGCGTTCTCAATCAGAAGAATGAGGAATAGTGTCATGGACACTGATTAAGACGGCTTCGCGCGGTCCGTCGATAAGTGATCGATACAGCCCCCCTTGGCACCCCGATACTGTTACCCCATCTCTGCAATCAACTGCCGAGCGATCACCAACCGTTGAATCTCAGCCGTCCCTTCACCGATATCGCACAGCTTGGCATCCCGATAAAAGCGCTCAACGCAACTGTTCTTAAGGTAGCCATAGCCACCCTGTAGCTGCACAGCCCGCTCAGCACTTTTGACCGCCATTTCTCCGGCAAACAGTTTGGCTTTGGCGGCCGCAGTGCCGCAACGTTTCCCATCATCACACAATTGGGCGGCACGCGCTGTCAGTAACCAAGCCGCATCATAATGGGTGGCCATGTCAGCCATCGGCCATTGTATGGCCTGAAAGGTGTTGATCGGCGTGCCGAACTGTTGACGGCGGGCCGTATGCCGTTGCGATTCTTCCAGGCAACCGCGGATGAGACCGCAAGCCAGTGCCGCGATCGTCACCCGGCCATGATCGAGCAAACTGAAGGCGGCAGCGAGTGCACGGTGTTCTTCACCGAGAAGTTGCTCACCAGCCAGCTGCACATGATCAAAATGAACTGCCGTGGTATTGGAACTGCGGCAGCCGAGCTTTTCCAAGGGCGTTGACGGCTTGACGCCCGGAGTGTCAGCTTCCACCAGAAAGGCACTGATCGCTGATTTCTTATGGTCGCCACTGCGTGCCATGACCACGTACAGCCCGGCAACCGAGCCTTGAGTAACAAACATTTTACGACCGTTCAGCTGCCAGCCCTTTCCGTTGCGCTCGGCACGTGTGGTGATGGATGCCGCATCACTGCCGCTGCCCGTTTCAGCCAAGGCCCAGGCGCCAAGGGATGTTCCCCGAGCCAGAGCCGGCATATAGCGCGCTTTCTGTGTCTCTGAACCAAACCGTTGCACATGGTCGCAGACCAGACTGTGTGCGGCGAGAGTCAAGGCCATACCGGCATCATAACGCGCCACGCCTTCGATGATCACAGCCATCTCATAAAGTGATTTTCCCAGACCTCCCCACTGCTCGTCAACGCAAATTCCCAGTAAGCCGTGTTTGGCCAACGCGCTGACCTGGTCGAGGGGGAACTGATTGTCCCGATCCCATTGGGCGGCATAGGGTTGAACATGGGTCAGTGACAATTGGCGGATCTCATTGATCAGCGGGTGGTATTCGGGGGCAGTAAGTGCTTTGATCATGGGGTCTGCTCCTGTAAAAGGTGGGTCAGACGCTCATAAAAAGCACCTTCAAGAGCCCGTGGTTGCTTATCCGGACCAACAATCAGATGACGGCTGCTGCCTTGAACAATGACCTCATCTTCACGCAAAATCCGGTAGGAAAATTCAATCAGCCTCTTCTTCAGGCGTTGCAGTGAAGTTTCAACGGTCAATTGATCTTCGTAGAACGCCGGAGCTAAGTAACGGAGGGACAAATCCGCGACCACCACGTAATAGCCCATCTCTTCCCACTCACTATAGGGTGTGCCGAGTTGACGCAGAAAATCAGAGCGTCCCTCTTCAAACCAGACGGGATAGGTCGCATGGTGAACAACGCCCTGAGCGTCGGTTTCGGCATAACGGACAATGACTTGACTGATCTTTGCAACCACGTTGTATTTCCTCCCGAACTGAAGCCATAGCTTGCTATCATAAAAAACCACAAAAGGTCTTGGCCTAACCAAAGATTTACACTTATAATACGAAATTGTCGTTTTTGTTATGTTTTTATGCTCTTCATGCGTTGTTGTGAGGTTTTATGACCCCCGAAGAACTGGTCTCTTTTGTGAACACGGCACAACGTGTCGGCACCCTGTCGACAGTCGATGGAGCCGGACATCCCAACAGTGCTGTTATCGGCTCAGCCATGATGCCGGACCCACAGCATGTTAACATCGCCCTGGCCAATAATCACAGCCTTGAAAATCTGCGGCACAACGCCAACGCGGTTCTCAGCGTTTATGAACCGGCCCCACTGATTTTCAACTGGCAAGGTGCCCGCTTGTACCTGGCGGTTGATGACATCGAAGAGACGGGTCCGTTTAAAGAGGCGATGGTTCAGCAGGTTGAACAGCAGGCCGGCAAACTGGCCGCGCGAACCATTCACGCGGCAGTCCGTTTTTCTGTGGTAAAAATCCGCCCCTTGCTTGATAGCCCCCGTTAAACGCATGAATATTCTGCTGATCAATCCCCCTAACTGCGGCCGCAGTATTCCCGAAGAACGTTACGGCATCGATTCACTGAAACAGATCTTTCGCGGTGAACCACTGGCCCTGGAAGTTGTCGCCGCCGGACTCACCGGTCATAACGTCACGATCCTGGACCTGAAAACCGATAACAGCGATTTGCAGGAAACCATTCGTGCCACTCAACCTGATGTGATCGGCTTTACCGCCATGACCTGCGAGGCCAATACGGTCAAACAACTCGCCCGGCAGGCACGGTCACTGTGTGATGCAAAACTGGTGATTGGCGGCATTCATGTCAGCAATGTTCCTGAGCACTTCAACGAAGAACCGTTTGACTATATTATCATCGGTCTCGGTAAAGACAGTTTTGGTCAACTGATGGATCAACTGGAGCAGGAACAGGCAAACATAGCCATAGCGGGAGTTGCCCGCGTCACGCCGGGGAAAAGGCTGGTGTGGTCACCGCGACGCTATGGCAATCGGGATCAACCCATTGACGATGCCCCCCGCTACGACCTGATCGCAGCTTACCGTGATGATTATTTTCTCGCGAAATTAAACGTGTCTCTGGGGTTTGTGGTGACCGCTTTTGGCTGTCCCTACAACTGCTCGTTCTGCTGTATTGCCGGACAGTGCGGTGGTCAATACCTGACCCAACCCATTGATGCGGTTATTCGCGATCTGCACAGCCTGCCGGACATCCCTTTTATCCGCCTGGTCGATGCCAACACCTTTGGCTCACCGGCTCATGCGGAAAAGCTCTACCGGGCGATCAAACAG